>URRT01000011.1 GCA_900550355.1 uncultured Collinsella sp.
CCGTTTTCCTCCGTCCCCAAGGGATCATTACAACGAGTCGATAAAGCGCTGTTGGGCGGCGCGGCCGGCTTCGTCCCACTTAAAGACGCCGGCGTTGTCGAGCACGTGGCCAAACACCACGCCGACCTCTTCGTGCAGGATGTCGATGGCGTTGTCGGCCGTAAGCTCATCGGCACGACGAACAAAGACGTCCTCGGCCCATGCGGCGTGGCTGCGGCAAAGGTCGTCGCCCTCGAGCGCGCCGGCGAGATCGTAGCTGGCATCGGCCTTGGCCGCCAGCAGGTGCTCGCGGACAGCGCCGAGCTCGGGAACCAAGCGCGGCGGTAAAATGGCCAGGCCCATGACCTCGATCAGGCCGATGTTCTCCTTTTTAATATGGTGATACTCGGCATGCGGGTGGAACACGCCCAGCGGATGCTCGTCGGTCGTGATATTGCAGCGAAGCGCCAGGTAGGCCTCGTAGATCTCGCCGCCGGCATTGCCGCGGGAATCGACGCGGCGGATGACGGGCGTCACGGTGTTGTGCGCTACGCCGTCGACTGTGTGCGCGACGATGCCAACCGACTCATCGGTCCACTCGCGCCAAGCGAGGATAATCTTCTCGGCAGCGTCGAGCAGCTGAGCGCGGTCATGCGAGCGCAGGCGCAGCACCGAAAGCGGCCATTGCAGCACAGTGCCGCTGACCTGGTCAAATCCGGGTACGCTAAACTGCGAGACCTCGGCGGCATGCATCATGGGGAACTCGTGCGCACCGCCTTGGAAGTGGTCGTGCGAAAGAATCGAGCCGCCCACGATGGGCAGGTCGGCGTTGGAGCCAATAAAGTAGTGCGGGAACAGGTCCACAAAGTCGAGCAGGCAGGTCAGTCCCTTACGGTCGACGTGCATCGGGCGATGCTCGGAGCTCATGGCAATGCAGTGCTCGTTAAAGTACGCATACGGGCTGTACTGGAAGCCCCAGCGCTCGCCGTCGAGCTGGATGGGGATGACGCGCAGATTCTGGCGGGCGGGGTGAGCGCCGCCGTCGGCTGCGGCGGAACGTCCGGGATAGCCCTCGTTTTCGATGCAGAGCTGGCAGGCGGGATACTTCTCGCCCGTGTTCTTGGCTGCACCTGCCGCGGCGATATCGCGCGGGTCCTTCTCAGGCTTGGACAGGTTGATAGTGATCTCCAGGTCACCCCAGTTGGTGGAAGTGCTCCATTTGATGTTGCGCGCGATGGCGGCGCGGCGCACGTAACCGGCGTCACAGCACAGGCCGTAGAACCAGTCGGTCGCGGCGCGGGGTTCGTGGACGCCCATACGTCCGTTGAACTCCTCGTTTACAACCGAAGGCCTCGGCATGAGCCCGCCCATGATGCGCATGGCGATGCGGTCGCGGCCCGACGCCGTGTCCTCGGCAGCACCGTTGGCCACGGCGGCCTCGGAAAGCGCGGCAAGCGTGCCCTCCAGGTCAAAGTCGGGGAGTGTATCGGGGTGCAAGAGCGAAATCTTCTCGGTCTTGAGCGCCCAAGCCATGTCGAGCGCGGGACCCGTGGCGCCGATGCACTCCAAAATGGTGTTGTATGCCCAGATGCGATCGTCCTGGCCGATCATCGATCGGTGAATAGCGTACTCGATCAGGTTCTGCGCGGCCTCGCGCACGTCAGTCATTACAGCCATGCCGCGTAAGCCCCCTTGTCAGAGATGGCGTAGTGACGGGCAGAGCCCTCGCCCAGCCAGCTGTTCATCTTGGTGATGAAGGTGTCGACCAGATCGAGCGGCACGAAAGCCTGGATGGTACCGCCAAAGCCGCCGCCGTGAATACGAACGGCGCCACGGCCGTCGAGCACATGCTCGGCAAGAGCAAGCGCGTACATGGAAGGCTGCTCGGCACCCAGTTTGGCAACAACATTCTGCAGGTACATGGCAGAGCTGGCGCCGGACTCGCGCGTCAGGACCAGGAACTGGTCAATGTCGCCGGCGTTCAGGGCCGCCCAGCGTTTATCGACCAGGCCGTTCTCGTACCAGTAGTGAACGGCGCGCAGGCAGGCACGGTCGCCCAGCTTGGCGCGCAGCTCGGGGAGCTTGGCGTCAAAATCGGCAACGTTTACCTCGCACAGGCGTGCCTTGCCAAACTCGGCGGCGACGTCTTGCATTTCGCGCGGAACGGCCGCGTAGTCATCGGTGGCGGCCACGTGGTCGGCGCCGACCTTAACGAGCACGAGCGCATAGCCGTGGTCCTCAAAGTTGAGCTCGAGCTTCTGGGTCTTAGGCTGAGCCTGGTCCTCAAAGTCCATGTAGGCAAGGCCGCCCAGACATACGGCGGCCTGGTCCATCAGACCGCAGGGCTTGCCGTAGTAGTTGTTCTCGGTGCGCTGGCTCATCTGAGCGAGCGTGACGGGCTCAATGGCGGGCGCGCCCCAGAGCGTCTCCATGGCACGACCGTACGCGGCCTCGACGGCGGCAGAGCTGGAAAGGCCACCACCCGAGGGGACGGAGCAGGTGAAGGCGAAGTCGAAGCCGTGGGGCTCAACGCCAAGGGCTGCAATCTCGTGTGCCATGCCGCGGACGAGGCTTGCGGACGTGCCCTTCTCGGACTCCTGAACATCCAGCGTGTCGAGCGTGATCTCAAACGTAGGATAGCCCTCGTCGGCGACGCGAATCCTGTTGGAGTCGGTTGCCACGGCGATACCGTCGACAGCGACATCGAGCGAGCCGGCGATAACGTGACCGCCCTCGTGATCGGTGTGATTGCCGCTGATCTCGGAACGCCCGGGCGCGTGCACGTAGAGCACCTGGCGGTCGCCGATGGGGCCAAACTCCTCCTCAAACAGCTTGGTGAGCGTGGCGAGTGTCTTTTCGTCGGGGGCGGTCATGGTGTCTTCCTTTCTTGGTTATCCCGAGCTACCGGGCTTTGCTTATGAGTACGTAAACATATCAAGGTGCGAGGGAGTAGACGGGAGTCATAACGCTGCTCCCTCGCATCTCGACGAGGGTGGGTTAACAAATCGTCGAGAATCGGTACACGATTGTCGAGCTAAACGGGTGGTCAGGCGTGCAGACGGGATGTGCCCAATCTGTGTGATGGTTGTTGTCAGGCCAAAACTCGGGCTCAAATGCGACGCCGTCGCGAGGACCGTAACTGCAGCCGTCTTTGGCGTCGATATCGCTGAGCCAGTTGCCGGTATACAGATGCGCGCCCGGTGCGGTTACGAAGATGTCGAGCGTGCGGCGCGAGTTTGGATCTTGCAAGCGCAGTGCGTGGCGCGGGTCGGCGTCGGGGGTAAAGCTATCCAGGCAGAAACAATGGTCAAAGCCCCGTGCAATCTTGAGCTGCTCGTCGTTCGCCTCGATGTCGCGGCCGAGCGCCTTGGGTGCGCGGAAATCGAATGGCGTACCGGCCACGGGGCGAACCTCGCCAGAAGAGACGTTGTCCTGGCGCTGGGGGAGGAAAGCCTCGGCGTCGATAGTCGCGACCTGGTCCAGAACCGTGCCGGCATCGTGCCCCGCAAGGTTGAAGTACGTGTGGTTGGTCATGTTGACGAAGGTGTCGGCATCGGTAACGCAGCTTTGCGTGCAGGTGAGCTCTGCGGCACCCGTTGGCCCTGCCTGCAGGACATAGGCAACGGTAAAGGTGCGGTTGCCCGGGAGGCCCAGTTCGCCGTCGACCAACTTGCATGTAAAACTCACCGTGTTGGTAATCTCGTCGACCGTGGCGTTCCACACGCGCTTATGAAGGCCATGTTCAAGGTCGGTGTGCAGATTATTGGCTTTGTTGGGACCATCGTTGCATGCCATCTGATAGACCGTGCCGGCAATCTCGATTTGGCCTTTATCCGTTCGGTTGGCCGAAGGCCCAATGGTTCCGCCGTAGCACGCCGGATTGTCGAAGTAGCCATCGAGGGCATCGAAGCCGAGCGCGATGTCGGCAACATCGCCTGAGGCATCGGGAACCTCGATGCTAAGGATGGTCGCGCCATAGTCCATAACGCGCACGCGGGCACCTGCGCAAACAAGGTTATAGACCGTAACCGGCGAGCCGCCGGGGGCGGTGCCGAACGGAGTTGTGGTAATCATGAGCGTCCTTTCGAATACGACGCCATGGCCTGTGCGCCCGGAGCGCAGGCCATCATGGTATCGGTGTGCTTACGCCTTATGTTAACGTACTCATAGCCTGGAACCACGGACTTCTTCGCTTTCCTGCAATCGGTCGAAAATGAGCCGTGAACGGTATTCAGGTGGTATTGAGGGCGCTGCATAACTGCTGATAGGTATAGTAGAGTACGTTAACATTATCGGAAGACAACAAAGCCTCCCGTGTGACCAGCAATTTCGCATGGGGTATTTAGGCTTCCTACAGGAGCGAAGGTGATTTTGTGGCAAGGCGCCCTTCCAACGACACGGGTTCGCGTCCGGTTTCCATGGCCGACGTTGCCCGCGCTGCCGGTGTTTCGCAGCAGACGGTTTCGCGCGTTGCCAACGGATTGCCCAACGTGAACGAACAGACGCGTCAGCGCGTGCAGGCAGCCATGCAGGAGCTCGGTTTCCGTCCGAGCTATGCCGGTCGCTCGCTGCGCGACGGCCGCTACCATTCGGTCGGGCTGTGCGTTAACGACGTCACCAAGTTCGGTAACCTTACGATGATCGACGGCATTGCCAGTGCAGCCCGCGACCGCGGTTGTGCTATCACGCTGGTCGAGATGTCCAAGACTGAGGAGTTTTCGCTTGCCGAGGCAACGCGTCGTATGGCAGCGCTGCCCGTGGACGGCATCATTATCGGCATGAGTCGTATGGCGCCCGATTTTGAGGCGTTTGATCCGCTGCCGGGCATTGGCACGGTTATCGTCACCATGTATGCGCACCCGCGGGTGACCACGGTCGACTCCGACCACTATGGCTGTTCTCTACTGCTTATGGATCATCTGTTTGAGCTGGGCCACGAGCAAATTCGCTTTATCGGCGGTCCGTCCTTCTCGGTCGACGAGCAGTTCCGTCGGGCCGGTTGGAGAGATTCTCTCGAGCGCAGGCATATCAAAATGGCTGAACCGCTCGAGGGTGACTGGTCTGCCAACAGCGGTTACGAAGCCGGCAGATATCTGGCTGAGCACGACCGCACCATGACGGCGATTTACGCGGCAAATGACCAGATGGCAAACGGTGCGATCGCTGCGTTGCGCGACAGCGGATTGCGTGTGCCCGAGGACGTGAGCGTGGTGGGCGTCGATGACTCGCTCGACGACTTTGTCGCGCATAACGAGCTCACGACCGTGCGATTCGATCTACATCAGCGCGGACGCGAGGTATTCGAGCATGCGGTTCCCAAAGCGGGGGCAACGGGCAAGACTGTTGCCATTCGTATTCCGGGCAAGCTCATCGTTCGGCACACCACGGCAGAGCCTCGCGTATAGTTTTTGCAGGTCAAAAGCGGTATATTCCGCATCAATAACAATCGGTAAGGATGCTGGCAGATAGCCGTGGCTACGAGGGCGAGTGCTATGATAGACGGGTTCTTTTGTCTATCTAGGAGGCTTTGCCTGATGGAGATCACCAAGGATATCCGCTACATTGGCGTCAACGATCACGACATTGACCTGTTCGAGGGCCAGTACGATGTGTCCGAGAATGGTATGGCATACAACAGCTACGTTATCTTGGGCGAAAAGATCGCTGTCGCCGATTCAGTCGACGGCGGTTTTGTTGACGAGTGGCTCGGCAACCTCGAGGCCGTGCTCGATGGCCGCACGCCCGACTACCTGATCGTCCATCACATGGAGCCCGATCACTCCGCCGGCATCGCCGCCTTTATGGAGCGCTATCCCCAGGCGCAGATTGTTGCCAGCATGGGCGCCTTCCGTATGATGGTCAACTACTTTGGCACCGACTTCCCCGAGCGCAAGATGGTCGTCAAAGATGGCGACGTGCTCGACCTGGGCGGCCACAGCCTAACCTTTGTCGGTGCCCCCAATGTTCACTGGCCCGAGGTGCTCTTCTCCTACGAGTCCACCGACAAGGTGCTCTTTAGTGCCGACGGTTTTGGCAAGTTTGGCGCCAACGACATCGAGGATCCCGAGGGCTGGGCTTGCGAAGCGCGCCGTTACTACTTTGGCATCGTCGGTAAGTTCGGCAAGTTCGTGCAGGCCGTCCTCAAGAAGGCCGCCGACCTGGACATCCAGATTATCTGCCCGCTCCACGGCCCCGTGCTGACTGAGAACCTGGGCTACTACCTCGACACCTATAACACCTGGTCGAGCTATCAACCCGAGGACGAGGGTATCACGATTGCCTACGCGAGCGTGTACGGGCATCTGAAGGCTGCCGTCGAGGAGCTCGCATCTGCGCTTGAGGCTCGCGGCCAGAAGGTCTCCGTCTTTGACCTGGCTCGTGACGACATGGCCGAGGCCGTTGAGGATGCGTTCCGCTACGACCGTCTGGTGCTCGCCTCCATCACCTATCAGGGCGAGATCTTCCCGTGCATGAGCACCTTCATCCATACGCTCGCCGAGCACGCCTACCAGAACCGTACGGTGGCGCTCGTCGAGGCCGGCTCTTGGGCACCCGCGGCTGCCCAGGTTATGACCAAGGAGCTCGAGGGCATGAAGGACATCACCCTGACGCAGAACAAGGTGACTGTGCTGGGCTCGCTCAACGAAGCCTCGCGCGCCCAGATCGAGGCCCTCGCCGACGAGCTGTCCAAGTAGCGACACGCTCACTTTTGACGCTCAGCCATCACAACCACCACAAAGGGGACAGGCACCTTTGTGGTGGTTTTTGTTTAAGCGCCGGCGATGATGAGGGCTGGACGTGCGCTGTCGGTGGCCTCGGCGATTGAGGTGGCGACGGCATGATCGGGGTCACGGTCCATCACGATGGTGTCGACATCAGTCAGTTCGGCAAAGCGGTACATGCCGCGTCCGTTAACCTTGCTAGCGTCCATGAGGGCGACGCTTTGATGGGCTCCGGCGATCATAGCTGTTTTGGTCTCGGCCATCTGGGGAAAGTCGGTCGTAAAGCCGCAGCCGGGAACAAAAGCGCCAGGGCACATGACGGCAAGATCGGCGTGGACCATTTGGAGAGCCTGCATGGTAAGTGGGCCGTACAGATAGCGATGACCTTTGCGCAGTGCCCCGCCCAGCATGACGACATCGACCGAGGGCATGCTCTCGTCAATATAATCGGCGATGGTAATGTCGGCCGTGATAACGGTGATGCCGTCGCGCTGATCAAGGAGCCGGACGAACTCGAGCGCCGTGGTGCCCGAGTCGACGAGCAGGGTGTCACCGTCATTGACGAGTTCAATGGCGCTTTGTGCGATGGCTTGTTTGGCGGCGACGTTGACATTGATGCGGCGATCCTGCGTGGAAACAGTCAGACGCTTGTGGAGCGATACGGCGCCACCATGCGTGCGGCGCAGCTTGCCTGCTTCGGCGAGCGCGTCCAGGTCGGCGCGGGCGGTGACGGAGGACACGCCAAAGGTCTGGGCGATTTCTGCTACCTGCACCGAGGCGTTGTGCTCGAGCATTTCCATGATGGCGGCGCGGCGTTCGTCGGCAAAAGCACGGTTGGTAGCTTGGGTCATGTCTGCTCCATTCTCGGCTAAATTTGCAGGAATTGTGTTGACTCTATTTTCGTTCATTTTCTTTTTGAGTAAGAAAACACCTTTCGATTACTTATCTTTTCAATAAAAGAAAGACGCTCAACGCCCAAAATTCAATATCGAACACGCCCGCCCGGCCCCAATTCCTTCCGTTTACTTTTCAAAAACGACTGTATTGACCTGCATGGGCTCAATATCTCGCACATGCAAAGACGCTGAATTTCATACAATGAGCGCAGTAAAACGCAAGGTAAAACGCTTTGTGAACAACTACGCCCGATGTCCAGATGCGGGCGAGGGAGAGGAGCAAACGCTCATGGCACTTGTTACCACCGAAAAGATGCTCAAGGACGCTCAGGCCGGCCACTACGCTGTTGGCGCTTTCAACGTCGAGAACCTCGAGTTTGTTATGGCCGTTCTGGCCGCTGCCGAGGAGACCAAGTCCCCCGTCATCATGCAGACCACCCCGGGCACCATCAAGATCGCTGGCCTGGACTACTTCTACGGCATGGTCAAGGCTGCTGCCGAGCGCGCTACGGTTCCCGTTGCCCTGCACCTCGATCACGGCGATGGCTACGAGCGCTGCATGCAGGCTCTCCGCACCGGCTACACTTCCGTCATGATCGACGGCTCTCACGAGTCTTTTGAGGACAACATCGCCCTGACCAAGTCCGTTGCCGATGCTGGTCGCGCCATGGGCGTGCCTGTTGAGGCTGAGCTCGGCAAGGTCGGCGGCAAGGAGGACGACGGTCCTGCAGTTGAGGGTGAGAATCCCTACACCGATCCTGATGAGGCCAAGGAGTTCGTCGAGCGCACCGGCTGCACCTCCCTCGCTATTGGCGTCGGCACCAGCCACGGTGTCTACACCGCTACGCCGCATATTGAGCAGTCCGTCGTCAAGGCTATCCGCGACGCTGTCGACGTGCCGCTGGTTCTGCACGGCACTTCCGGTGTGCCTGATGAGCAGGTCGCCGAGGCAGTCAAGAACGGTATCTGCAAGGTTAACTACGCCACCGAGCTGCGTCAGGCCTATACCAAGGGCTTCATGGCCTACATGGCCGAGAACCCCGCCTGCTTCGACCCCAAGAAGCCGGCCAAGGAGGGCATGCGTGAGATCACCGAGCTGGTTAAGATCCGCATGACCAACCTCAACTCTGTGGGCAAAGCAGAGTAACAGCAAGGGTACTCTGATCCCACCGGACGGCTTGGGCGGGTCCCCGTACTTAGTTTCCAAAACGTCCTCGCGCATGAAGGCCCCCGTTGCCTCGCTTCTACGAAGCGTTGGCAACGGGGGCCTTCGCGCTGCGGAATGATTTTGGAAACTAAGTACGGGGACCCGCCCAAGCCGTCCTGCTCGATCGCCCTTGTGGCGTTAGGGCGGAAAGGATGGGGCGCGAGGGGCGCTTTGTTGATGAGGGGTTAGTATGCCCGGGCTTGGTTGGGGAAGGTTTTGTCTAGAGATGCTTGGAGCTTTTCGAACGATGCTCGTAAGTTGTGGCTCTGGTCGGTTGAGCGTTTGGCTTTTGTGGTTGGGGAGTCGAGGAGGCCGTTTCTCTGTGTCGGGGGGAAGGAGAAAAGGTCTGCATGTGTTAGGGATGGCTGCTGTGCTGCGTCATTGGAAGAATGCATGCTTATGCGGCCTCCTCGATGTCCACCAAAAGGTTGCGCACGGGGTGTGCTGCTAGGTCCCGTGCGTTGGCAGTATTATGCCGCGGCTGCTGCAAAGAAGTGCTAAAGAAAGGCTTAATGAGGTTTGACGTTGCGATGAAACCGCAGGTCAAAGCTATCGAGTAACACTCTTGAAAGGTTTTGAGCTTAAGGGCTTTCTAAGGTTTGTGGCGCGGATGTGGCTCGCCTGTGTGGGGCGTGTGGACGGCTCGTTCTTAGCGCTGCGGTGCGGCGGCGCGTACTTGTTCGATGACCTTTTCCATCGTGGCGTCGATGTGGTCTTTTTTGAGCTCGCATTCCCAGATGGTTATGGGCGTCCAGCCCATTTGAGTGAGTGCTGCCACGGCAGCGTGGTCGCGCTCGACGTTGCGACGGAACTTTGCCTCCCAAAACTCAACGTTGCGCTTGGGCTGGCTAGGGTTGCACTTGGGGCAGCGGTGCCAAAAGCAGCCGTTGACGAAGATGGCGATCTTGCGCCCGGGGAAGGCGATGTCGGGTTTGCCGGGAACCTTCCATTCCAAGCGATAGCCCGTAAGGCCCGCGGCGCGCAGGCGCTGTCGTACGAGCAGCTCGGGCTTGGTGTTGGCGCGCTTGTTGCCCTTCATGGACTTTTTGATGGCGGCGCGACGGCGCACGAGCTCACGCTCGTCGGCGGAAAGGTCCGAGGTATCGATGCCGTCGAGCAGACCTGGTTTGGGGCGTTTTTTGCTACGGCGCTTAGGTGCGCGCTTGGGTTTGACGGCGGGGTCGTCGGTCGTGGTGCCCCCGGCGTCGTTGGCAGTGCGGTTGGCCCCAAGCCGATCTTCCTTCAGCTCAATCAGCGCATCGATAAGCCCCTTGTCAGCGGGCATCCATTCCACCGTGGCAAGCGAGGTGCGCGGAATCCAGCGGATATCAAGCTGACGGTCATGCTTCTGGGGCTCGCCAGACCCTTTGGTCAGCGAGCAGTAGTAGCACTCCATGGAGAGATGGAAATCGGGGTAGTCGTACTCAACGGTATAGAAATCGCGCAGGTTGGTGACTTTTACCTGCAGCTCTTCCATGAGCTCGCGGCGTACGGCGTCCTCGGGCGTCTCACCGCGCATGAGCTTGCCACCGGGGAACTCCCAAAGTCCCTGCATGTCGCCGTAGCCGCGCTGCACGGCAAGCAGCTCATCGGATCCTTCCTTGCGAATGATCCCAGCGGCAACATGAACAGTCTTCAACAGGAGTCCTCTCTCAACATCAACACGTGGCAGGGTAGCTACGCGTACCTTACACAACGGTAAGGCAAGCGTAGGCCATATCGATGGTAGCCGACTCGTCTTCTTGCGACTATAGATGCCGTAGACTAATTGCAAGAAAGGACTCGGTATGCAAACCACGCACATGGCGACCCCGGTACTGGAGGCCGCGCATCTCGAAAAGGTATACGGAGCGCTGGGCAACGTGACGCGCGCGCTCAACGACGTCAGCTTTACCGTCAACCGCGGCGAATTTGTTGGCATCATGGGCGCTTCGGGATCGGGCAAGTCGACCCTGCTCAACTGCGTGTCGACCATCGATAGCGCCACAAGTGGCACGATCCGCATCAACGGGCAGGACGTAACACGCATGAAGCAGGCTAAGCTTTCGCAGTTCCGCCGCGAGGAGCTCGGCTTTATCTTCCAGGACTCCAACCTGCTCGATACGCTCACGGCACGCGAGAACATCGCCCTGCCGCTCACCATCGCCCGCACAAACTCGGCAGAGATTTCGGCCCGCGTGCAGGATGTGGCAGCGCGCCTGTCCATCAGTCAGGTGCTCGACAAGTATCCCTACCAGATGTCCGGCGGTCAGCAGCAGCGCGTTGCCGCGGCTCGCGCGCTCGTCACCGACCCCACCATGATCATGGCCGACGAGCCCACCGGCGCCCTCGATTCTTAAAGCGCTCGTCTGCTGCTCGAGAGCCTGGAGGCCCTTAACCGCCGCCTACGCGCCACCGTGCTCATGGTCACGCACGACAGCTTTGCCGCCAGCTACACGAGCCGTGTGCTGTTTATTCGCGACGGCAAGATCTTCACCGAGCTGCGCCGCGGCGACATCGACCGCCGAGAGTTCTTCGACCGCATTATGGAGGTCGTTGCCATGATGGGCGGTGAGGGCTCCGATGCTCTGTAAACTCGCTTGGGGCAACGTCCGCCGCGCCGGCCGCGACTACCTCGTCTACCTTTTGACGCTCACCCTGGGCGTCACGGTCTTCTATGCCTTTAACACCATCTCGATGCAGGTCGACATCGCCGGCATCGATGAAAAGGGCTTGGCACAGGTTATGGGCAGCATGCTCGGCGACCTGACGTACTTTTTGGCCGGTGTCATGGCCTTTTTGATGGTGTATGCCAATAACTTCATCATGAAACGCCGCAAGAAGGAGTTTGGCCTGTACCAGGTGCTCGGCATGGGGCGCGGGCGCGTCGCCACGATTATGGCGCTCGAGACGGTGATTGTCTCGGTCGTGGCCTTTGTCGCCGGCATTGTGCTGGGTGTGGGACTCTCCCAGCTCATGACGTTCTTTACGGCCTCGCTTTTTAAGACACAGATTGCCAATTTCCACTTCTTTTTCTCGGTGCATGCGTTCAATCTGACCCTTGCCTGCATGCTCGTAATGTTTGTGCTCACGCTACTGCTGAACCTTCGCGCCGTGCGTCGTACCAAACTCATCGAGCTTATGGGTGCCGAGCGTCGCAACGAGAGCATCAAGACACGCAACCCCTGGATTGCGATTGCCATCTTTGTCGTGGGCGTGGCGCTTGTGGGCGTGGCCTATTACCGTCTGTTACGTGATGGGTTCCCGCTAACCGCGACGGACAGCAAGCTGCAAGAGGCCATGAACCAGTTTGGTATTACGACCGCTATGGTTACCGTGGGCACCTTTGCCCTGTTCTGGGGGCTCTCGGGCATGCTCATCAAGCTGCTGCAGAGCCTGCGCAGCGTGTATTGGCGTGGCCTCAATATGTTTACCGTGCGTCAGCTTTCGGCCAAGGTCAATACGGTGTGCTTTTCGATGGGCGTCATCGCGATGCTCCTGTTTTTGGCCATCACTTCGGTGACGTGCGGTATGTCGATTGCCAACGTGATGAACGAAAACCTGGAGCGCTATAACCCTGTTGATGTGTCTCAGACGTATGTCTATTACACGCCCGAAACGCTCGACTACTACAAAGAGTATGTCAATCCGTCTGAGGCCGATCGCATGGTGTTGGCCGATAGTACGGTCGATTTGTACTCCGCATGGCACGGCGATCGTATCGATCACGATAACGTTGCAGACGGTATTAAGGGCAAGTCGGCGGACAACAACGACGAGACCGGCAAGAAGGTCAATATCGCCGATGTTGCCGGTGAGCATGTGCAGATCGATTCGTATCTGAGTTACCCATTTGGCGGCTCGAATCCTTCGGTGACTCCAAGTGAGATGTGCAAGACCATGGGCGAAAAGCTTCCCAAGGCGTTCGGGGGTAGCAATGCCGATGCGATGGGTCTGTTTGTGACGCCGGCGAGCCAGTACAACAAACTGCGTCAGATGATGGGCGAGGAGCCGGTGCATATCGGTCACGACCAGTATCTGCTCACGTGGGATATGGGCGGCGAGCTGGTCGACATGTACACCAAGTATATGGCTGGCGGCCATGCCCTTACCTTGGGCGGGCATACGCTCAAGCCCGCAGCCGATAAGTCGGACGAAGATACGGCGGCCATCGCCAACTCGGCGATGGGTAGTAATCCGGGCACCGTCGTCGTTGCCGACGAGCTGTTGTCCCAACTTAATCTGCAGCCGTATTCCAGTAGCCTGCTCGTTAACTACAAACAGGGGATGGATACAACCGAGGCAGACGAGAGCATTAAATACACTGTGCTCGACAATCTGCTCGTTGACGGCAAGGAGTCGGGGTCGTGGGGAACCTTCATCACACGCTCCGAGATGTACACGCAAGCAGCGCAAATGAACGGTCTTATTAGCTACCTAGCCATCTACATCGGCTTTGTATTGGTTGTTGCATGCGCGGCGATTCTGTCGATCCAGCAACTCTCCAACGTGGCCGACGGCAGATCCACCACCCCCCCACGGGGCCGGCCCCCAGCCGCAGCTATCGTGTGCTGGCACAGATCGGCTGCGACGACCGCCAGATTCGCCATTCGGTGATGGCGCAGCAAGCGGTATTCTTCCTGTTCCCGCTGGCAGTGGGCCTGGCGCACTCCTTTGTGGCACTTAAGGTGATCATCGAGCTGGTGAGCATATTCGGAAATATGAGCATCGGTGGCACCGTGGGCCTCACCTGTGCAATCTTCCTGGCAGCCTGCGGCGGCTACTTCCTGGTGACCTACCTCATGAGCACCGGCATGGTGCGAGCCGCCATCGCCACCCGCTACAGCGAATAACAAGCGGGCAAAACCGTCGCAAAATTAGAGGCGTATGACCGCCGCGAAGGGACCAGGGGCCCTTTCGCGGCGGTTTTTGCCAATCTGGTGCGTCTCAGATACAAGTGAGTAGACTTTTTTGAACCTGCCGAGCACATCGCGACAAATGATCTATAAAACTGCAGGTCAGAGCTGTGGCGTTTTAGGGCGTGCTCGGCCTTCTGCAAAAAGCCTACTCACTTGGTTTTTCTGCTAGAAGACCGCCACGAGGGAAGGCAACTCCCCCGGGTAGTCGTTGGGGACGTTCTTAAACGGCTACCCAAGGAGTGTCCCAAACTGCCGGCAGAAAAGGAGCGTCCCTAACTGCCACATCCGGAGCAAGATAACGCCGCAGGTAGAGGACGGACAGCGAGCGGGTCGCATTTGAGACAAGGTGACGTGAAACGAAAGGGCGCTGACCTTCTGGTCGCGCCCTTGAAGTTGAACGTCAGATTGTCCAAATGCGGCCCGCGCAGCGTCGAGCCGTTACGGCGTTTGGTAAAACGCCGTAACCTACACCCGTTCCGCGATCTCGTGGATGAGGTAGTCGGTCTTTTCCCAGCCCAGGCACGGGTCGGTGATCGACTTGCCAAAGACACCGCCGTCGACCGGCTGGTTGCCGTCCTCCAGGTAGGACTCGATCATAAAGCCCTTGACCAGCTTGGAGATGGACTCGTTGCGGCGGCAGCTGTCGAGCACCTCCTTGCAAATGCGATACTGCTCCAGCGGACGCTTGCCCGAGTTGTCGTGGTTGCAGTCGATGACCGCTGCCGGATTGGCATAGCCGGCATGCTCGGTATAGCGTTCGGCCAGGCGTTCCAGGTGTTCGTAGTGGTAGTTGGGGTAGGTGCGCCCATCGAGACCGATGTAGCCACGCATAACGGCGTGTGCGAGCGGGTTGCCGTCGCACTCGACCTCCCAGTTGCGGAAGATGAAGCTCTGGTGCGCCTGCGCGGCGTAAATGGAGTTGAGCATAACGGTGGTAGAGCCGGCAGTGGGATTCTTCATGCCGACGGGTACCGAAATGCCGCTCGACACCAGGCGATGCTCCTGGTTCTCGACCGAGCGTGCGCCCACGGCAACATAGCTCAGCAGGTCGACGAGGTATTGGTAGTTGGACGGGTAGAGCATCTCATCGGCGGTAAAGAAGCCCGTTTCCTCAATAACGCGCAGGTGCATGTGGCGGATGGCCTTGACGCCCTCGAGCAGGTCGTCGGGAGCCTCGGGGTTGGGGTTGTGCAGCAGGCCCTTGTAGCCGGTGCCCTTGGTGCGCGGCTTGTTGGTGTAGACGCGCGGAATGATGATGAGCTTGTCCTTGACCTCTTCGGCGGTCTTGGCCAGTCGGTTCATATACTCGAGCACCGAATCCTCGCGGTCGGCAGAGCACGGGCCGATGATGAGCACCTTACGTGCGTCCTCGCCGGTAAAGACTTTGGCGACCTCGGCGTCAAATGCCTGCTTTTTGGCGGTAAGCTCGGCAGAAAGTGGCATTTCCTCGCGGATCTCCATGGGGATCGGCAGCCTGCGTTTGAATTCCATGGCCATAGGGGTCTCCTCAATCTATAGAAAGAGCAATAAGCGTATTGTCGAATGCTCGGCATTATCCGCTGTCGCACGCTAAAGTGCAAGCCCTTGCCACCCCGAAACCTGCCAAAAGGGACAGGTTTATTTTGGCAGGTTTTATATGGGGGAACGTCGGCGGATACCGGGAGGGAGTGGCGTCGCGCGGGACCCTAAGGCTATTGTCGGTTCCCCAGGAAACACCCTGTGGGCAAAAAATGCCAAATATGAGTACGGTTGCTATCTTAGTATCATATTGCCTTCGCAAAATAATAGACATAACAGCAAAATATGTTCATTAACGCAAACACATATAAGTCCGCTATAGGGCTGTTTGATCAATTTAGGGACGCGTGCAAGCCGTGAAAACGGCATTTGGGGCTGTTTTGGCTGTTACTAAAAGGGTAACAGTACTCATATTTGCCATTTTTTTGCCCACGGGGCCTCGAAGGGGCTGTCAATCAGGTCCCAGGGGAGGCGGTTTGAGGGTCGCAGAGCAAAAACGGGGGCGCAGGTTGTCCTGCGCCCCCGTTTTCTGGGCATTGCGGTTGTTTGCCGCCGGTTGTTACGCTGCCTCGTCGAACTGCGAGTTATACAGGTCGGCGTAGAAGCCACCCTGGGCGAGTAGCTCGTCGTGTGTGCCCTTCTCGACGATGTCGCCGTCGCGAATTACCAAGATTACGTCGGCGTTGCGGATCGTGGACAGGCGGTGCGCGATGACAAAGCTGGTACGGCCCTGCATTAGCGCATCCATGGCACGCTGAATAAGCTCCTCGGTACGAGTGTCAACGTTGGAGGTTGCCTCGTCCAGAATTAGCGCCGGGCGGTCGGCCAAAATGGCACGGGCAATGGTCACGAGCTGGCGCTGGCCCTGCGACAGGTTGGTGCCTTCCTCGTTGATCATAAAGTCGTAGCCGCCGGCGAGCGTATGGATAAAGTGATCGCAGCGTGCGGCGCGTGCAGCGGCTTCGACCTCGGCGTCGCTTGCATCGGGGCGTCCGTAGCGGATGTTCTCGCGGATGGTGCCGTTAAACAGCCAGGTATCCTGCAGCACCATGGCAAACTCGCCGCGCAGCGCCGCGCGGTCCCAGTCGCGCACGTCGACACCCTCGACGCGCAGCGAACCGCCGTCCACATCGTAGAAGCGCTGCAGCAGCTTAATGAGCGTGGTCTTGCCGGCGCCGGTAGGACCGACGATGGCGATGGTCTGGCCGGGCTGCGCCTCGCAGCTAAAGTCGTGGATGATGGTCTTGTCGGGCGTATAGCCAAACTTGACGTGATCAAACTCCACATGGCCGGGGCGCTTTTCGGGAATCTGCGCGTCGGCTTTCTGCTCCTCCTCGGGCGCGGCCAGGAACTCAAAGACGCGCTCGGTGGCGGCTGCCATCGACTGCATCGTGTTGCTCACGTTGCCCAGTTGCTGCACGGGCTGCGTAAAGTTGCGAACGTACTGGATAAAGCTCTGGATGTCGCCGGGCGTGGCGTTGCCGGTCAGTGCGAGCTGTGCGCCCACCACGACAACGCCCACGTAGCCCATGTTACCCACCAGGCTCATAAGCGGCATCATCAGGCCCGACAGGAACTGCGAGCGCCAGCCACTAATAAAGAGGCGGTCGTTTTGACGGTCGAACTCTTCGATCGAGGCCTCGGCGCGGTCGAACACCTGAATGACGTTCTGGCCGGCAAAGTCCTCCTCGATAATGCCGTTGACGGCGCCCAGAACCTGCTGCTGCTCGCGGAAGTACGGCTGCGAGAAGTGAATCATTACGGTCAAGATAATCGCGGCGGCCGGCAGCGTGAGCACGGTGACGCCGGTAAGCGGCAGGCTGATCGAAAGCATCATGACGAGCACGCCGATAATCTGCGTCACCGACGTGATGAGCTGCGTCACGCTCTGGTTGAGCGACTGACCCAGCGTATCGACGTCGTTGGTGATGCGGCTGAGTACGTCTCCCTTGCTGTGGCCGTTGAAGTAACTCATCGGCACGACGGCAATCTTGGCGGCGATTTCCTTGCGCATGCGGTAGCAGATCTTTTGCGTGACGCCGGTCATGAGCCAGCCCTGGACCAGGCTGCAGACAGAGCTCGCCAGATACAGGCAGAGCAAAAAGCCGAGCGTCTTGGCGATCCAGTCAAAGTCAACGTCGCCGGTGCCGTTGACCTTGGCGACCAGGCCTTCGAACAGCTTGGTCGTAACCTGGCCGAGCACCTTGGGTCCCACAATGTTAAAGATGACCGAGCACACGGCAAAGGCGACGGCGGCAAACACGGCAATCTTGTGCTGGCCGATATAGCCGAGCAGCTGCCTCATGGTGCCCTTAAAGTCCTTGGCCTTTTCGCCACGACGCATGCCACCCATGCGGCCCATGGGACCACGCTGGCGGGTGGGCTTGGGAATCTGAGTCTTGGTCTCGTCTGCCATTAGCGCTCGCCTCCTTCCATGACGGCTGCAATTTCTTCTTGGGTAAGCCCCAGCTCCTCGGCGGAAAGCTGCGACTGTGCGATCTCCAGGTACGCCGGGCAGCTGCGCAGCAGCTCCTCGTGCGTGCCGGTGCCCACTACGTGGCTGTCGTCGAGCACGATGATCTGGTCGGCGTGCATGATGGTCGCGATGCGCTGGGCCACGACCACGAGTGCGGCGTCGGTAACGTTTTTGGCCAGCTCCTCGCGCAGGCGCGCGTCGGTCTTGTAGTCGAGGGCACTAAACGAGTCATCGAACACCACGACCTCGGGCTTTTTGGCCAATGCGCGGGCGATGGCCAGACGCTGGCGCTGACCACCCGAAACATTGGAGCCGCCCTGGCTGATGGGGGAGTCGTAACCGCCCTCACGCTCGGCGATAAAGTCCTCGGCCTGTGCGATGCGCGCGGCCTGGCGCATGTCATCATCGCTCACCATGTCGCCGGCAAACTTGAGGTTGCTCTCGACGGTGCCCGAGAACAGACGCCCCTGTTGCGGGATGTAACCAATGCGGCGGCGCAGCTCGGAAAGGGTCATGTCGCGCACGTCGATGCCGTCGAGCGAAATGCTGCCGCCCGTGACGTCGTACAGGCGCGGAATCAGCTGTACGAGCGTGGACTTGCCCGAGCCCGTGGAGCCAATGATGCCGAGCATCTGACCGGCATGCGTGGTGAAGTTCACACCGCTAATGACGTCGGCGCGGGCATCGGGGTACTGGAAGCTCACGTCGCGGAAGGTGAGCTCACCGCGCGGCGAGCTGGCCGCGGGCAGTTTGGGCGAGGCAGGGTCGTTGATGCTCGTGGGGCAGGTGATGACCTCATCTACGCGCTCGGCTGCGACCTCGGCACGGGGCAGGATGACCGAAACCATGGTGAGGATCATAAACGCCATGACGATCTGCATGGTGTAGGAGATAAACGCCATCATGTTGCCGACCTGCATCACGCCGTCGGACACGCCCTGCGCGCCAAACCAGACGATAAGCACGGTGATGCAGTTCATGACGAGCATCATGAGCGGCATCATAAAGCTCATGGCTCGGTTGGTGTAGAGCTGCGTGGTCATCAGGTCGAGCGAAGCCTTGTCAAAGCGCTCGAGCTCATGTTCTTCGCGGTTGAACGAGCGGATGGGCATAAGGCCGTCGAGCAGCTCGCGGGCGGTAAGGTTCACGCGGTCCACAAAGCTCTGCATCTTTTTGAATTTGGGCATAGTGAGGCCCATAAGCACGCCGACGACGGCCGAGACCGCGATGATGGCCACGGCGATGGTCCACTCCAGGCCGGTGTGGTTGGCCAGGACGCGCATGACGGCGACGATGCCCATGACGGGCGCCATCAGACACATGCGGATAAACAGGGTTGCGGCCATCTGAATCTGCTGAACGTCGTTGGTGCAGCGGGTGATGAGCGAGGCCTGGCTAAACTTGCCCACCTCGGCCGGCGAGAAGTGCATAACCTTGTTGAAGGTCTCGCGGCGCAGGTCGCGTGCGATGGAGCAGGCGGTGCGCGAAGCCACGGCACCGGTCAGGATGGTGGCGACCAGCGACACCAGACACAGACCAAACATCGTGGTCGCCATGCGGCCCAGGTAGGCGTTCTGCACGTCGGCGGGGTCGATGCCCTGCGCCTTGTACTCGTCCTGTACATAGCTCACGGCGCGCTGGGTGACGATGGAGCCCGACATGGAGCCCATTTTGTCCGCCATTTCGTTGGCGCCCTCGACGAGCTTGCTTTGGTCTACCAGACCGCCCTCGACACCCAGGCGCAGGCTCTTCATGGTGATCTTGCCGCCGTCGGCGTCGATCTGCTTTTGCATATTCTGCGCCGCTGCGGCCTTCTGCTGCATCTCGGCGAGCTGCTCGGGCGTCATCGCTGCCATTTGCTCGGGCGTGGGCATGGCCTGAGCGGCGTCGCTGTCTTTCTCGCTGGACGTGCCGGTCATGTCTCCCATGGAGTCGGCGTCGATGCCCTGGTTGAGCGAAAGGACGACGGTCTCGGGCAGGCTCATAATGTCGGTAATTTTGCCTCCATCGGCACGCTCTTCCTCGGTGCCCTTGTACGTTCGAATGCCGTTTTTGTCAGCCTTGCTAAACACGGCCTCCGCAGCCTTGGCGTCCTTGGCGCTCATGAAGAGTTCGAGGTCGTCGAGCGATTCGGCGCGAATGGTGTCGGGCACGGGCGAGGCGATGCCGCCTTGCTGCACGCCCACGTCGACGATGTCGCTCATATAGGTAGGCAGCGCCAGATCGGCGTTGCAGCTGATTACGATAAGTACGATAGCTGTGAACAGTGCCAGGACGTGCTTTTTAAAGAGCTTGAGAATCCTCACTCGGCATCTCTCCTTTCTTGATTGCGGTCGATAATTTCGTTGGCACGTCTTAGAAGGCGCACCATCTCTTGGGTATCTGTTTCGCCGAGCTGCTCGAGGAAGGCCGCGGTGCGCTCCTCGAATTCCCGTCGTTTGATTTCGAGATCCTGGAATCCCTTGTCGGTCACCGTGACGTGTACGCGACGACGGTCGGTCTTTGAGTGCTCGCGCTCGACCCAGCCCTTGGCTTCGAGAGCGCGTAGGATATTGGCGATGCGGGCGCTCGAGACCCAGGCGCGATCGGCGAGTTCGCTCGGCGTGAGCGAACCGCCAGCGAGCATAAGGGCGCGCATGACGGCCATCTCGCCGCCGAGGGCTTTGTCCGCAAAGCGCGAAATGCGCTGATGCATGCTGCCGAACTCGGTAAGGAGCTGACGCCCAAGTTCACGGAAATCGGTATCTTCCACCGAAAACCCCTAACACTAGAAACTATTTTCGGTGAAAGATGATACCCCCGCACGCGCACCCTATACGGTAGATTTTGGGAAATGCCTAGAAAACAACCTTTAGGCGACCTCCGTACACCGTCGGTATCAGCAAAGTTAGGGGTAGATCTCTGAGCACGTCCTAAAGCCCACTCAGAGGCACTTTACCCTGCTAAAGCTGGCATAACAGCTAGAGTGAACGTCGTACAAAGGCAAGGAAAAAACTAAACAAATCGGTGAACGGTAGTTGTTCACGCTCGCATTTCCTGCGGGTTTGTAAAAAACGCCCTTATGATATAAAAAAAGAAACATATAACAGCCCAGATGGAGAGGGTCGCTATGTTATCCTTCTCAAACGGGTGAAATCTTGGGTTTTGGGTTGCAGTTCCAAGGTGGACAAACGTTTTTCCCTGCACCAACGTGTGGTGAAGAACGGAAGAAGCCGGTAGTGCAAGCCGAAAATTCAAGAATTCAATAAGCAGCGGTGTGAGAGAGCGCCGCATTACACGTAACTAGGAGCGTGGTTACACAATGCAGGAGGCATGGGAAGGCTTCAAGGAAGGCATTTGGACGGGAGAGGTTGACGTCCGAGACTTCATCCAGAAGAACTACACCCCTTACGAGGGCGACGAGTCGTTCCTCGTAGGTCCGACCGAGCGTACCAAGGAGCTGTGGGGCGAGGTTCTCGACCTGCTGCTTAAGGAGCGCGAGCAGGGTGGTGTCCTCGATATGGACACCAAGACCGTCACGGGTATCGTGAGCCACCCCGCTGGCTACATCGATAACGCCCACCGCGAGAAGGAGACCATCGTCGGCCTCCAGACCGACAAGC
>URRT01000012.1 GCA_900550355.1 uncultured Collinsella sp.
TTTCCGCAACAACTGTCTGGCGGAAAGCCTGCCCCAGTTTCTTATAGCGAGTCTCTCTGGATCAGCTGCATGTGCATCACGGAGGTGGTGGGCTCTGCACCCTTGATCATGTCGAGCGCAATGTTGGCGGCCATGTGGCCTTCTTCGCGCAGGGGCTGGCGGACAGTCGTGAGCGCGGGGACGCAGCGCGTCGCAATCTCGTGATCGTCGAAGCCGACGACAGAAACGTCCGCAGGAACGGATAGGCCTGCCTCGTTGAGTGCGGTGATGACGCCAGCCGCGATACGGTCCGATCCGCAGAGCACGCCATCGAAAGCAATCTCGCGCGCGAGAATCTGGTGCATGGCCTGATAGCCGTCTCCGTTGTTCCAGCCGGTATAGATAACGTTTGCGTCTGGGAGGTCTTCGCCCAAGACGGCACGGTAGCCGCGCAGGCGGTCGACAACAGCGGGGTTGTCTTGCGGTCCCAACACGGCGACGATATCTTTGCGCCCGCGTTCCTTCATGGCGAGTGCCGCAAAGTGTCCGCCCTCTTCGTCGTCAGAGTAGACCGTCGAGAACACATCGCGATAGGGGTGGCCCTCGAGCTGGCCGCACAACACGGTGGGTACGCCCAGCTCGCGCAGCACCTCGAGCAGCTCGCTGCCCTTGTAGGGGGAGACATCGATCACGGCGTCGAACGAGCGGCGCTCAAAGTGCTCGCGTGCACGGTTGCGCTCATGCGTAGAAGACGCCTGCAAGATAACGGGCAGATAGGACGACTCCGACAGTTCCTCGGTAATGCCGCTCAAAAACTCGCTATAGGTGGGGTCGCTGAAGAGTTCACTCAGGGGCTCGGTCACGAGCACGGCGATGATTTCCGTGCGCCCGACAGCGAGCGCTCGGCCACGAGCGTTGGGGACAAAATTGACTTCCTTGGCCGCCGCGCGAACGCGCTTTTTGGTTTCCTCGCTAATGCGGGGCGAATCGTTGAGAGCGCGTGATGCCGTGGAGTGCGACACGCCGGCAGCTGCGGCAACCTCGGCAAGCGTAGGTGCGGTGCGAACTGGTTGGGTCATGGCGTCTCCTGGAGAATGCGGTCGATGTTGTCGCTGATACGGGCTGGTGCGGATACAGCTTACTATAGTGCGCCTGAACAGCGTTCATGATATCCGGTGACCGGTGTCGTTTTGCAACCAAGCCGCAATCGAATACGTCTCGTATGGGTGAGATATCAGCGGGCGTGGCGGTTGCCTACGAGCTTAAGAACGATGTCTTGCGCTGAGTTTCGATACTCAGGGTGACATAAGTGTCGCGGTTGTACAACCGGTTGCACCGTTAACCCGACCAAATCGACCGTTCAGCGGACAACCGGTTGCACAGTATTTTGCATCGCCCGTAAGAGAAGGACAACCGGTTGCACAAGAATTACTACGATGACGAAGGAGCATCACCATGGACGCCATTAACGATTGGGAAAACCAAGCGCTCACCCACAGGAACCGCCTGGCACCTCATGCGTACTTTATGGGCTACGAGACCGCCGACCTCGCTACAACGTACAGCCGCGAGCTGTCGCGCGGGTTTGTCCAGCTGTCCGGCTCGTGGCAGTTCCGCCTCTTTGAGGGTCCCGCTGCCGTCTCCAACGAGGAGCTCTCCACGTACGAGCCCGAGTGGGATCACGTGGAGGTTCCGCACCTGTGGCAGGTAGACGGCTATGGCAACCTTGCCTACACCGACGAGGGTTTCCCGTTCCCGGTGGATCAGCCGTTCGTTCCCTCTGACGATCCCACGGGCGTGTACCAGCGCATCGTCAATCTTCCCGCCGTGCCTGCCGGCGCTCGCGAGATCATTCGCTTTGACGGCATCGAGAGCTATGGCGAGCTGTACGTCAACGGCAAGTTTATCGGCATGACCAAGGGCTCGCGCCTGTCTGCCGAGTTCGACGTGACCGACGCGCTTGTCGAGGGCGACAACCTGTTTGCGGTCAAGGTTCTGCAGTACAGCGATGGTAGCTATATCGAGGACCAGGACATGTGGTGGGCATCGGGCATCTTCCGCGATGTGTACCTTATGCAGCGTCCCGCCGCACACCTGGTCGACTTTAGGTTCCGCACGCACCGCGAGGGCGATGCCGCTCTGATTACGCTCGATACGGTGGCCGAGGGCGCTTCCCGCGTCGTGTTTACGCTCAGCGATGGCGAGAACGTGGTGGCTACGGGCGAGTGCGTCGACGGCCATGCCGAGTGCAGCGTGACCGATGCCCACTTCTGGAATCCCGAGGACCCCTTCCTCTATGACCTTACGTTTGAGGTCTACGACGGTGACCAGGTCAGCGAGTACGTCCCGCATCGCCAGGGTCTTGCCGAGGTGACGGTCGAGGGCAATCATATCTACCTCAACGGCACTTACTTTAAGATGCATGGCGTCAACCGCCACGATCACGACGATCACAAGGGCCGCGCCGTGGGCCTCGATCGCATGCGCCGCGACCTGGAGCTCATGAAGCAGCACAACATCAACGCGGTGCGCACGTCCCACTACGCCAACGACCCGCGCTTTTACGAGCTGTGCGACGAATACGGTATCATGCTGGTCGCCGAGACCGATATGGAGAGCCATGGCTTCGAGAATATCGACAATATCGCCCTGGTCACCGACGACCCGGCATGGGAGCCGGCCTACGTCGACCGCATCGAGCGCCTGGTGATGCAGGAGCGCAACCACGCCTGCATCATTATGTGGTCGATGGGCAACGAGAGCGGCTATGGCTGCAACATCCGCGCGATGTACGCCAAGGCTCACGAGCTCGATGGTCGCCCGGTCCATTACGAGGAGGACCGCAACGCCGATACCGTCGACGTCATTTCCACCATGTACTCCCGTGTGTCGCAGATGAACGACTTTGGTGAGCATCCATTCCCCAAGCCGCGCATCAACTGCGAGTACGGTCACTCCATGGGCAACGGCCCCGGAGGCCTGTCCGAGTATCAGGAGGTCTTCGATCGCTGGGATTGCATCCAAGGCCAGTTTATCTGGGAATGGTGCGACCACGGTTTGGCTGCTGTGACCGAGGACGGCGTTGCCTACGACATGTACGGCGGCGACAACGGCGACTACCCCAACAACAGCAACTTCTGCATCGATGGCATGGTGTTCCCTTGGCAGCAGCCGAGCCCGGGCCTCACTGAGTATGGCCAGGTCATCTGCCCGGTTCGCATGGCTTATGACACCGAGGCGGGCGAGCTGACCGTCACCAACAAGCGTTGGTTCACCACTCTCGAGGATGTCTGCCTGTCGGCCGAGACCCTGGTGGACGGCGACGTGGTCAGCCGCAAGACGCTCATGCCCGGTGCGGTTGCCCCCGGCGAGTCCGTCCAGCTGCCACTGGTGATTCATGAGGCCGCGGTAGGCGAGACCCTACTGACCGTGCGCGCCTACACCATAGCCGCTCACGTCTGGTGCGAGCCGATGTTCCAGCTGGGCGCAAGCCAGTTTGCCATCGCCAACCATCCAGCGCCGGCCATCGCCGCCCCCGTTCGTCCTGAGCTTACGGTCGAGGAGACCGAGCAGGAAATCCGCATTCGCTCCCTCAACGGCGAGCTGACCTTCAGCAAGGTAAACGGTACCGTGAGCGAGTGGAAGGCATCCGGCCGCGACGTCATGGCCTCTGGTCCCCAGGTTGGTTTTTGGCATCCGCTCGTCGACAACCACGCTCAGGAGTATGACTCCCTGTGGAAGGACAACTTCATCGATGTGATGCAGACGTCTACCCGCAAGGTTTCTTGGAAGCAGGACGGCAATGCGGTCGTCGTTACCGTGAGCCAGCGTATCGCTCCTCCCGTCCGCGCGTTTGGCATGCGCGTCGAGCTCGTCTACACCGTGCTTCCGAGCGGTCGCGTCGACCTCAAGGTTTCCGGCGAGCCCTACGGCGACTATTCGGACATTATCCCGCGCATCGGCATCTCCTTTGAGGTTCCCGGTTGCGATCGCGCCGTCGAGTGGTATGGCCACGGCCCGGGCGAGAACTATCCGGACTCGCTGCGCGCCAACCCGGTCGGTCATTACCGCACTACGGTCGACGACATGTTCACGCCCTACGTTATGCCTCAGGACTGCGCCAACCGCGAGGGTACCCGCTGGGTTGCCCTGCGCTCCAGCCACGGTGACGGTCTGGTCGTGACGCGTCCGAGCGACGCCGCCTCCAACCCGTTCTCGTTCTCGGCATGGCCCTATAGCTGCGAGGCCATCGATAACGCCAAGCACGTCTACGACCTTGTCAAGGGCGACACGGTCACGGTCAACATCAACGACCAGCTGCTCGGTCTTGGCTCGAACTCTTGGGGTTCCGAGGTGCTCGATTCCTATCGCACCCGTTTTGAGAGCTTCAGCTTTGAGGTGTCCCTGCGACCGCTGACGTCTGCCGATCTGGCTCAGGCGCTGGCACCCATTAAGGAGGCATAAGCCATGCATGTCTTTAACTCGCGCGCCGATTTCGACGCTCAGATGAAGTCCGTCAAGAAGTGGATGCGCACCGGCCAGGCGCTCGATGGTGTTGCCGACCTGCAGCACGATGTGGCGTACTCTATCGGCGACTCGCTGGTGTATTGGTGGGTCTATGCCCGCGAGGCCGCAACCGCCGACCTGGTCGGTCACCGTCGCTACCATGCCGTGCTCGCTCCGCTCGACGGCAATCTGACCGTTGAGGTGGCTTCCAAGGCCGATCTTACCTGTACGCGCGCCTACAGCGATATCGATGATCGCGAGCGCTTTGAGGGTACGGGGGAGACCGTGACGATTCCCACCGGCGGCGTTGCCGTCGTCGAAATTGACGAGGCCTACCGTGTCGTGGCCGATGCCGCGGATCCCCGCGTCGTGGTACTGCACGTGACAGTCGAAGGTTATTCCTTCCCCAACAAGTAGTATTCGTCCGCCTGGACGTTTGCTTCGCGCCGTTAAGGGGGATGGCTTTGTTGACTCCCTTTTCCCCATTCCCCTTAGCAGGTGCGCCGTCCGTGTTTGCACTTGCAGCTCGGACGGTTTTAGATGACATTTAACAGATGATTGGGAGGGCTTATGAGCTCTGAAAAACGAGGAACGATTGGTTCGTTCGCTCTGCTGGGCATGACGGTCGCCGCCGTGTTCGGTATCAAGAACATCATCAACAACAACGCGGCCATCGGCTTGGCAGCTGCGCCGTCGTTCTTCTTCGCCACGCTTTTGTACTTTGTCCCCTATACCCTGGTTACCGCCGAGTTCGTCGGCCTCAACAAGGACTCCGAGTCTGGCGTGTACGCATGGGTTAAGACCTCGATGGGTGGTCGCTGGGCGTTCCTGACGGCATTTAGCTACTGGTTCGTTAACCTGTTCTTCTTTGCGTCCGTCCTGCCCAACGTCATCATCTACGCGAGCTACGTGTTCTTTGGTGCCAACGCCGAGCTTTCGCAGCTGTGGATCACCATTATCGAGATCGTCGTCTTTGCTATCGCCACGTGGGTTTCGACCAAGGGCGCTAAGTGGATCGGCTCCATTTCCTCCTTCGGTTCGACCGCGGCTCTCGGCCTGACCGCCGTGTTCATCCTGCTGTCCCTGGCTGCTGCCTTTGGCGGCGTTGAGTTCGCTACGGCTCCTACTCCCGCTAACATGGCTCCCGACATGAGCAACTTCGCAACTGCGTGGGGCTTCTTCGGTACGCTTGCCTGGATCATCCAGGGCGTTGGCGGCGCTGAGTCTGTCGGCGTGTTCCTTAACGACCTTAAGGGTGGCGTCAAGGCCTTCGTGCGCACCGTCGTTATCGCCGGCCTGACCATCGGCCTTCTGTATGCAGGCGCTTCGCTGCTGGTTAACTTGTTCATCCCCGAGGGCGGCGTTGCCATCTCCACCGGTATCTTCGACGTATTCGGCGCTGTCTTTGCCCACTTTGGCATTCCCATGGAAGTGTCTACGCGCGCCATCGGCTTGATCCTTCTCGCCGCCACGCTGGGCTCCCTCATGATGTGGACCTCTGCTCCCATCAAGGTTTTCTTCACCGAGATCCCCAAGGGCGTCTTTGGTAGCAAGATCGTCGAGCTCAACGAGCATGGCATTCCCGCCCGCGCCGCTTGGCTGCAGTTCGCCATCGTCGTCCCCATCCTGATCATTCCGGCCCTGGGCTCCGGTAACCTCGACGACCTGCTCATGATCGTCACCAACATGACTGCTGCCACCGCTCTGCTCCCACCGCTGCTGATTTTGCTTGCCTACTTTATGCTGCGCAAGAACTTCGACACCGCTCCCCGTGACTTCCGCATGGGCTCGCGTACCTTCGGTCTGGTCGTTGCTGCATTCCTGCTTGTGGTCTTCTGCTTCGTGCTTATCTGCGGCACCATTCCGCTCGATCAGCCGCTGTGGCTGACGCTGGTCTACAACGTTGGCGGTGTGGTTGTCTTCTTGGGCCTTGCCGTGATGTGGTACAACCGCTACATCAACCGCCTGCGCGAGACCGATCCCGAGGCCGCCGAGAACGAGCTTCGCCCTTCCGTCCTCGATATGATGGAGTAGCGGCTAGGATTAATCTACGGCTGTGGAATAAAACGATTCCCCTTCCTAAGGAGGGGCCTTACGAGGCCCCTCCTTTTGTGTTTTGGGGCATGGTTTTGGACCCTGTGGGCAAAAAATGCCAATTATGAGTACTGCTGCAAAAGAGGTGTCATATTTTTCGGCCTGTTCTGAGCAAAAATGGGCTCAAAATCAATTTATCTAACCCCCTTTAAAGGACGTTTGACGGCTTTCAACCTCTTCGAATCGCTCAAAGTAGGCAATTTGCTCTCGATTTTGCTGCTACTAAATTGGTGACAGTACTCATATTTGCCACTTTTTGACCACGAGGTGTTCAGAGGGGCTCTCGACAAGCATCTAACGCTACAATAACTACCACGTGGCTGGGTTTTGCCGGCCGAATGTGCGATGCCGCGGGAGGGGACATGGTCGAGTTTACAAAGACGATTAAAGATCCGTTGGGATTACATGCCCGCCCGGTTGCGCTGCTCTATGACATCATTGCCAAGCACCGTAGTGACGTGTCAGTCAGTATCGGCGACCGCCACACGGATGGCCGCGATGTCATGGGGCTCATGGCCCTCTATGGTGAGTGCGGCGAGAACGTCGTCTTTCGTGTTTCGGGCGTGGATGAGGCCTCCTGCGTCACATCGATCAGAAATCTCTCGCTCTAGGCATGATAGGGCGTGGTAAAGGATGGTCCTTTGCCGCGCCCTTTTGTTTCGTATAGGAAACTTTTTCGAAAAACTGAACAGGACCCTTTCCAAAAAGTTAACCACGTGCTAGTTTACTATAGCGAACATAGACGTGGCTAACTTTTAACGCGTCGATGTTGAGGACGAACTGACGTTAGGAGCCACTCATGTCTTGCGGACCGCAGATGCCGGCCATGCCGCTTTCGATGGTAAAAGCGGGCGAAACCGTGCGCGTGTCGCGTGTAAAGGGCAATGAGGACATGAAACACCACCTCAAAGACCTCGGCTTTGTCGAGGGCAACGAAATCCACGTGGTGAGCTCGAGTGGCGCCAATATCATCGTCACGGTGCTGGGCGCACGCTTTGGCATCGATTCCAAGGTTGCCATGCACATCATGACCGTCGGTTAGTCCGCAGCATTTCATAAAAACCGAAAGGGGGACAAGAGGATGAAGACGTTGGGTGACGTTAAGGTGGGCGAGAGCTCTACCATCGTCAAGCTTCACGGTGAGGGTGCGCTTCGCCGCCACCTTATGGACCTGGGGCTCATCAAGGGCACTTCGTTCAAGGTCGTGAAGGTCGCGCCGCTCGGTGATCCGGTCGAGATCAACGTACGCGGCTACGAGCTTTCCATCCGCAAGGAGGAGGCGGCCGTCGTCGAGGTCCAGTAAGGGCTTGCGACGTATATTTCTGCAGATAAAGTTAGGTTTTTCTAACTTAATGCAGCATCTTTGAAGCACATTATCCAGCCTGCGCGGAGAAAGCAGCGCAGACACACAAGGAAGAAGGATTGAATGGCGGATTCTCAGATCCATGTCGCGCTGGCGGGTAACCCCAACTGCGGCAAGACCACGCTTTTCAACCTGATCACCGGCGCCAACGGCTACGTTGGCAACTGGCCCGGCGTCACGGTTGAGAAAAAGGAGGCCAAGCTCCTAAGCGACAAGAACGTTACCATCACGGACCTCCCTGGCATCTACTCGCTTTCCCCCTACAGCCCCGAGGAGCAGTGCTCGCGCGATTACCTCATGAGCGGCGAGCCCGATGTTGTCGTCCAAGTCGTCGATGCCACCAACCTCGAGCGTAACCTGTACCTGGCGCTTCAGGTTATCGAGACCGGCCTGCCCGTGGTCGTTGCCCTCAACATGGCCGACCTGGTCGAGAAGAACGGCGATAAGATCGACACGGACAAGCTTTCCAAGAAGCTCGGTTGCCCGGTCATGATGATCTCGGCTCTTAAGAACAAGGGCATCAAGGAGCTTTTCGAGCAAGTCAAGAAGTCCGCTGCTTCTAAGGGCCAGGTGCCGGAGCACAAGTTCGATTCCTCCATCGAGGACGTTCTGACGCACATCGAGAACAACCTTCCGGCGAGCGTTCCCGCCAACAAGCGCCGCTACTACGCGGTCAAACTGTTTGAGCGTGATGCGGACGCCTGCAAGCTCATCAACCTCACCAAGGAGAAGGCCGCTCGCGTCGAAGAGCTGGTCGCTCAGTGCGAGCAGGACTGCGACGATGACGCCGAGTCCATCATCACCGGTGAGCGCTACGGCGTGACCGCACACATCATCGACGAGTGCCTCACCAAGGCCCCGGCCAAGATGAGCACCTCCGAGAAGATCGACCGTGTGGTTACCAACCGTATCCTGGGCCTGCCGATCTTTGTGGTCATCATGTTCTGCGTGTACTACATCGCCGTTTCCACCCTGGGCGGAACGGTGACCGACTTCACCAACGATCAGCTCTTTGGCACCGACGGTTGGTATGTGCTCGGTCAGGGCCGCGATGCTTACGATGAGGCTGTCGAGGCCGCGGGTGACGACGCCGACTCGGTCGACCCGGCACAGTACGGCCCCTATGTCCCGGGTATCACCACCATGGTGCACGACGCCCTCGTGGCGGGTGGCACCGAGGACGGTGGCCTGGTCGATTCGCTGGTCTGCGACGGTATCGTTGGCGGCCTGGGCGCCATCTTCGGCTTTGTGCCGCAGATGTTCCTGCTGTTCGTGATGCTGTCCTTCCTGGAGGACTGCGGCTACATGGCCCGCGTCGCCTTTATCATGGACCGCGTGTTCCGCCGCTTTGGCCTGTCCGGTAAGTCGTTCATCCCCATGCTCGTGTCCTCAGGCTGCGGCGTCCCCGGCGTCATGGCCACCAAGACCATCGAGAACGAGAAGGACCGCCGCATGACGGTCATGACCACCACGTTCATCCCCTGCGGCGCCAAGCTGCCGATCATCGCCCTGCTCATGGGCTCCATCATTGGCGATTCTTCCACCACGGCCGCATGGATCAGCCCGCTTTTCTACTTCCTGGGCGTCTTTGCCGTCATCGCCTCGGGCCTCATGCTCAAGAAGACCAAGCTCTTCGCCGGCCGTCCGACCCCGTTTGTCATGGAGCTTCCTGCCTACCACTTCCCGGCGATCCGCTCTTGGGCGCTGCACGTGTGGGAGCGCTGCTGGGCCTTTATCAAGAAGGCCGGCACGGTCATCTTTGCGTCCACCGTCGTCGTTTGGTTCCTCTCCAACTTTGGTAGCTATAACGGTTCCTTTGGCTTCCTGCCTGCGATGGACGGCATCCCCGAGGAGTTTATGGACTACTCCGTGCTTGCCATGCTGGGCAACCTGGTCGCTTGGATCTTCGCCCCGCTCGGCTTTAGCACCTGGCAGGCCACCGCGCTGACTGTCTCTGGCCTCGTCGCCAAGGAGAACGTCGTCGCCACCGCCGGCTCGCTGCTGTCCGTCGCCGACGCGGGCGAGACCGACCCGAGCCTGTGGACCGCGTTTGCCGGTATGTTCCCCACCATGGGCGCTTGCGTTGCCTTCGGCGCCTTCAACCTGCTGTGCGCTCCGTGCTTTGCCGCCATTGGCACCATCCGCAACCAGATGGATTCCGGCAAGTGGACTGCGATCGCCATCGGTTACGAGTGCGCCTTCGCTTGGGTGATCGGCCTGTTCATCAACCAGTTCTACAACTTGCTTGTTCTTGGACAGTTTGGTATCTGGACGATTGTGGCCATCGTGCTGCTAGTTGCGATGCTCTTCCAGATCTTCCGTCCCATGCCCAAGCATGTCTGGACCGACGAGGACGAGACCAACACTGCCTCCGCCGCAGTTTCCGCGTAAGTCCGAATAAGGATTAGCCCCTTTCCACGAGCCCGGGTGTCCCAGCGACACTCGGGCTTTTTGGTAGGGGAGATGTGGCGTTTCCGCAGATAAAACCGACCAAAATAAACCTGTCCCTTTTTGGTAGGTGGAGAATGGGGTAAAGTAAGTGATGGTTAACTAGAGGAGGCTTGCTATGGCACCTATCGATATTGTTGTACTGGCTGTTATCGGTATTGCGTTTGTCGCCGTGTGCGTGCGCATCTACCGCAAGGGCACCTGCGCCGACTGCGCTCAGGGTGGCGTTTGCACGGGGCATTGCTCCAACAAAAAGACGTGCGCCGCACTTAAGGGCGTAGACAAAATCGCCGAAGACTTGGGCCGCGGTATTCATTAGCCGACCGGCGTTTGGGTATGTTTGGCCGCGGATACGGCGGTTGCTGATACGATAAGTACGTTAGCAACTGCCGCCGAGCGGCTTAAACGAAAGGAACCCTGTATGGAGTCCTCCGCCTATCCGATGCTCTTTAGCCCGATCAAGGTCGGTACGACCGAGGTCAAGAACCGCGTCTTTATGCCGCCGGTGTCCACCAACCTGGCCGATCATGGCTATGTGACCGACGATTTGGTCGATCATTACCGTGCCCGTGCCAAGGGCGGCGTGGGCCTCATCATCACCGAGGTCGTGACGGTCGAGCCCACCTATACCTATCTGCCGGGCGATATGTGCTGCTACGACGACACGTTCATCCCCGGCTGGGAAAAGCTCGCCGCGGCCGTCCACGAGTATGGCTGCAAGATCATGCCGCAGCTCTTCCACCCCGCCTACATGGCCTTTAACATTCCGGGCACGCCGCGCCTGATCGCTCCGTCCTTCGTGGGACCGTCCTATGCCCGCGAGGCACCGCGCCCCATCACGGTCGACGAGATTCACGAGCTCACGCATCAGTTTGGCGACGCTGCCGTGCGTATGCAGAAGGCTGGCGTCGATGGCGTCGAGGTCCATGCGGCGCACGCCCACGGTATGCTCGGCGGCTTTTTGACTCCGCTCTACAACAAGCGCACCGACGAGTACGGCGGCTCGCTCGACGCCCGCATGCGCTTCTTGCTCGAGGTCATCGCCGAGATTCGCGAGCGCTGCGGCAAGGACTTTATCATCGACGTCCGCATCTCGGGCGATGAGTACACCGATGGCGGCCTGACCCTCAACGACATGATCTACGTCTCGCGTCGTCTGGAGAAGGCCGGCGTCGACATGATTCACGTGTCGGGCGGTACCACCATCAAGCGCGGCTCCGCGATTCCCGCCGCTGGTACCCAGCAGGCCTCGCATGCCGCCTGCTCGCGCGAGATCAAAAAGCACGTCAACATTCCCGTCGCCACTGTCGGACGTATTAACGAGGCCTGGATCGCCGAGGAGCTGATCGAGGACGGCGCTGCCGACATCTGCATGATGGGCCGCGCCAATCTGTGCGATGCCGAGTTCTGCAACAAGGCCGCTGCCGGCAACGCCGACGATATCCGCCCCTGCATCGGCTGTCTGCGCTGCCTGAACGGCATTATGTTCGGCAAGCGCATCTCCTGCACCGTCAACCCGGACGTGGAGCGCGACGAGGCTGGTTACGAGCCTGCCGCCGAGGCCAAGAACGTGCTCGTTGTGGGCGCTGGTCCTGCGGGCATGGAGGCAGCCTACATTGCCGCCAAGCGCGGTCACAACGTGGTGCTCGTGGATAAGCAGGACGAGCCGGGCGGCGAGATGCGTATCGCAGCCGTTCCGCCGGCAAAGCAGGAACTCACCCGCGTGATCAAGTATCAGTATCGTCGCCTGGCCGAGGCCGGCGTGAAGTGCGTATTTGGCACCGAGCTTACTGCCGAGGACATTCAGCGTGACTACGCGGGCTACGAGGTTGTCCTGGCTTATGGCGCCGAGCCCATCGCTCCGGCTTTCATGCAGGGCTTTAAGCAGGTTATGACGGCTGACGACCTGCTGGGTGGCAAGGCTTTCCCGGGCAAGAAGATCGTCATCGTGGGCGGCGGCACCGTTGGCTGCGAGACGGCCGATTACCTGGCCCCGCTGGTCAACGACCTGTCGCCGGCCAATCGCGATGTCACCGTCATCGAGATGACCAAGACGCTCGCCGCCAACGAGGGCGGTGCCGGTCGCGCGGTGCTCATCACGCGCATGCTCTCCAAGGGCGTTCACGTGCTGACCGAGGCCAAGGTGACCGAGATTACCGAGGACACTATCAGCTACGAAAAGGACGGCGAGGTCCACACCATCGCCGATGCCGATACGCTGGTGCTTGCCATGGGCTATCGTCCCAATACCAAGCTGGCCGACGACCTGGCTGCAGCCGGTGTTGCCACCCACGTGCTGGGCGATGCCCAGAAGTGCGGCAACATCCGCGATGCCATCGGCGATGGCTACAAGGTTGCCTGCGAGCTCTAGTCAACCCTTTGTGCGTGGGGGACAGGTGTCTCTGCGCCATCCGATAGCAAAACAGCGGCGGCGTCCCGGATTTCGGGATGCCGCCGCTTGCTCTTGTGATCCTGGCGACGCGAGCGCGCCCTATTTCACCGCAAAGATAGGGGATGCGATAGTATTACGTGGTGAAATTCGACAAACCGTGAGCTTCATCCGAGGGCTTTATGGAACAACACCAGCATAATCAGAGCCTGCAAGACCAGGCATACAACGCATTGCGCTCCAAGATCATCTATGCCGAGCTCAAACCCGGCACGCGCCTTTCGGCGATTGGTCTGGAAAAGGAGACGGGAATCGGGCGCACGCCCATTCGCGAATCCTTTGTGCGCCTGCGTGAGCAGGAGCTGGTGGAAACGCGTCCCAAAAGCGGCACCTACGTCTCTAAGATCAGCATGGAGCGCGCCGAGAACGCCTGTTTCTTGCGCGAGAAACTCGAGCGAAGCGTACTCATTAAATGCTGCTCGGCCGCCACGCCCGAGCAAAAGCATCGGCTCGAGCAGATTCTTGCCGAGTCTGAGTCACTCGACCATGGCGAAACGCGTCGCTTTTTCGATCTGGACAACCTGTTTCACGAGACGTGTTTTGAGATTGCCGGTCGTCACATGTTGTGGGATTGGATGAAGAGCGTCAACACGCATTTTGAGCGATACAACTGGTTACGTATGGTGTCGCAGGACCTGGATTGGGAGCCGATTCGTCGGCAGCATCGCCGGATTCTCGAGGCCATTAAGAGGGGCGATACCGACGCGGCGAGCTATCTGGCAGAGACGCACTTGCACCTGATGCCCGAGGAGCAGGGCCCGGTTATCGCCTTACATCCCGACTATTTTGAGCTGCCTAAAGACTCGAATATCTAGCCCATCATCGCATCTGCTCGAGACGCAAAAACGATGCTGCTCACCTACAGCGTTTTGCAACCGAGATTTTTAAAACATGCCTAAAATGGCTCAGGCTGCCGACAATGGGGAAACGGGGTGCGCTATGGCGCAGATGAGAATCAAGGACATTGCCGTCGAGGCGGGCGTGAGTCCGGCCACGGTCTCGCGCTATCTCAACAACCGCCCCGGGCAAATGACCGAGGAGACCCGTGCCCGCATTGCCGAGGTCATCGAGCGCACCGGCTATCGCCCGCGTGCCGCTGCGCGCAATCTGCGCAGCTCGCGCACCAATCTCATCGGCGTGATCTTGGCCGACATCGCCAACCCATTCTCGAGCGCCATGCTCGAAGGACTTTCCGCCAGCGCCGCCGCGCGCGGCTGCTCGCTTATGACGGCCATTAGCGGCAACGATCCCGCTAAGGAAGCAGAGTCGCTCACCAGACTTATCGATGCCGGCGCGGACGGCCTGGTCGTCAACACCTGCGGAGGCAATGACGAGGCGATCGCCGCGGCAGCGGGACGTCTGCCCGTTGTGCTGCTCGGCCGCGATGTTGCCGACGGCGGAGTCGATCTGGTGACATCTAACAACCGTGAGCTGGTTGCCGGCTTGGTAGAAGCCTTGGCTGCCGCTGGCAGCGAGCGCCTGTGCCTGCTCACCGAGGCAAGCGATGACAGCCCCGTGCGTCGCGAGCGCGCCGAGGCCTTTGCCGACGAGCTTTCGCGCCGCGGTCTTGCGGGCGAGGTCGTCACCCTGGCCGATGGTGGCGCCACGGGCGTCGGCCGCTTGGACGAGACCATCCGCGGCTATGCAGGTAAAAAGCTCGGCCTCATTGCCGTCAACGGCCTGGTCTTCCTGCGTCTGACCGAAGCGCTGGCGCAGCTGGGACCCTCGCTGCCGGCGGGGCTCAGGATCGCGACGTTTGACGACTACCCCTGGAACCATGTGCTCTTTGGTGGCGTGACCACGGCCGCGCAGGACACCCTCACCATTGCCGAGCGCGTGGTCGAGCGCCTGTCCGAGCGCATCGACGTTGTCACCACCACGGTGGGCGAGGCCGCAAAGCTGGCGCCCAAACGCATCGAGATCCCCGGCCACATCGAGCACCGCGCTTCGACCTCGCGCTAGCCGCTCGTTCGCAACGGCCTGCTCGCACACGTTTTTTGAGCGCTTGATACGCTTTAACCCTGCGGAAACATTTTTCTGCGATAGTATCTGCGATATAGACCAGTCGAAACCCGCCCGAAAGAAAGGGGAGCGACATGAACCAGCAGAACATCGATTACGTACTCCGCTCCGTAGAGCAGCGTGACATCCGCTTTGTGCGTCTGTGGTTTGTTGACATTCTCGGCCGCCTCAAGAACTTTGCCATTAGCCCCGAGGACCTCGAAGTCGCTTTTGAGGAGGGTATTGGCTTTGACGGCTCCGCCATCGAGGGCTTTGCCACGCCCGAGGAAGCCGACATGCTCGCATTCCCTGATGCATCGACCTTCCAGATCCTGCCGTGGCGCCCGAGCCACAACGGCGTCGCCCGCGTGTTCTGCGACGTGTGCACTCCCGATCGCAAGCCGTTTGCCGGCGACCCGCGCGATGCCCTGCGCCGCATGTTCCGCAAGGCCGAGAAAGCTGGCTATCTGCTCAACGTGGGTGCCGAGCTGGAGTACTACTACTTCCCCGACGAGCACACCCCCGAGCCGCTCGACAACGTGGGCTACTTCGATCTTTCGGTGAGCGATGCCGCTCGCGACCTGCGCCGCAACACGGTCCTCACGCTCGAGAAGATGTCCGTGCCCGTGGAGTACACCTTCCACGCCGCCGGTCGCTCGCAGCACGGCATGAGCCTGCGCCACGCCGAGGCCCTGAGCATGTCCGACGCCATCACCACGGCCAAACTCATCATTAAGCAGCAGGCCTACGAGAGCGGTTGCCACGCCTCCTTTATGCCCAAGCCGTTGGCGGGCGAGGACGGCAGCGCCATGTTTTTGCATCAGTCGCTGTTCGACCACGACGGCAACAACGTCTTTTGGGGCGAGGACGACGAGAAGTACCATCTCTCCGATATCGCCAAGCACTATATGGCCGGCATCTTGGCGCACGCGCGCGAGATCAGCGCCATCACCAACCCCACGGTCAACTCGTACAAGCGCATCACCACGGGCGGCGACTCCGTGCCGCAGTACGCCACGTGGGGCCTGCGCAACCGCGCGAGCATGATTCGCATCCCGGTCTACAAGCCCGGCAAGCAGCTGTCCACGCGCATCGAGCTGCGCAGCCCCGACCCCATGGCCAATCCGTATCTGGTCAACGCCGTCACGCTGGCGGCTGGTCTGGACGGCATCGAGCGCAAGCTGGAGCTCCCGCCCGAGGCAACGGCCGAGACGCTTAAACTCACCGACCGTCAGATGCTCGAGGCCGGCTACACGCCGCTGCCGCGCTCGCTCAAAGAGGCGCTCGACGTCTTTGAGGATTCGCAATTTATGAAGGATGCCCTTGGCGAGCACATCCGCAGCTTCTTCCTCAAAAAGAAGCGCAACGAGTGGCATAAGTTTGAGTCCACGATCACCGAGTGGGAGATCAAGCATTATCTGGCGAACTCCTAATCGCGCTGGCTTGTTCCAGTACGATTGAGCTCATTTCCTTGGAGGCCGATATGTCCGAAAAGAGTGCCCTGTTCATGGCGCGCACGACGCGCTTCCACGAGTTTGCCCGCAGCTTGACGACCACCCTGGGTGTCGAGGTGAGCCTGGCAACCCCCGATTCGCCGACTGCGGCGCACGACTTCGACCTGCTGATCCTCGATTCCGACGGCATCCGCAGCGACCGCATCGATCAGATTGCCAAGTGGCTTGACGATCGCGGCGGCGTCCCCATGCTGGTGATCGTCGACGACGAGGCGCTCGGCACCCTGCGCCTGCCGAATCACGCGCATGCCGACTTTGTATGTCCCACGGCGACGCCCAACGAGCTCAAGGCTCGCGCGCAGCGCCTGATGGGCGAGGAGGAGACCGTCGCCGCCGACGATGTGCTCAACATCGATAACCTCGAGATCAACCTGGCCACCTACCAGGTGACGCTCGACGATGAGCCCATCGACCTGACGCTGATGGAGTACTCGCTGCTGAGCTTTTTGGCGACGCATCCCAACCGCGCCTACAGCCGCGAGGTGCTGCTGCACCGCGTGTGGGGCTTTGAGTACTGCGGCGGCACGCGCACCGTCGACGTGCACATCCGACGCATCCGCTCCAAGGTGGGCCCGCAGATTGCGGCGCACATCACCACCGTCCGCGGCGTTGGCTATCTGTTTAAGGACTAGATTTCCACCACAAAGGGGACAGGCACCTTTGTGGTGGTTTTGCCGTAGGCCAGGTTCTTTTGGCCCTGCGGCAGAACTTAAGCCTTCCTAAAAGATTGCGTTTTCATACACGTACGCCCGCATATTGGGGTACAACTCAACGTGAACAATGATGGCCCGCCACATGTTTGGCGGGCCTTTGGTTATTTGACGAAAGGATCGCAGCTATGAGCGAGTACGATTCCCAGCGTCCCCAGGATGCGGGCAACGCCGGCGAGACTCAGCAGCAACCGCGCGTACAGGTTGAGTCGACGCCTGCCGACAACAACATTCCCTACGTGCAGGCCTACGACACGCAGACCGGCAAGCCGCTGGGCGGCCAGCAGGTTGTAAACAAGCACACGGTGGTCAAGACCAAAACCAAAAAGCTGCCGATCTTTATTACGGCGCTTGCCGGCTGTGCCTGCGGCGCCCTGCTGGTCATCGCGCTCATTATGAGCGGTACGCTCAATATCGGTGGCGGCAAGAATGCCGTGACGGCGGGTGCTTCGGGTTCGTCGACGCAAAAGATTACGATCGACTCCGAGGACACCACGCTTGCCGAGGCCGTTTCTGCCAAGGCATTGCCCTCCGTGGTTTCCATTACCGCCACTTCGAGCGGCAGCCAGAATGGCTCGCTTTCGCAGTCTGCCGACGAGTCGGACAGCTCGGGCAGCGTCGGCTCGGGCGTGGTGCTCGATACCGAGGGCCACATCCTCACCAACAACCACGTGGTCGATGGTTACGACCAGTACGTGGTGACCATGGACGACGGCACCACCTATGAGGCCGAGTTCGTGGGCAACGATGCTTCGAGCGACCTCGCCGTCATTAAGCTCAAGGACGCCGACGCCTCCAAGCTCACGCCGATCGAGATCGGCGACTCCTCCAAGCTCAACGTGGGCGAGTGGGTCATGGCGATCGGCTCGCCGTTCGGCAACGAGCAGTCTGTCTCCACGGGTATCGTGTCGGCGCTGTATCGCTCCACGGCTATGAGCTCTACCAGCGGTAACACCATCTATGCCAACATGATCCAGACCGATGCCGCCATCAACCCGGGCAACTCTGGCGGCGCGCTCGTCAACGACAATGGCGAGCTTGTGGGTATCAACTCGCTCATCGAGAGCTACTCGGGCTCCAGCTCGGGCGTGGGCTTTGCCATTCCCGTTAACTACGCCAAGAACATTGCCGACCAGATCATCGACGGCAAGACGCCGGTGCATCCGTACATGGGCGCTACGCTTTCGAGCGTCAACGCGCTCAACGCCCGCACCAACAAGCTGAGCACCGATAGTGGCGCGTACGTGGCGAGCGTCGTTGAGGATGGTCCTGCTGCCAAGGCCGGCATTCAGGAGGGCGACGTCATCACCAAGCTGGGCGACGACGAGATCACGAGCGCCGATGGCCTGATCATCGCACTGCGCAGCCACGAGGTGGGCGAGAAGGTCGAGATCACGCTCATGCGCGGCAAGGAAGAGAAGAAGGTCACCGTCGAGCTGGGCTCCGATGAGGAGCTGCAGAACCAGCAGCAGGACGACAGTTCGACCGACACCGGCAACGGCGGTATTACCGACGAGCAGCTGCGCCAGTACCTGGAGGAGCTGCTGGGCCAGCAGGGCCAGGGTCAGGGCTACGGCCAGGGTTACTAACGAGCCATTTCGCACATGCCGAAGCCAGAGGGGCTGTCCCGCCAGCGCGGGACAGCCCCTCTTTTCTTATTGATCCGTTGGGGACGGAGGAAAACGGATCACTTGTGGCTGGCAAGAGGCCTGGGTCGTAATGGTCTGGACAGTTAGTTCAGATACGTATAAATCTGGGGCAGCTTGGGATGCGTTTTGAGCAATTTTTGATTGGGATGGGGCTCGAATGGGTGTTTGGAAGGGAGAGTGGGACGTTTACATGGTTTCGAGGGGCTCAAATTAGTTGAAACAGGGGTGTTCGTGCCTGATCCAGCTCTAGGATTTATACGTATCTGAACTAACTGTCCACCCCGGTCCGGTCGCTGCCGATTCGGTGCGGTTCGAAAGGGCTATTCGGCCCCGTTGCGACCGGTGGTACTCTTGTATCCGTTTGAAATCGAGCGAAGGAGTGCCGCTATGGAGCAATCGAGCCTGTTTGGTGACGGCGTGGACATCGATACCGAAACGCCCGCGAGCGCGGATGCCACCGCACCGGTCGACGCCCGTGCCCAGGCGGCGGCGCGTGCGGCCGAGCTGCGCCACGAGCTCGATTACCACGCCTATCGCTACTACATGCTCGATGCGCCCGAGATCACGGACGCCGCCTTTGACAAAATGCTCGTTGAGCTGCAGGAAATCGAGGCCACCTACCCCGACCTGGTGACGCCCGACAGCTATACCCAGCGCGTGGGCGGGTATGTGAGCGAGCAGTTTACGCCGGTCACGCACATGGCACGCATGTATTCCATGGACGATGCCATGGATCTGGACGAGCTCGACGCATGGCTCCAACGCACCGAGGATACGCTCGGTGCCGGCAGCGTCACCTATACCTGCGAGCTTAAGATTGACGGCCTGGGCGTGGCGCTTACCTACCAAAACGGCACCTTTGTGCGTGCCGCCACACGTGGCGATGGCGCCACGGGCGAGGACGTGTCGCTCAACGTCCGTACCATCAAGGACGTGCCCATGCACCTGTCCGAGCCGGCGCTCGCCCACATGGGCGCCGACCGCGAGCGCACCATCGAGGTGCGCGGCGAGGTCTATATGCCCAAGGGCAGCTTTGTCCGCCTGAATGAAGAGGCCGATGCCGAGGGCCGCGACCCCTTCGCTAACCCGCGCAACGCTGCCGCCGGTAGCCTGCGTCAGAAGGATCCCAAGATCACGGCGCGGCGCGACCTGGGCACCTTTATCTACGCCATCGCCGATACCGACCCGCTGCACGTCCACAGTCAGCGCGAGTTTCTTGACTGGCTGCGCAGCGCCGGCTTTAGCGTCAACCCCAACGTGGCACGCTGCGCCACACCCGCCGAGGTCCACGAGTTCTGTGCCCAGGCGCTTGAGCACCGCGGTGACCTGGACTACGACATCGACGGCGTGGTCGTAAAGGTCGACAGCTTCCAGCAGCAGCTTGACCTGGGCTTTACCGCCCGCGCACCGCGCTGGGCCATTGCCTTTAAGTTCCCGCCCGAGGAAAAGCAGACCGTCCTGCGCGAGATTCGCATCCAGGTGGGCCGCACCGGTGTGCTCACGCCGGTCGCCGAGTTCGACCCGGTGACGGTCGCCGGCTCCACCATCGCGCGCGCCACGCTGCACAACATCGACGAGATCCGCCGCAAAAACGTGCGCGAGGGCGACACCATCATCGTGCACAAGGCAGGCGACGTGATTCCCGAGGTCGTGGGCCCGGTGCTCGACAAGCGCCCAGCCGATTCGGTCGACTGGCACATGCCCGAGGTCTGCCCCGTGTGTGGCAGCCCCGTGGTCCACGAGGACGGCGAGGTCGCTTACCGCTGCGTCTCCATCGACTGCCCCGCGCAGCTCAAGGAGCGTCTGCTCCATTGGGTGAGCCGTGGCTGCATGGACGTCGACGGCCTGGGCGATGAGATCGTCGACAAGATGATCGCTGCTGGCCTGATTCACGATGTCGCGGACTTCTACCAGCTCACGGTCGACGACATCGCCGGACTGGACACGGGGCGCACCTATGCCAGCTCCAACAGCAAAAAGGGCGTCAAGAAGGGCGACCCCATTCCGGTGGGTCTCAAGACGGCCGAGAAAATCATCGCCGAGCTCAACAAGTCCAAGAGCCAGCCGCTCGGTCGCGTGCTGTTTGCCCTGGGTATCCGCCATGTGGGTAAGAGCGTGGGCGAGGTCATCGCCGAGCGATTCTTGTCGATTGACAAGCTCATCTTGGCGAGCGAAGAGGACATCGCCGAGTGCGAGGGCATCGGTCCCAAGATTGCGGCGAGCGTCAAGCAGTTCCTGGCCGTGCCCGAGAACCTTGCCGTGCTGGAGCGCCTGCGTCAGGCGGGGCTGTCGCTCGAGGTCGATTTGGGCGCCGCGCACGCGCAGGCCGCAGCCGACGCTGGCGTGGCGGGCGGGGCCCCCCCGCTTGATTATCGA
>URRT01000013.1 GCA_900550355.1 uncultured Collinsella sp.
CGGCGAGTTCTCGCTGTCGGTCTATCCCACGAGCCAGCCCGTGGCACTCGAGCTTACACGCCGCGGCTATATCTACGACCTTATGGAGGCCGGCGCGATCGTGCGCACGGCGTTCTGCGGTCCGTGCTTTGGCGCCGGCGACACGCCCGCCAACAATGGCCTTTCGATCCGCCACACTACGCGCAATTTCCCCAACCGCGAGGGTTCCAAGCCGGGCAATGGCCAGCTGAGCGCCGTGGCCCTGATGGACGCCCGCTCCATTGCGGCGACGGCTGCCAACGGCGGCGTCCTGACGCCGGCGACTGACCTGCCCGAGGAGACTTGGGACGAGGCCTGCGAGTACACCTTTGACGACGCGCCGTACAAAAAGCGCGTGTACTGGGGCTTTGGCAAGGCGGAGCCTGCCGACGAGCTGGTCGAGGGCCCCAACATCAAGCCGTGGCCCGCGATGGAGCCTCTCGGCGACGATATCCTGCTCAAGGTGTGCTCCAAGATCATGGACCCGGTCACCACGACCGACGAGCTCATTCCCTCGGGCGAGACGAGCTCCTTCCGTTCCAACCCGCTGGGCCTGGCCGAGTTTACGCTCAGCCGTCGCGACCCGGCCTACGTGGGTCGTTCCAAGGAGGTCGACGCCGTGGAGAAGCGTCGCGTTGCCGGTGAAGCCGCGGGCGACCTGGCGGCGCTCGATGCCGAGCTTGCAAGCGTGTTTGAGGCACTGGCCGGCGCCGGTGTCGCGGCCGATGCCAAGGCGACTGAGTACGGCTCCATGCTCTATGCCAAGAAGCCCGGTGACGGTTCTGCCCGTGAGCAGGCTGCGAGCTGCCAGCGCGTGATCGGTGGCCTGGCCAACATCGTCCACGAGTACGCCACCAAGCGCTATCGCTCCAACGTGATGAACTGGGGCATGGTGCCCTTCCAGATGGAGGCCGAGCCCAACTTTGAGGTGGGCGACTACGTCTTTGTACCGGGTATCCGCGCCGCGCTCGACAGCGACCTGAAGGACATCGCCGCCTACGTGGTGCGCGCCGACGGTGCGGTTGAGCAGATTGAGCTCTACATTGCCGATATGACGGCAGAGGAGCGCGCCATCGTCAAGGCCGGCTGCCTGATCAACTACAACAAGTTCAAGGCCGCTGCCGAGTAACGCACTTAATTGTCCGCCCGGGGCTTGCCCTTTCCCGCCCGCTCACGCGCTTCGCGAGGGTCGCGTTCGGGAAAGGGTAAGCCCCGGGCTACATTTCTGCGTTCTCGTTGGGTCTTGAGGGACGCTAATAAATAGACTTGCTTGATGCCGCCTCTGTTATCGGGGCGGCTTCTTTTGTCGAAAACCACCATGAAGGGGTAGGCGCCTTTGCGGTGGTTCCGTTTGTCTCGACCTGTAACATCTGGGCCCCTATTTGACGAGCGGCTGTTACAGATTGAGACAAACAATCGCCGCCGATCATTTCATCTCGATCTGTAACATCTAGGATTGAAAAGGGCCGCTAGATGTTACAGATCGAGACAGTGGAACATCGGAACCGAAACCACCACAAAGGTGCCTGCCTGGCGGGTCCTTATTTCGATGGGGCCCAGGTTATTTCATCGTCAAATAGCCAAGTGCGTGCTGAGCCACTGTCGCGCGCTGTCTGTGGATCGGGCTCGCAAGTTTGTTCGTAGGCATCCTCGGTACACCGATCCATAAAATCGACGACTGCCGTCTGGTCGCCTTCCATGACGTAGATCACGTTGCCATCCGAGATATAGACTCCCGGCCCTTCGTTGTCCACGTAGCCGGGGTCGTATGAAACGTTGCACAGTCTGCTCCCGTTTGCCGCATCGAGTTCAAGGGTCGAATAATACCCGCCATTCATTTGGCCTTTCTTGGCTCGATATATTGCGGCGCCGTACCATCGCTTAAACGTCTTGCCTTTGAGTAAACTGGTTGCCTTGCCGATAAGCTGCTCATCTTGGGTATAGCGCGTGGCTCCAAGTTCGATTCGGGGATAGTTACTGACCCCAAGCGCTGCGGGCGTACCGTCGAAATCGACGGTGATTGAATCGGGTTTGACGATATCGGTGAGGATTTCGATGGGGTAGCTTACGGTTTCAACCGCCGCCTGCGTTGCCGAGGCAGGGAGAAATGCGAGATAGATAATGCCCACGCCGACTGCGGTAATTGCAAACGCTAAGACGAGCAGGCCGATATAGGTGGAGCGTTTCACGGTGGGGCACCTCTCATGTAATATGCAATCATTAAGATAAATGATACAAGCTTACGACAATATTCAAAAGAAAGCGACCGCCCGGAATGAGAGGGCTAAAAGGCCCTATTGGGCTTCGATTTGACCTCTAATAGAAATAATTGCCCCACTCATTCTGGGCGGGAGGTCAATAATTGAGTCCACGAGTCTTGAGCGATACTATTCTCACTAAACTCGCTATTTTCACTATAAGCACTATAAATACGATAGGGAGGACGACGAGAACATTGTGGCGTGCGATAGCTAAGCCGTTTAAACCGGGCTCTGACCTTGAATCTCCGCCTCTATCTGTGCGAACGGGCTATTGTCGGTTCTCGATTCCATCGCTGCGTTCTCGTTGGGTCTTGGGATCGCCAAACGTAGACTGGGCTTGATGTCGCCTCTTTTAATCGGGGCTGATTCTTCTCTGGACCACCACAAAGGGGACGGGCACCTTTGTGGTGGTTCTTGGTTTGTCTCGATCTGTAACAGTTAGACCCTAATTTGCCGAGTAGGTGTTACAGATTGAGACGAACGGGCGCCGCTGGTCATTTCATCTTGATTTGTAACATCTGGAGCCATAAACAGTCGCTAGATGTTACAGATTGAGATAGTAAGGGGACGAGGCCGCAGCTGGTGAGCGTGCCTGCCCCTATCTCTTAATCACTCAGAAAATCTTATATATAGAGACTTAGATTTGTGTATAAGATTGTACAAAGCTGGCAACAATACTTCTCGAACAACGTGAAGCCGCCCCGTAGGGCGGCCGCCCCAAGAGAGGTGATTCCATGAGAATCGATAAGCTAGCTATGACGTCGCGCGAGGCGCTGCAGACCGCCATGAGCACGGCTGCCGATGCAACCACAAAGCGATGCACAGGCCGGCGCGGTGGAGCCGATCCACCTGTTGTCTGCCCTGCTCGGTGCCGGCGAGCGCAATATCTCCGTGATCATCGAGCGCATCGGTGCCGACCCGGCCCAGCTCGCACGCTCCACACAAGATGCCATCGACCACGCGCCCAAGGTTTCGGGCGAGGGCCAGCAGATGGGTCTGTCCAACGAGCTCGTCCGCGTCATCGAGAAGGCCGAGAAGAAGGCCACCAAGATGGGCGACAGCTTTGTGGTGACCGAGCATCTGCTGATGGCGCTTGCCGAGGACAAGGGCGAGGCGGGCCGTGTGCTGCGCGATGCCGGCGTGACCAAGGAGCGCATCGAGCAGGTCTACGAGGAGCTGCGTGGCGATGACCGCGTGACGTCTGCCGAGGACAAGACCCAGTTTGAGGCGCTGGAGCAGTACGGACGCAACATCTGCGACCTCGCCCGCGCCGGCAAGCTTGACCCGGTCATCGGCCGTACCGACGAGATCCGTCGTACCATTCAGGTCCTGTCCCGCCGCACCAAGAACAACCCTGTGCTCATCGGCGAGCCGGGCGTCGGCAAGACGGCCATCGTCGAGGGCATCGCCCAGCGTATCGTGGCCGGCGACGTGCCGAGCACCCTGCGCGATCGCGACCTTATCGAGCTCGACATGAGCGCGCTGGTCGCCGGCGCTAAGTACCGCGGCGAGTTCGAGGACCGCTTGAAGGCCGTACTCAAAGAAGTGCAAAAATCCGAGGGCAAGGTCATCCTGTTCATCGATGAGCTCCACACCATCGTGGGCGCGGGTGCTACCGAGGGCTCCATGGACGCCGGCAACATCCTCAAGCCAGCGCTTGCCCGTGGCGACTTGCACGCGATCGGCGCGACCACGCTCGATGAATACCGCAAGTACATCGAGAAGGACGCGGCGCTCGCCCGTCGTTTCCAGACCGTGATGGTAAGCGAGCCCACCGTCGAGGACACCATCTCGATTCTGCGTGGCCTCAAGGAGAAGTACGAGATCTTCCACGGCGTGCATATCACCGATAGCGCGCTCGTGGCAGCTGCCGACCTCTCCGATCGCTACATCGCCGACCGCTTCCTGCCCGACAAGGCCATCGACCTGGTCGATGAGGCGGCAAGCCGCCTGCGCATGGAGCTCGACAGCATGCCGGTCGAGATCGACGCCACCACGCGTCAGCTCACCCAGCTGCAGATCGAGGAACAGGCGCTCATGAAGGAGACCGACGACGCCTCCAAGGAGCGTTTGGAGGCCCTGCGCCAAGAGATTGCCGAGGTCCAAGAAAGGCTCAACGTGCAAAAGGCCGGCTGGCTCAACCAGAAGAACGCCATCGACCACGTGCAGGAGCTTAAGAGTCAGCTCGACGAGGCCAAGAGCGAAGAGGAGCGCGCGACGCGCAACGGCGACCTGGGCCGTGCGTCCGAGCTGCGCTACTCCGTGATTCCGGGTCTGCAGCAGCAGATTCGGGATTCCGAGGCTGCGCTCGAGGCGCAAAAGCAGCAGGACGGCGAGGGTCTCAACGAGCAGGTGACCTCCGATGAGATCGCCGAGGTCGTGAGTGCCTGGACCGGCGTGCCCGTGTCCAAGATGATGCAGGGCGAGCTCGATAAGCTCAAGGGCCTGGAGGGCGAGCTGCATAAGCGCGTCATCGGTCAGGATGAGGCCGTGTCCGCTGTGGCCGCGGCCGTGCGTCGCAGCCGTGCGGGTCTCTCCGACCCGGACAAGCCCATCGGCAGCTTCTTCTTCCTGGGCCCCACCGGCGTAGGCAAGACCGAGCTCGCCAAGGCGCTGGCCGAGTGCCTGTTCGATGACGAGCGCGCGCTCGTGCGTATCGACATGTCCGAGTATATGGAGAAGTTCAGTGTCCAGCGTCTGATCGGTGCGCCCCCGGGATACGTGGGCTACGACGAGGGCGGCCAGCTCACCGAGGCCGTGCGCCGTCGTCCGTACTCCGTAATCTTGCTCGACGAGATGGAGAAGGCCCATCCGGATGTCTTCAACGTGCTGCTGCAGGTGCTCGACGACGGTCGTCTGACCGATGGCCAGGGTCGTCAGGTGTCCTTTAAGAACACGATCATCATCATGACGTCCAACGTGGGCTCCAAGGCTATCGCCGATCTTTCGGGCAAGGACGAGGAAGAGATGCGCCATCAGGTCGACGCTGCCATGGCTCAGACTTTCCGCCCCGAGTTCCTCAACCGTATCGACGACATCGTGGTGTTCCATCCGCTCGGCATGGCTCAGATCGAGAAGATCGTCGACATTCAGCTCGCCGACGTCCGCGCACGTCTGGCCAAGGAGCGCATGACGCTTGCCATCACCGCGGCAGCCAAGCAGATGCTCGCCGTGGGCGGCTTGGACCCGGTCTTTGGTGCCCGTCCGCTCAAGCGTCTGGTGCAGCGCGAGGTTGTGGATGCCATCGCCGCCGCCATCATCGACGGCACGGTGCGTGAGGGCGATCAGGTGACGGTTGACGTCGACAAGGACGGTGCCTTTACCGTCGTGTGCGATAACACGCCGTCTGCCACCTACGAGGTGCCCGACGCCGAGTAAATTTTGGGGCCGGCTTTAAAACCGCCCCTCATCGCAAAACGCCAAGGGCGGCGGATCCAATCGGGTCCGCCGCCCTTTTTCGTGCGACAATCGATGATGTTGAGCATGAGTACATGGCAAGGAGATATGCAGATGAAAGACGAGAACAAGACACACGCACCGGCTGCTGAGGCAGCGCCCGCCGCGCCGGTCGCACCGAAGGCTTCTCCCAAACCGGCGCCCAAGCCGCGCGACCCCTACATCCGTGCCGAGAACGAGGACGATGACGGCTACGATACCTACAGCGATCGCCGCCCCGAGCGCGAGCCGATGTTCGAAGCCGACCCCTGGCGCTAGTCCTGGGCTTTGATGCTCGGCAGCAGGATCTGCGCGAGGTAGTCGGTCTCGAGTTTGGTCGCGGCGTCGGCTTTGCCGTCTTTGCCGACCAGTACATTCTTGATCTGGCTATAGGTGTAGCGGTTGCCGGTCGTCAGCTCGACAAGCTCAATGGCCGTGTCCATGGGGTAGGTCGACACGGGATCCTGGGTGCGCCCGTTGATAGTCTGGGGCACCACGTACGGATAGACGGGGCCGCTGGCATAGACGGTATAACCGTTGCCCAGATTGGCCGCACCCAAAACCGTATCGCCCTCATCGGGCGTAAAGCTCTCGCCCTCGCGCACCGCGACGAGCGTCACGATCGGCGTATTGCTGTCGCCGGCAAGATAGATGCATAGCGTGCTGCCATTCTGCCAAGTCTCGACCTTGCCGTACCACTCGACGGGGATATCGAGCTGGTAAAGGTCGGTTGCCTTGTGACGGGCGTCGGCATCACGGGCCGCCTGTGCCTTTCGCGCGCTCACGGCATTGACGGCGGCGTCGCGCCGCGCGGTTGCCGCCTGCTGGAGTACCTTGGCGGTGGCGGCGGAGCTCGCACCGCCCTCCTCGGCATACTTGGCGGCGGCATCGATCTGGTCGTCGGTTACCGTGTCGGCCGAAGGCACCTTGAGCTTAAAGGTAGCCTGGGCACTTAAATCCTGTTCATCGCTCTTAACGGTGACCTGCGTCTTGGTGGTCGGGACGGTATAGATGGTGCCGTCGGCCGCGATGGGGGAGGCGGCGATGGAGAGCGTGTAATCGCCGGGCAGCAGTTTGATGCCGCGGCCGTGCTCGTCAACATAGAGCGTTTCGCTCACGGAGGAGCCGTCAGAATCCTGACCGCTCACCTGTACGGGAATCTTGGAGCCGGTGGAACAGTCGAGGCCCGCGGCATGCACGCCAATCTGCACTGACATCATCGTGTGGGCATTGGCGGCGACAGTGGCAGCCTGCTCTTGCTGATATCCGTTCCAGGCAGCATAGCCTGCACCGCCGGCGACGAGCGCGACGGCCACGACACCGACGACCATCAGGTTGCGGCGCTTGGGCGACATCTTGCGATGGCGAACCTCGGCCTCGCGTGCCGAAGGAACGGATGGTAGGGGAATATCGCCCATGGCGATGGTCTCGTCCACGGCTGGTGCGGAACCCAGGCCAGGAAGCTCGCGGGTCAGCGAATCCTCGGCCGGCAAGCTGTCGAGCAAGACGGTTTCCTCGCCCGTGTCGGATTCGGGCTGGTTGCCGGCCTCGCTTTCGGTGTCTTCGTGATCTGCCTCATCCTCGGCAGGCTCAACGTCGCCTGCATCCTGATCATCGGACTGCGCCTCGGTTTCCGGCTCATCCTGCACATCAACGCCCGAATCGTCAAACGCAATCTCATCGAGTGAAATCCGGTCTAAGCTCTCCAAGGCCTCAGCGCAAGCTTCTGCATCTTGGGCCGCATCCTCTTGGCCCATCGTCTCATCATTCATACATCCCCCAAGCTCAATATCGGGACAACAATGTACCCAAAAACAGAGTCATATAGAGCTGTCAGGCGATCGGAAATCTGATTTTATCTGTGCGAGAGGTTTTGAATATGTGCGTGGATGCGCGCAACAACAAAAAGCCCCCGGAAAGCGGACAAATCGCTTTCCGGGGGCATGTAATACGTTGCATTGCGCGGAGTCGGCCAGGCGGCTTCACATTCAAGCGATGTTTGCGTCGGGCGCGTTACTCGGCGTGCGCGTAATCAACCTTGGCGCGGCGAGCGGTAGCCTTCTCCCAATCGCTGGTGCCCTCAAAGACATCCTGCTTGTAGGGATTGCGGCCGAGCTTCTTGGCGCGGTAGGCGATGTAGATGATCGCGGCGACGTTGGCGACCAGTGCGGCGATTGAGACCGCGGTAGCGGCGCCGGGGTCGAGCGTGGAGTGGGTCACAAAGATGGACTCCTCCTGGAAGTACGGGAACACCTGGGCGAACATGCACCAAATGGCCAGCGTAAAGGCGCGGTTTTGGATCCAGCCGCCCTTGTTCCAGATAAAGGCGGCGACGGTGGGCGCCAGCAGCAGCGCAAAGCCGCAGAACCAGGAGTGGGTGGGCAGGCAGTTGTAGGTGTAGCAGAAGTTCCAGATATCGTAGGCGATGATGTAGACCCAGGTCATGTCGGGCCACAGCATGTCGGTCTTGTCCTCGGAGGCGTAGACGCTCCACCAACCGGTCATGCAGAAGATGTTGATGATACCGGCGATGCCGTTGAACACGTTGTTCCAGCCGGCCAGCTGCGTAGCACCTTCGGAGGTGACCCAGGTGGACTCGCCCAGGACAAAGAAGTGATAGGCGCTCTCGAAGTCGGACACGACGGCGATCATGATGTTGATGGCGACGATCACAAACGGCCACGCGCGGAACCAATGCGCCTTGCCGATCTTTCCCCACTGGTACTTAATGGCAATGAAGCCCCAGCAACCGGCCAGCGCCGCGTATACCTTGGCGTAGTGGAACCAGCTGTTCTGATACACATGGGTGGGGTTGGTGAGCGCCCACTCGGCGCCCTGCGAGACGCCGATGGCGATGGCGACGCAGTAGATGGTCATGGCCAGCGGAGCCACGCCAAAGATGATTGCCGCGCCCAGCTTGGTGCGGCGGCCGACCTCGTTGAGCACGATCAGGCCAATAAAGACCATGGCCCAGCCGGCCCAGTGGATAAGGGTATCGCTACCCCAAACATCGAACAGCATGCTGCTCTCCTTTCACACGCCCGCGGCCCCTCTTCTGATCGCGGGCAGTTTGGCCAAATGTCGTCAGTTCTGGGGCTTGCGCTCCGGATACTTGGCGGTATAGCCCTCGATGTGGAGCGTCGAGGCGATGATTTCCTTGACCGTCTCGTCGGGCACATCGGGGTGCGTGCGGATATACATCAAAAGACCCATGATGAGGGTGTAGAACGTTTCGTAGACATGGTCGATGCGCAGCTCGTGGTGGGCGACAAAATCCACCACGGTGGTGTCGCAGATATACTGCGCCACACGCTGGACCACGTTGTGCAAAAAGCCGCCGTAGAGCGCGCCGCTGTTGGAGGTCAGAGTGTGCGGCAGTTCGTGGCCGCTGGCGACCAGGCGCTTAAAGAGCGGGGCGACGGTGTCGAGCGCGCCCTCGATATCACCGACGGTGCGGTTGGCATTCCACTGCTCGAGCTCGGAGATAAAACCGTCGATTGCCTCGTCCATGACGGCGGTGACGGCGGCGTCCATGTCGGCGAAGTAGTGGTAGAACAATGAACGCGTGCAGCCGGCTCGCTTGGTCACGGCCGATACCGATAGGTGGGACACGCCCAGCTCGGAGCTTACGGTGCGCACGGCATCGAGGATCTCGCGACGGCGTTCGTCGCCCGTCAGGCGCTTTGCCGCGCTATCGGATGCGGGGACGGCATCGACCACAGAGGTATCTACTGTGTTGCTGCCCATGCGTTTGCCGCCTTTCATCCTCTTTTGCCTGACCGTTCGCCTAACAGTCTTGAATATTGTTGACGGTTCGTCAATACTATTTTTGACACAATGTCAACAATGGCGGGTGAACGGCATGGGGCATGCCCGGCCTGCAAAAAAGAGGGGCGCCGCGGTCTCGCCGGGCTGTGGCAAGAGAAGGGACAACCATGATTCTCAACGGACCGGGAATTAGCTACACCGAGCCCGATATCGGTTCGGAGTTCGTGCCGGCGCTGCCGGAGCATCCGCGCGAGGCCATTGTCAAGCTGTGCGAGCATTGCACCAACCGACTGCTGCATCGCGATGAGCTGCTGGGCTACGAGTACTGGTCGTTTGCCGAGGCCGCGACCGACGAGCAGGCCGAAGTGCTCTGCAAGATGAAGATGCGCCGTCCCTATACGCTGCCCGAGATGGTCAAGCTCACCGGCATGCCCGAAGCCGATATCGAGAAGATGCTCGACGACATGAGCTACACGGGTCTGCTCGAGTACAACTGGGAAAACCCCGAGCGCGCCAAGCAGTGGGTGCTGCCCATGCTGGTGCCGGGTTCCGCTGAGTTTCTCAACATGCGCGTGAGCCAGCTCGAGGAGCACCCGGTCTATGCCAAGTTCTTTGAGCAGGCGTCCAAGGGACCGCTGTCCAAGGCCACTCCGATGGTGCCGCCCGGTGGTGCCGGCATCGGCATGCATGTCATTCCGGTCGAGAAGGCTATCGATGCCGCGAGCACGTCGGTGCCGATCGAGCATATCGAGCATTGGCTCGACAAATATGATGGCAAATATGCCGCTAGCACCTGCAGTTGCCGCGCGAGCCGTCGCGTGATGGGTGAGGGCTGCGCCGACGACCCGGCCGATTGGTGCATCGCCGTGGGCGATATGGCCGACTACGTGGTCGAGACCGATCGCGGCCATTACGTGACGCGCGACGAGGTTTACGACATCTTGCGCCAGGCCGAGGACAACGGCTTTGTGCACCAGATCACCAATATCGACGGCGAGAACAAGATCTTCGCCATCTGCAACTGCAACGTCAACGTGTGCTACGCCCTGCGCACCTCGCAGCTGTTCAACACGCCCAACCTGTCGCGCTCAGCCTATGTCGCCAAGGTCGAGAAGGACAAGTGCGTGGCCTGCGGTCGCTGCGTTGAGGTGTGTCCGGCCGGCGCCGCCAAGCTGGGCCAGAAGCTCTGCAGCAAAAAGGCGGGCGGACGGGTGCCCGAATATCCGCGCCAGGAGCTGCCCGATGCCACCAAGTGGGACCACACCAAGTGGTCGCCCAACTACCGCAACGACAACCGCATCGAGACGCATGAGTCCGGCACCGCTCCCTGCAAGACGGCCTGCCCCGCGCATGTTGCCGTTCAGGGCTATTTGAAGCTCGCGGCTCAGGGTCGCTATGACGAGGCCCTAGCACTCATTAAGCGCGAGAACCCGCTGCCTGCTATCTGCGGCCGTGTGTGCAACCGCCGCTGTGAGGATGCCTGCACCCGCGGCCGTGTGGACGCCGCCGTGGCCATCGACGAGGTCAAGAAATTCATCGCCCAGCGCGATCTGGATGCCGCGACTCGCTATGTCCCACCTGTGGTGACTCCGACGCGTGCCGGCGGCTTCGACCAGAAGATCGCCATCATCGGTGCCGGTCCGGCCGGTCTGTCCTGCGCCTTCTATCTGGCCGAGAAGGGCTACAAGCCCGTCGTGTTCGAGAAGAACGAGCGCCCGGGCGGCATGCTCACCTACGGCATTCCCAGCTTTAAGCTGCAGAAGGACGTCATTGAGGCCGAGGTCGAGGTCATTCGCCTGATGGGTGCCGAGTTCCGCTATGGCGTGGAAGTCGGTCGAGACGTGACGCTCGACGAGCTGCGCGCGCAGGGCTTCAAGGCCTTCTACGTTGCCATTGGCTGCCAGGGCGGCCGCCTTGCCGGCATTCCGGGCGAGGGTGCCGAGGACGTGACCGTGGCCGTCGACTTCCTTCGCGAGGTCAACAGCGGCAAGATTGATGCGCTGCCCGACCGCACTATCGTGGTGGGCGGCGGCAACGTGGCTATCGACGTCGCGCGCAACGCCTGCCGTCTGGGTTCCGAGCACGTTGAGATGTTCTGCCTGGAGAGCGAGGCCCAGATGCCTGCCAGCGAGGAGGAGCGTCGCGAGGCCGTTGAGGACGGCGCCCACATCAGCTGCGGCTGGGGCCCCAAGGAGGTTCACCTGGACGAGGCCGGTCGTGTGTGCGGTATCACCTTCAAGCGCTGCACGCGTGTCTTTGACGACGAGGGCCGTTTTGCGCCCGAGTACGACGAGAGCGATCTGCGCCGTGTCGATGCCGACCGTGTCGTCATGTCGATTGGCCAGTCCATTGTGTGGGGCGACCTGCTAGCTGGCTCCAAGGTGGAGCTCGGCCGCGGCCAGGGCGCCCTTGCCGATCCCCAGACTTACCAGACCGCCGAACCCGACATCTTTGTGGGTGGTGACGTCTGCACTGGCCCCAGCTTTGCCATCGACGCTATCGCCGCCGGTCACGAGGCTGCGGTGTCCATCCATCGCTTTGTGCAGCCGGGCTCCACGCTCACCATCGGCCGCAATCAGCGCCGCTACACTGCGCTCGACCGCGACGACGTTGTGCTCGAGAGCTACGATAACGCGAGCCGCGAGGTTGCCCACGTGGACCGCGAGCGCGAGAAGGCCGCGCCGTTTAGCGAGTACGTCGAGACCTTTACCGAGGAACAGGTGCGCGCCGAGACTGCCCGCTGCCTGGGCTGCGGCGCCTCGATCGTCGACCCCAACAAGTGCATCGGCTGCGGCCTGTGCACCACCAAGTGCGCGTTCGACGCCATCCATCTGGATCGCGACCGTCCCGAGTGCTCCACGATGGTCAAATACGAGCAAAAGCTCCCAAGCCTCGGCAAGTACGCTCTAAAGCGCGCCATCAAGATTAAGTTTGGTCATTAGGTTCCGCCGTTCTAACGAACGGCGGCACTGCCGACGCTGCGCGGCGCCCAGGCACCCCATCTTGCCCCTCAACTTCGGCGCCGCGGGCAAAAGCCCAGCGGACGCCTTGTTTCGGGGCAACCTGGGGCACCTGGATCGCCGCTCGCTGACGTTTGGCTGACATCGCATCAACCATTGTTGAAAGGTATTCGCCTTGCATGAATTAGGGATTGTGTATCACATTATTCGCGATGTCGAGAATGTGGCGCGCGCTCATGGCGTGCGTCGCGTTTCGAGCGTGACGTTGCTACTGGGCGAGGTCTCGGGCGTCGTTCCCGACTTGCTGCTCGACGCTTGGCGCTGGGCAGCAGATAAAAAGCCTATCACCGAGGGCTCGGAGCTTATCGTGGAGCCCGTCGAGGCCGTGACACATTGCGAGGCGTGCGGCTGCGACTACGCGACGGTCGAGCACGGCAAGACCTGTCCCCAGTGCGGTAGCGGCGAGACCTATTTGCTGCAGGGTCAAGAGGTAATGATCAAACAGATCGAGACCCCCGACGAGGACCCGGCAGACGCTGCTCCTGACGGCCTCTCCGACGCCCCCGATGCCGTCGACGCCGCCAACCCACTCCACATCGCCTAACATCCAATGACTACATGGGCTAGAGTTCTAAACATATTTGCTTCGGTTAGTCAAGTCATGTCTGTTTAAACAAAATGGTGGCACGCAGACGCATCGGAATCCACCTAAAAGAGGTCTTAACGAACAGTGCACCTTTATATGTCTTTGAAAGCAATCAGCAAATCACGTTTTAGCAGGCAATAAGCTGTAAACCGGCAACGTAATCAATTTGTAACAAACTTAGACGTTTAAACAAATAAACCAACCATTTGCGAATTTAGCTATAATTCCACAATCCAAACAGGTATACTCCTTTCATGTCGTGTAGGAAATACGTAGACAAAAAGGAGGTTATGTGATGGTAAGTATTGTTCTTGCTAGCCACGGGGACTTGGCAGCTGGAATCAAGCAGACGGGCTCGATGGTCTTTGGCGATCAGCCGTCTGTTGCCGTGGTCTCGCTCGAGCCGAGCATGGGCCCCGACGACTTCCGTGCCAAGGTCGAGGAAGCAGTCGCTTCCTTCGAGGACCAGGAGCAGGTGCTCTTCCTCGTTGATCTGTGGGGCGGCACGCCGTTCAACCAGATCAGCGGACTCATCGAGGGCCACGATTCCTGGGCTATCGTCACCGGTGTCAACCTGCCTATGCTCATCGAGGCATATTCGCAGCGCTTTGACGCAAAGAACACTGCACATGCGATCGCAAAACATCTCGTGACTGAGGCTAAGGCTGGCGTGCGCGTCAAGCCCGAGTCTCTGGAGCCCGAGGAGAAGAAGCCGGCTGCGGCCGCCGCTGCTCCTGCAGGCGCCATCCCTCCGGGAACGGTCATCGGCGATGGGCACATCAAGATCGCCCACGTCCGTATCGACACCCGTCTGCTTCATGGTCAGGTGGCCACCACGTGGACCAAGCAGATCAACCCCAACCGCATTATCGTGGTTTCCGACGGCGTTGCTCACGACGAGCTCCGCAAGACCATGATCGAGCAGGCTGCCCCTCCGGGAGTCCATGCCAACGTCGTGCCCATCAAGAAGATGGCCGAGGTCGTCAAGGACACGCGCTTTGGTGACACCAAGGCTATGCTGCTCTTTGAGAACCCGCAGGATCTGCTCAAGGCCATCGAGGCCGGCGTCGACATCAAGGAAGTCAACATCGGTTCCATGGCTCACTCCAAGGGCAAGGTCGTCGTCACCAACGCCGTCGCTATGGGCGATGACGACGTCAAGACTCTCGAGGCCCTCAAGGCCAAGGGCGTCAAGTTCGAGGTCCGCAAGGTTCCTTCGGATTCCTCCGAGGATCTCGACGCCATGTTGAAGAAAGCTAAGGCCGAACTGGCCGCTCAAGCATAGTAAAGGAGGGTCCGATACATGTCTGCAATCACTATTCTGCTTGTTGCGATTGTCGCGTTGCTTGCCGGTATGGAAGGCATTCTGGATGAGTTCCAGTTCCATCAGCCGCTCGTGGCATGCACGCTTATCGGTCTCGTAACCGGTCACCTTCAGGAGGGCATCCTCCTGGGCGGTTCGCTCCAGATGATGGCCCTTGGCTGGGCTAACGTCGGCGCCGCCGTCGCGCCTGACGCCGCTCTGGCCTCGGTCGCTTCTTCGATCATCATGGTGCTCGCCCTCAACGGTGGCGCCACCGACTCGGCCAAGGCCGTTACCGCCGCTATCGCCGTCGCCGTCCCGCTGTCGGTCGCTGGTCTGTTCCTGACCATGATCTGCCGTACCCTGGCCACCGCTATCGCTCACGCCATGGACGGTTGCGCCGAGAAGGGCGACTTCTCCGGCATCGAGCGCTGGCAGTACGCTGCCATCCTCATGCAGGGCCTTCGTATCGCCATCCCGGCAGTACTTCTGTGCATCATCCCGGCTGAGGCTGTTACCAACGCGCTTAACGCTATGCCCGACTGGCTGTCCGGCGGCATGGCTGTCGGCGGCGGCATGGTCGCTTCCGTCGGTTACGCCATGGTCATCAACATGATGGCCACCAAGGAGACCTGGCCGTTCTTCATCCTCGGCTTTGTCCTTGCTGCCATCCCTCAGCTCACGCTGATCGCCCTTGGTCTCATCGGCATCTCCCTTGCCCTCATCTACCTTGGCCTTAAGGATCTGGCCAAGCAGGGTGGCGGCATGGGCGGCGGCTCCGGTGACCCGCTCGGCGACATTCTGAACGATTACGAGTAGGAGGGGAGTGATACATATGGCAGAGAACAAGATTCAGCTCACCAAGGCTGACCGCAAGAAGGTTTGCTTCCGTCATCAGTTCCTTCAGGGCTCGTGGAACTACGAGCGTATGCAGAACGGCGGCTGGTGCTTCGCAATGATCCCTGCGATCAAGAAGCTCTACACCAGCAAGGATGACCAGATTGCCGCTCTTAAGCGCCACCTGGAGTTCTATAACACCCACCCCTATGTTTCCGCCCCCGTCATTGGCGTTACCCTCGCTCTCGAGGAGGAGCGCGCCAACGGTGCTCCGATTGACGACGTCGCCATTCAGGGCGTCAAGGTCGGTATGATGGGCCCGCTCGCCGGCGTCGGCGACCCCGCCTTCTGGTTCACCCTTCGCCCGATTCTGGGCGCTCTGGGCGCTTCCCTGGCCCTGTCCGGTAGCATCGCCGGTCCGCTGCTGTTCTTCTTCGCGTGGAACATCATCCGTTACGCCTTCCTGTGGTACACGCAGGAGTTTGGCTACAAGGTCGGCTCCTCCATCGCCAAGGACCTCTCCGGCGGTCTGATGGGCAAGGTCACCGAGGGTGCATCCATCCTGGGTATGTTCATCATCGGCGCCCTGGTCGAGCGCTGGGTGTCCATCTCCTTCACCCCGGTCGTCTCCAGGGTCACGCAGTCTGCTGGCGCCTTTATCGACTGGGCTAACCTGCCCTCCGGTTCTGAGGGTGTCAAGGAAGCACTGACGATGTATAACTCCATCGGTGCTAACGCCCTTGATCAGGTGAAGGTCACCACGCTTCAGGCCAACCTTGATCAGCTCATCCCCGGCCTTGCCGCCGTGTGCCTGACCCTGCTGGTCTGCAAGCTCCTCAAGAAGAAGGTCAGCCCGATCGTCATCATCCTGGCTCTCTTCGCCATCGGCATCATCGGTCGCGTCTGCGGCTTCATGTAAGCACGTTTCGGCTTAAGACCGAGAATTGCTAGGCAAGGGCTTTTGAGCCATTGAAACGGACCGCACCCGGTGGGTACACTGGATGCGGTCCGATTGTTTTATTTGGAGGGCGAGGCGCGCATGGCGCAATCTCAGAACAGCACGGTCGATCTGGCAACGCCGGCAACCTGCCTGATGGGGCTTACCAGCCACGGTAACGTGATGGTGGGCAATAAGGCGTTCGAGTATTACAACGAGCGCAATCCCGAGGATTATATTCAAATCCCGTGGGACGAGGTCGACTATATTGCCGCCGAGGTTTTGCGCGGCACAAAGAAGATCACGCGTTTTGCCATCTTCACCAAGGACAACGGTCACTTTACGTTTTCGACGCGCGACGACAAAGAGACGTTGCGCGCGGTCCGCAAGTACGTCGACGAGGACAAGCTCGTGCGTTCGCCCGACTTTATCGATGTGACGGCCAAGGGCGCCAAGAGCATCCCCACCGTTATCAAAAACCTCTTCCACAAAGGCAACTAGCTCTTCACAAGTTGCGGTGAAATAGTTCCTAAATACGGCTTTAGATGCTTTAGGCAAGAACTATTCCACCGCAACTTCGAAGTCTAGTCATGCGACGTATGGCGATGCAGTAAATCTGCTACACTAGTACAACATGCCTCCGTAGCTCAGGGGATAGAGCACCGCTCTCCTAAAGCGGGTGTCGACGGTTCGAATCCGCCCGGGGGCACCAGAAGATTATGACGGCGTCGCGAGAGCGGCGCCGTTTCTGGTTTGTGGGGACCGCCGGCAGGATTCGAGCCGTCGACACCCGCGTCACCAATTTCCCCGCGGGGGGAGTTTTCGAATTCGCCCGGGGGCACCAGAAATTTGCCGAGCCCGGTACCACTACGGTGCCGGGCTCTTCTGGTTCATGCCATGTCAAAAACGAAGCGCCCGCTTGCTGGGGGAGCAAGCGGGCGCCTGTGAGCGAATGTGTTTGCGGCGAGAGCCGTAATGAGCGGTTGGGTGGCGACTAGTTGGTCGTACCGGAATCGTCGCCCGTGCTCGTGCCCGAGCCAGAGCCCGAACCCGAGCCAGAAAGTGCGACCGTCAGCGTAATCGTGCTGTCGGTGGGCTGCTTTCCGGTGGGGGAGACGCCCGTAACGGTGGCATCCTCGTTACCGCTTACGGGATTGCCGTTCTGGTCACAGAAGCCGATGTTATAGAAACCGGCGTTGTTGAGCGCGGTGACGGCGGCGGAGATGCTCTTGCCGTACAGGTTGCCCGGAACACTGGCCTTGCCGGACTTCTTGGCAATGACGACGGTAATCGTGGCGCCGGGCTTCTGCTTGCCGCTGGGGTTCCAGCTGATCACGGTGCCCTCGGTAACCGAGTCGTTCTCCTGGTAGCTCACGTCGACGCCAAAGCCTGCCATATCGAGGGCGTTGCGTGCTTGAGCCTCGGTCATGTCGGTCAGGTCGGGGACGGACGTGGTATCCGGGCCGCTCGAGACCTTGTACGAGATGGTCGTGCCCTTCGCGACTTCCTTACCGGCTTCGGTGCCCTGCTCAAAGACCTGGCCCTCATCGGCCTCGTTGGCCTCCTCGGAGGCGTTGCCCTTCAGGCCAACGCTTGCCAGCGCAGCTTCTGCCTGGTCCTTGGTCAGGCCGACAAGCTTGGGAACCTCAACCTTCTCGGAGGGCTTGGGGCCCTTGGAGATTACCAGGTTCACCTTGGTGCCTTTGGCCTTCTTGGTGTTGCCGTTGGGCGTCTGCTCGGCGACCTTGCCCTCGTCGACATCGTCGTTGTAGCTTTGGTCGATGGTGCCGACCTCGAGGCCGGCTTGCTTGATCAGCTCGACGGCAGTCTGCTGGTCCTTGCCCAGCACATCGGGCACGGTGACCTGCTCGCCGCCAAAGAGTCCTGTGGCAAAGGCCACCACGATGCCGATGACGGCAACGGCTGCTACCACTGCGGCGATGATCTTATTCTTGTTGGATTTGGGCTTTTCGACCTCGTAGGAGCCGGTAGAGCCCGAAACCGAGCTACGGGCGGTATTCTGGCCGCTCACGCCCGAAACGGGACGCACCATGGCGCGCGTCTGATCGGAAAGCTCGCGAGTCTTGGTGGCGCCCAGCTCACCGGGGGCACCGATGATGCGCGTGGGCTCCGAGACGTTGACGGCACGGCCCGACAGGTAGCTGTTGAGCACCTGACGCAGCTCGTCGGCGGTCTGGAAGCGGTTTGCCGGGTCTTTCTCCATGCACTTGAGGATGATGCGCTCAAGGTCGGCGTCGACACCGGAGTTGATCTGGCTCGGCGGAATTGGCAGCTCGTTGACCTGCTTGAGTGCGACCGAGATAGCGTCGTCACCGTCAAAGGGAACGCGGCCGGTGGCGCACTCGTACATCACGACGCCCAGCGAGTAGATATCCGAGGTGGGGCCGAGGTCCTGACCGCGGGTCTGCTCGGGGCTGACGTAGTGGGCGGTTCCCAGCACGTTGTTGTCTTGCGTGAGGTGGCTGTTCTTGGCGCGCGCGATGCCAAAGTCCATCACCTTGATGTTGCCGTCGGGCAGCACCATGATGTTCTGCGGCTTAATGTCGCGGTGGATGATTTCGTGCTTGTGGGCGACCGAAAGCGCGGAGCTGATCTGCGAGCCGATCTGGGCGACCTTCTTGGGGTCGAGGGCGCCGTGGCTCTTGATGCCGCTCTTAAGGTCGGTGCCGCGCAGGTACTCCATGACGATGTAATAGGTGTCGCCGTCCTTGCCCCAATCGTAGACGCCCACGATATAGGGGGAGGAGAGACCGGCTGCTGCCTGGGCCTCCTGCTTAAAGCGTGCGGCGAAGGTTGCGTCGCCAGCATACTGCGGCAGCATGATCTTGACGGCAACCGTGCGGTCGAGGACCTGGTCCTGTGCACGGTAGACGGTCGCCATGCCGCCTGTTCCCACCTTATCCTTGAGGAGGTATCTTCCCCCGAGGACCCTCTGTTCCATTCCTGCTCCTAACATAACTATTCGCTCAACGATATGTGTAGTACCTACGATGTGGCCGCTGGGGCCGTGTGGCGCGTTGCCGCTAACTCTTCGGCCGCGGCGCGCCTCGGGTGTCCGATTCGATCATGGGCATCACGCTCCCTGTGCGGCAAGCGCCGCGGTCAGGACGATACCGGCGATCTTGGCGGCCTTGACGTCATGCTTGTCGAAATCCTCCAAGGCCACCGAGATGGCGACCGTGGGTGAATCGTAAGGTGCAAAGCCAACGAACATCGAGTTGACGTTGGTGCCGCCGGTCTCGGCCGAGCCGGTCTTGCCGGCGACCTTTACGCCGGGGATCTGGGCATCGGTGCCGGTGCCGGACTGGACGACGGCAAGCATGGCCTGCTTGACCTGGTCGGCCGTGGCGGAGCTGACGGCCTGACCCAGCGAGCGGGACTGCGTGGTCTTGACCACGGTTCCGTCCGGGGCGAGTACCTGGGCTACAAAGTACGGGTCCATGACCACGCCGCTGTTAGCGATGGCGGCGGCAATCACGGCGTTTTGCATGACGGTGGTCTGCGGGCCGGGCGTGTGGTCCATGCCGACAGGCTGGCCGGCGCCGGCCCAGGCGGTCTCCCACTCGGTCATGAGCGACGGGTCGGCCATGATGGAGGCCGCGGAGGTCAGGTCCTGGCCGAGCTTTTGGCCGTAGCCAAAGGCGTTGGCAAACTGCACGAGCGTGTTTGCGCCAACTTCGTTTGCCACCTGGCCAAAGACGACGTTGGAGGACACGGCAAAGGCCTGCTGCAGGCTGATGGTGCCGTAGCTCTCGTTGGCATCGTTGGTGACCGGTGCGTTGCCGATGTCCATGGAGCCGGGCGCCTGGTAGGTGCTGGTAAGGCTGGCGGTACCGGTCTCGAGTGCCGCGGAAAGCGTAACGACCTTAAACGTTGAGCCCGGCGTGTACAGCGCGTCCATGGCGCGATTGTACATGGAGCCGTCCTCGCCGCCGCCCGTCTGCAGCAGAGCATCGATGTTGGTGTTGTCGTATGTGGGCGAGCTGGCACATGCGAGAACCGCGCCGGTACGCGGGTCGATGACCACTACAGCGCCCTTAAAGCCCTTGAGTGCCTGCTCGGCCGCCGTCTGGATGCGCGAGTCGATGGTGAGCTTGGCGGTGTTGCCCGGCTGGGTCTGGCCCGCGAGCGACGCGATGGCGTTGTTCCAGCTGGAGTAGTCCTTAGAACCGGTGAGCGTGTCGTTCATGACGCTCTCGATGGCGGTGGTGCCATACTGCTGACTCACGTAGCCAACCACGTGCGCTGCCAGGTTACCGTTGGGGTAGGAGCGTACGTAGGTGCCGTCCTCCTGCTGCAGCGACTCGGCCAGCGTCACGCCGTCGGACGTGATGATGGAGCCGCGCTGGATGTACTTGGAGCGGGCGATGGTGTGGTTGTTGGTCGGCATGTCCTGATAGTCCTTGGCCTTAATGACCTGGACATAGGTGAGGTTGCCGATAAGGATGGCGAACAGCGCCGTAAAGGCGAGCACCGCACGGGTTAGACGGTTGGCGAGCGCAACGCGGCCGAGCACACCGGATTCAGGCGTGTCGAGCAGGCGACGGCGCATGCGCGAGCCGACGGAATGGCTG
>URRT01000014.1 GCA_900550355.1 uncultured Collinsella sp.
CCCCTACGCCGCCGCCAAGGAGCTCGTCGACACCTGGCAGCAGGCGTAAGTCTAAGCCGAGCAGTTGCTCCGCAGCCCCATAACTTCAGCAATGGAAAGCGCATCCCAGTTTGGGTCTCCATTCCGGGATGCGCTTTCCGCCGAGATGGCGGCAGCAGCCTCTACCCTGCCAGATATGCCTCCAGTGCCGGCAAGGTCGCCTCCGCATCGCGGCGACCAATCTGGTAGATGCGCTCAAGTTCATCGGGCTCGCGACACAGCGACGGCACCTTCACCGATTCGCTCGGCCGCACCACAAAGATCTCGCCGGCAGCCTCGCGACGTGCCAGGTCATCGAGCGTGGCATTGTAGACCTCATGCCGATGCTCAAGCGCTGCGACAAACTCCGGATAGTGACGGAACACACGCCGCAGCATGGGCATCACGCTGTTGGGCTGCTTCGCAAAGCCCGCCGGCTGCGTAAGTACCACGATATTGCGGTCATACCCCTGCGCAAACAGCCATGCGCTGGGAATAGAATCGGCCACGCCACCATCCAGATATTTATGCCCGTCAATAGCAACGGGACGCGTCGCCACGGGAATTGCCGACGACGCCCGGATCCACTCGATATCGCGCTCATCGCCATAGGGCAGGTCGTGATAGACGGCCTTGCCCGTCTCGATATCGGTACACACGCACGTAAATCGCATGGGGCAGGCGCGATACGCCTCCAAGTCGATGGGATCGCGCTCGATAGGCACCTCGTGATAAGCAAAGTCGGCATTGAACATATCGCCGGTTCGCAGCCAGCTGGTCACGCTTGCGTAGCGCTTGTCGGCACAATAGGCCTTGTTGTAGCGAATGGCGCGGCCGATCTGGTGCGATTTAAAGTTGTAACCAAACGCCGCGCCCGCCGAGACGCCCACCATATGGTCGCAGGTCAAACCGTGCTCCATCCAAACGTCGAGCACGCCCGCCGTATACATACCGCGGTAGCCGCCTCCCTCGAGCGCCAGCCCCACCGTGCGCGTCATATTTGACTGTGCCATGCGACCATCTCCGTTCCTGCGTTTTAAAACGGGACAAGTATACCCGTCAACATATATCGTCCCAGTCGCATTTTTATCGAACATCGCATCGTCGCGCTACCGCTTGTCGAATAATAGCCGCCCACAGCATGTGCACCCATATCCCCGCACTCGAGGAAAGCGGCTTTGTGGTGACGTTCGACAAGTAAATTTAGCAGATTGTGCCCGTCGACGGCGATCGTGGCCGCAGCACGCAAGCCATTTCATCGATGCTCGAAATGGCGCAGTCGCTCCATCTGCCCGTCGTGGTCGAAGGCGTCGAGACAAATGAGCAGGCAAACATGCTACGACAAATGGACGCCCGCTACGCTCAGGGCTTCCTCTACTACCGCCCCATGCCGGCGAAGGATTTTGAGGCATTGCTCGATGGTGGCAATAACAACTGATGCGCTCGCGCGCAAAACGCCACCGTCGAAGGGGGCATTTGTCTCCATTAGCTAACTTATATCCCCAATTCAAACCGAATTGGGGATATGATACAAACCGTTGTTCCGCCCAAGGAGGTTATCCATCATGAACGAGTCATATCGCCTGGGCGAGCAATCGATTATTACCTATCTTCAGCGACTTGCGAACGGCGTCTCAACCGCTGAACTCGATGTTGCCGCGCTGCCTGCTGAGCTACGCGCCGTTGGTGAGCAACTGCAAAAGACGCATGCCATCCTGCAACAAGAGCGCCAGCTGCTTGAGCGCAACGCCTATATCGATCCGCTCACCAACTTGGGCAACCGCAACGGATTCGACCGTCACGTCGAGCAACTCTGGCGCAAAGGCGACCCCTTCACCTGCGCCTATATTGACATCGACCATCTCAAGCATTGCAACGATAGGTTTGGCCACGCCGAAGGCAATCGCTATATTCTGAGCATCTGCCGCACGCTCTCCGAAACCATGGAGCACGATGAGATGCTGTTCCGTATCGGTGGAGACGAGTTTGTGCTCATCTCGCCCTCCGCAAACGAGATTGAACTCGAGCAGCGCTTGGAGCAGGTGCGTACCAGGCTGATCGAGGCGAGCTCAGGTGGCAAGGCGCCCATGATCGGTAGCTTTAGCTTTGGCTGCTCGCGCGTCGATCCACTTGCTGGCGACACGCGTCGCCAGATGACGATGGATGCCGATCGCAAGATGTATCGCTATAAGCTAATGCATCGTGTGCAGCAACCGAAAGACGATGACGCGCCGCAACGCCCAATCGTCGATCAGCTTCCCTGCAACGACCGGGTGTTCCAAGCGATCTCCATGAGCTCCGAGACGCGCTATCCGTTTATCCTCAATCTTGATACGGGAGAATCGCAATGGTCGGTTAACGCCGTGCGCGATTTTGACCTGCCCTCCCAGCACCCTTTTAACTCACTCGACATGTGGCTCGCCCGCGTTCATCCCGAGGACCGCGACAATGTGCGCGCCGAGCTCGACATGGTGATAAACGGCACGTGGCACTTCCACTACATGCAGTATCGTGTAATGGATGCCACCGGAAAATACGCGCTTTGCGACTGCACGGGCTACCGCTTGGACGGCACCGATACCGAGCCCAGCATGTATGTGGGCATTATCGTCAACCGAAGCCTAGCGGATACGACCGACTCAGTAACGGGCCTGGGCGATGTCCACGCACTGGTCAACGCTATTGGAGAGATGCGCCACGTGCCGCACGAGGCGGGCTTTATTGCCATTAAGGTCGACGATATCGCCGAGGTCAATGCCCGCTTTGGATTCGATGCAGGCGACCGCGTGCTCGCCGAAAGCGCCGCCTGCCTCATGGATTGTTCGCGCGGCAAGGGCCGCCTGTTCCGCTCGACGGGACCAACGTTCGTGGCACTCTTCGATGAGCTCGGCCCCGAGGCGATCGACGAGATCGCAAGCGACATCGAACGGTTCCTGGGTTCCCCCGTGCTCATCGGCTCGCTTGAATATCAGCCACCCATTCGCGTGGCCACGCTCCATCTGGACGGCGTCGACCGTCAGCCCGTTTCCATTCTGAACGAGCTCAAAGCGTTGCTCGGGAAAGCCGTGCAGGTGCCAGGTACCAAACTGGATTAACGCCGCGCCCGCGCCGCCTCCCCCATCGTGCGATAATCCTCTGCAGAAGTCATCGACAGCAGAGGGAGTTTGTGATGAAGGTTCTTTTAGTCAACGGTAGCCCCAAGGCAAACGGCAACACCGCTCGCGCGCTTGCCGAAGTCGCCGAGCAATTGCATGCCGAGGGTATCGATACCGAGGTGTTCCAGCTGGGCGCCAAGCCCATTCGCGACTGCATCGGCTGTGGTCAGTGCGGCAAGCTTGGCGGACGCTGCACCTTTGACGACGACGTGGTGAACGAGCTCATCGCTGCCGCCGAGCAGGCAGATGGCTTTGTCTTTGGCTCGCCCGTCTACTACGCGCACCCCAGCGGCCGCATCCTTTCGGCCCTCGATCGCGCCTTCTATGCAGGCGGGCATGCCTTTGAGCACAAACCCGGCGCCGCAGTCGCCGTCGCCCGTCGCGGCGGCACGTCGACCACCTTCGATGTGCTCAACAAGTACTTCACCATTAAGCAAATGCCCGTGGTCGCTTCCACCTACTGGAACAACGTGTTTGGCCGCGTGCCCGGCGACGCCGATGGGGACGCCGAGGGCCTTGCCACCATGCGAAACATCGGCAAAAACATGGCCTGGCTCCTGCGCTGCATCGAGGCAGGACAAGCCGCCGGTATCAACGCGCCCGAAGCCGATCGCGCAACGACCAACTTCATTCGTTAGAACGGCGGAACATACTATGAACGTGCAAATCTTCGGCACCAAGAAGTCGTTCGACACCAAGAAAGCACAGCGCTTCTTCAAAGAGCGCCGCATTAAGGTGCAGTTTATCGACCTTAAGGAAAAGGAGATGAGCAAGGGCGAGCTCACGAGCGTGATGCAGGCGGTCGGCGGCATCGACAAGCTGCTCAACCCCAAGGCTAAGGACGAGGAGACGCTCGCGCTCATCCAGCACCTTACCCCCAGTCAGCGCTTCGACAAGCTGCTCGAGAACCAGCAGGTCTTGGCCGAGCCCATCGTGCGCAACGGCAAAAAGGCCACCGTCGGTTATTGCCCCGATGTATGGGGAGCCTGGGAGTAGCTTGTGTTATTTGCCGGCGCGTGGGTATAAGAGCAGGCGTTTGGCATAAGATTCAACTGTAAGCCATGTCTAACAAAGGAGGGCACATGCCCAACAAACCAGTGAAGATCATCATGCTTACCGGATACCTCGGTGCCGGCAAGACCACGCTGCTCAACCACATCCTCGCTAACGATGGCGGCATCCGCGCCGCTGTAATCGTCAACGACATCGGCGAGATCAACGTCGATGCCAGTCTCATCGCCGACGGCGGTCTTTCCGAGACCGACGACCTCATCCCGCTCACCAACGGCTGCATCTGCTGCACGCTTTCGGATGACCTGGCCAACCAGCTGCAGGGCATCGCCGATTCAGGCAACTTCGACTACATCATCATCGAGGCATCGGGCATTTGCGAGCCTATCCCCATCGCCTACACCATCTCGAGCTTTTGCGACGAGGCCAAGGTGGGCGGCGAGCCCAAGCTCGCGCTCGACAACATCGTGGCCGTGGTCGATTGCGCCCGCATGTATGACGAGTTCAACGGCGGCCGCGACCTGCTGGCCGAGGATATCGACGAGGATGACATCGAGAGCCTGCTCATCCAGCAGATCGAGTTCTGCTCCACGCTAATCCTCAACAAGACCGATACCGTGAGCCCTGAGCAGATCGCCGAGCTCAAGGCCATCGTGCGCAGCCTGCAGAAGGACGCCGTGATTGTCGAGGCTCAAAACGGCGAGGTTCCCATGGAGGAGCTGCTCGATACCGACCGCTTCGACTTTATGCGCGCCTACAACTCCGCCGCCTGGATCGAGGCCATGGAGCATCCCGAGGAGCACGACGACCCCGAGGTGCTCGAGTACGACATCAAGACCTTTGTGTACTCGCGCCGCAAGCCGTTTGACCTGCAGAAGTTCACCGATTTTGTTGAGCAGGAGTGGCCCGACGAGGTCATCCGCGTCAAGGGTCCGCTGTGGCAGACCGGCGATCCGGACATGTGCTACATGTTTGAGCAGGCCGGCCACCAGATGCGCCTGATGGAGAACGGTCTGTTTGTCGATTCGGCGCCCGAGGGCGAGAAGCAGAAGATCATCGACGAGAACCCCGAGATCATGCAGATTTGGGACGACGAGACGGGCGACCGCATGACGAGCCTGTGCATCATCGGCCGTCACATGGACAAGGACGCGCTCATCGCCTCCCTCGATGCCTGCCTGACCGACTGGCACCGCGCCTAGGTTTATCCAGGCGGGTATTTTTCCGCCTACGCAACCGCCAAACCACCACGAAGGTGCCCTTCGTGGTGGTTTTTCGTTCTGAGCCAAGGAGATTCATGTTCAACATCGTGCTGTATGCGCCCGAGATTCCGGCCAATACGGGCAATATCGGCCGTACCTGCGTGGTCACCGGCGCCCACCTGCATCTGGTGGAGCCGCTGGGCTTTTCGCTCGATGACAAGACGGTGCGTCGCGCCGGTCTGGGCTACTGGCAAAACTTGGACGTGACAACCTATGCCGGTTGGGAGGATTTCCTTGCGCGCAACGGTCTCTCCCCCGCCGATGGTCGCCTACACCTGCTGACCAAAAAGGCGCACCGAACCTATGCGCAGAGCACCTACCGCGATGGCGACTACTTGGTCTTTGGCAGCGAGAGCTCGGGCATTCCCGAGTCACTGCTCGCCGCAGCGCCCGAGCGTTGCGAGCGCATCCCGATGCTGCGCGATTGCGACTCACTCGATAACGCCGAGGCTTGGGAGGCCCACGAGGAATCGCTGGGGCATACCGAGGACAGCCACGAGGCCATCCTTCGGCAGGATATCTGCGGCAACTTCGTCAATCCAGACGACTACCGAATTAGCGCACTCAACCTCTCCAACAGCGCCGCCATCGTCCTCTACGAAGCCCTGCGCCAAACAGGCTTTCCGGGAATGTGACAAAGGAACTGTCCCTTTGTCACATTCCAGTGCCGCGCCGATGGCGTACGCGCCTAATTGATGCTCTAGATAAAGAGCCCTCACTTTTAATCAGAATTAACTAAAGTAAAATGAAGTTAAACGGCGGTGTGAAAGGAGAGCCTTGTGAAATATCTCGAGAACCCGTTTACCCCCAGTTTTGGTGAGGTTCCTGCCCATCTCGCTGGCAGACAGCAGATTATTCGGGATTTGGACCGTGCCTTCTTGAGCCAGCGCAGGCGCCCAGAATTGACATCGATCTTCTCGGGCGCACGTGGAACCGGTAAAACCGCTCTCATGTCGTCGCTTGCGACAAGGGCAGAATCCCACGGCTGGATTGCCGTAAAGACAACCGCGCTCCCGGGAATGCTTGAGGAAATCGAGTTCGGGGCGAAACGTGCTGCCGGCCATCTTATCGACCCGTCTAACAACTTCGAAGTCACCGGTCTCGGAATTGCACCGATCGGCAGCATCGAGGTCAATCGCGTTCACGATGCCTCAACCTGGCGTTATCGCATGAGCGACATCATCGACCAGCTCAACGAGGCGGGCACCGGTCTGCTCGTCACGGTTGACGAGGTAGACCCGACACTCGACGAGATGATTCAGCTCGCAGCGACGTATCAGCACTTTGTGACCGATGGGAAACGCGTCGCGCTGCTCATGGCGGGACTTCCCAACAACGTATCGACGCTACTGAACCACAAGACGGTCTCGTTCCTTCGCCGCGCCCAACAATATCATCTGGGTCGCATTGCCGACTATGACGTGCGCGAGGCCTTGATTCGCACAATTCAGGAAAACGATCGCCTGGCAGATGCTGAGGGAATCGATAGAGCCGTTCGCTCGATCTCTGGTTTTCCCTTCCTATTGCAACTCGTAGGCTACCGTGCCTGGGATCTCACAAGCGATTCGAAGGAAATCTCGTCACGCGACTTTGACCTGGGAATCAAAATCGCGCGCGACGAGATGGACGACCGAATCCTCGCGGCAACCTATCGAGAACTCACTGCAGAGGACAAGCGATTCCTCATCGCCATGCTCGATGACGAGGAAGAGTCCACCACCGCTGACCTTGTCGAACGCCTTAAGCGTTCGCCGCAGCAGGTCTCCCGCTACCGACGCCGCATGATAGATGCCGGCATCATCGGAGAACGAGGACGAGGGCTCGTCGCATTTGAATTGCCATTCTTCCGCGACTATCTCGCCGCTCAATGCGTGAAATAGGCATCAATGAGGCAAAGGAGCTGTCCCTTTGTCTCATTGTCTATAGGTAGCGTCCGGTAATGCTCTTGGGGCAGGCCGCGATGTCCCCCGGCGTACCGGCACAGACGATTTGCCCGCCCGCATCGCCACCGCCCGGACCCATATCAATCACGTAATCGGCGTTACGGATAAGGTCGAGATCGTGTTCGATCACGATAACCGTGGCGCCCTTGGCAACAAGGCCGTCGAACACGCTCAGCAACACCTGAACATCGAGCGGATGTAGTCCGATCGTGGGCTCGTCGAATACGAATACGGCATCATCCTGCACGCGGCCCATCTCGCTCGCGAGCTTAAGGCGTTGTGCCTCGCCGCCCGAGAGCGCCGGCGTGGGCTCACCGAGTGTGAGATAGCCCAAGCCCAGGTCGTGCAAGGTCTGCAAGCGCGCCTGAACTTTCTTGAGCCCCACCGTGGCGTCGATGGCCTCGTCCACACTCATGTCCATGAGCTGCGGCAACGTAAGCAGACTCCCGTCCTTGCCCTCGCGATGGATATGCGAAGCCGCATCTGCATAACGTGAGCCGTGACATGCCGGGCAGACGATTTCGACATCGGGCAAAAACTGCACGTCGAGCGATATCGAGCCCGTGCCATCACACGTAGGGCAGCGCAAGGCGCCGGTATTGTAGCTAAAGGCGCCCGCCTTGTAGCCGGCTGCCTTGGCCTCGGGCGTACGGGCGAAGGCGCGGCGCAGCTCATCATGGATGTCGGCATAGGTTGCCACCGTCGAGCGCACGTTGGCACCGATGGGCGTGGCGTCAATCAGGTTGGCACGCGCAATGCCCTCGGCATCGATCCAGCGCACGTGGCGTGGCAAGCACTCGCCAGCTGCCTGCGCCTTAAGCGCCGGGATGAGCGTCTCGAGCACCAACGTCGTCTTGCCCGAACCCGAAACACCCGTAACCGCGACCAAGCGACCGCGCGGAATATCGACTTCGAGCGGCTTGACGGTATGGATGGTATCGGTCGCCATGCGGATATGGCCCTGGTCGAACATTTCGTCGTCAGTCACCTGCGGACGCAAGCGCTTGGGCTCGGCGCGCAAAAACGGCGCGATACGGCTGTCCTGCGATTGCTCGACCTCGTCTACCGTACCAGCGGCGATTACGTTGCCGCCGCCTGCTCCGGCAACGGGGCCCATCTCGACCAGATAATCAGCCTCCGCCAGCACACGTGTATCGTGGTCGACAACAACCACGGTATTGCCGTCATCCACCAGATCGCGCATCACGCCTACCAGGCCGTCAACATTGGCAGGATGCAAGCCGATCGAGGGCTCGTCCAGCACATAGAGCACGCCTGTCGATCGGTTGCGCACCACGCGGGCGAGTTGCACGCGCTGGCGCTCACCCGTGGAGAGCGTGGCACCGGCGCGATCGAGCGAAAGGTAATCGAGACCCAGGTCGACCAGACGACGAGCCGTGCTCAAAAACGAATCGCAGATATCCGTCGCCATGGGCCGCATCTCGGGCGGCAAGGATGCGGGTACCCCGCGCACCCACTCAATCGCATCACCAAGCGTCATGGCCGCCGCCTGTGACAGATTGATACCGCGCACCTGGGGCTGGCGCGCTGCCTCGGAGAGACGCGTGCCACCGCAATCACGGCATGGGCCCTCGCGCAAAAAGCGCGCAACGCGTTTTAAGCCCTTATCGTCCTTGACCTTGGCGAGCGCATTCTCGACGGTATAGACGGCGTTGTAATAGGTAAAGTCGAGCGGCGTGGCACCCTCGCCGTTTTTGGGAACGTAAAGAATGTGCTTCTTAACCGCCGGGCCGTGGAACACGATGTCGCGCTCTTGAGGCGTGAGCTGGTTAAACGGCACGTCGGTACGCACGCCCATCTCGCCGGCCACTTGCTTCATCAGATCCCACATGAGCGTACCCCAGGGAAGCACCGCGCCTTCGTTGATAGTCTTTGACTCGTCGGGTACCAGGCTCGCCTCGTCCACCTCGCGCATGACACCGGTGCCGCCGCAGGTGGGACATGCACCGCCGCTATTGAAAGCCAAATCCTCGGCACTCGGCGCGTAGAACTCGCGGCCGCATGCCGGACACGTGAGCGACAGGCCTGCGGCCACGTTAAGGCTCGGCTCCAAACGCGCCCCGCAATGCGGGCATACGTGATGGGCGCAACGGCTAAAGAGCAGACGCAGGCTATTGTTGAGCTCGGTCATGGTGCCAAAGGTAGAACGCACGCCCGGCACGCTCGGACGCTGGTGTAGCGCGAGCGCCGCCGGTACGTGCAATACCTCGTCCACCTGGGCATGTTCGGCCTGCGTTAGACGACGTCGAGTATAGGTGCTGAGTGCTTCCAAGTAGCGACGCGAGCCCTCGGCATAAAGAATCCCCAGCGCCAGCGAACTCTTGCCCGAACCCGACACGCCGGCAATACCCACGAGCTTTCCCAGCGGAATATCGATATCGATGTCCTTGAGGTTATGTACACGCGCGCCACGCACCTCGATAGCCCGCGGGCTCATCTTCTGTTCCGTCACCTTTATCACCCTACTCATGCCATAAAATGCGATCTCGAATGTACGCGCCCAGCATGGGCACGGCAAACCGGACGAGGCCGTATCCGGCAGCCTCGATGACTCGCCCGCGAATCAAGCTTGCGCGATATTTACTCGCCCAGCTCTGGGTGCGATCGCAACGCTCAATGATATCCGCCATGCGAGTCGGTTTGCCCTCGTCAACCGCCATGGCCTCGATAAAGAGGCGCTGTGGACTGCGCAGCCCGTAATACAGAGGTGCGTCAACCGCTTCGTAGAACTCGGAGACGGCATCTGCATGGCCACCCTCGACATCGCACCTTTCGATGACCCGCGAACCACGCCGGACAGCAGACCGCCACATGTAATATCCCACCAGCTGAACCATATAGGGATGCCCCATACTCTTGTGTGCCGCAAGGTCCGCCGTCTCCGCGTCAACGTAAAGACCAGCGTCTTTGACCGTCTGGATATACGAATCGCGCACCTTGGGCAAAGATATCGCCCCCAACGTACGCTGCTGGGCACGCCGCAAAAACGTCACGCTCGGCTCTTCAAGCAAGTCATCAACCATACTGGGCAAGCCGGCAAAAACCAGCGCAAGACCGCACTGGTCGCTATCGGGCAATCCCGTGGCATCCTGGTCTCCGAGCACCTGCTGATAGAGAACGGCAAGAGCCGCTAGTTCCTCGATAGACGCAGATTGCGCCTCGTCAATCGCAAACAGTATGCCCTTGCCTGGACCGAGCTTCTTGAGGCGCTCGTTGACCAGCCCTCGCAACGTTTCGCCCTTTGCTCGCGCCGCCTCGACCGACATCCGGCCAAACGACGAACCGAATTCCATTGACGTCACAACGGGCCTATTCGAGCGAAGCGCGTCGGCCAAGCGGTCGCATAAGCCAAGCGAAGCGGAATCGGAGACAACCGCCCATCCGCGCTCGCTGGCCAGACGTTGCAGCTCCCGCAGGAGAACTGTCTTGCCGCAGCCGCGGTTTCCCGTAATGAGCATGAGCCTGCCCGGCGCTCCGGCGCCGTTATCGAGCCCTTCCTCGAAATCTTCGATGACCGACTCGCGACCAATGAGCATCGGAGGCCGCTTGCCTGCCGTTGGCTTAAAGGGATTTGGATTCATGTCGGCCTCCTCGGATTGGCAAACCCTGGCAATAGTTATACCAACTTATACCAAGTTACACCAATAGCATACGACAAAGGAACTGTCCCTTTGTCACATGTGGCCGAAAAACTCGGCATCTGCTGCCCGCCAGGGGCGAAAGGTGGCGGGATCGACCTTTACGTGCGCCGCGGCGGGCACGTCGTACCATTTGACCGTGTAGCCGGCGCCGTGAGAGCAAAAGACCGAATCGGGCGTGTTGGGCAGATCGGCCTCGGGCTCATAGGCGGCAGTCTCGATTACGCGCTCGGCATCATGGCAAGCCGAATAGCCGGCGAACTCCAGGTACAGATGACCGCGACCGCTCGTATAGGCAGCCACCTCCAGCGCGTAATCCTGCACCTCAGATGCCGGCACGCGACCCACAAGCTTCGCCCGGTCTCCCGCCATCGCCGGCGGTTCGTACTCAGCGCCCATGCGCGTGGCGTCTGAGAGCGCCCGGCCCACGCACTCCCCCGGCACCTCGAGCTCAAAGTGGTACCACGGCTCCAACAGCACCGCCGCGCCGGCCTCACGCGCCTGCATGAGCCCCTGGCGAATCGCGCGGTACGTGGCCTGGCGAAAATCGCCGCCCTCGGTATGTTTGGCATGCGCACGGCCGCCCGTGAGCGTAATGCGCACATCGGTGATGGGCGAGCCGGTCAGCACGCCTAGGTGATCGCGCTCCATGGCGTTGGTGAGTGCCAAACGCTGCCAGTTAAGATCGAGCTCGTCGGTCGAGGTCACGGTACCAAACTGCACGCCCGAACCCGCCGGCAACGGCTCCAGGCGTAGATGCACCTCGGCATAGTGGCGCAGTGGCTCAAAGTGGCCCACGCCCTCGACCGGCTGCGAAATAGTCTCCTTATAGAGAATGCCGCCAGACTCAAACGCAACCGAAAGGCCAAAGCGATCGGCCAACACCCGTTGCACGACCTCGAGCTGCACCGCCCCCATAAGCTGCAGATGTATTTGTTCAAGATGCGTGTTCCAGCTTACGCCGAGCATGGGATCCTCGTCGGCAAGCTCGGCCAGCGCCTGGAACACCGTATGGACATCGTGTTCGCCCGGAAGCACCGTATAGGTGAGAACCGGCGCAATGACAGGTGCATCGCCCGCGGGCTCCGCGCCTAGGGCATCACCAGGGCGAACGTGCGCTAGGCCCGTCACGGCACAAATACCGCCAGCAGCAACTTCTTGAGCAAGCTCATACTTTTCGCCGTTATAGATGCGTACCTGGTCGACCTTCTGCTCCCACGCCTCGGCACCGGAACGTCCGTTAATCATCTGCTTGGCATGCAGCGTGCCGCCGGTCACTTTAACCCATGCCAAGCGCTCGCCGCGATCCCCGCGGCTCACGCGGTAGACGCGCGCGGCAAACTCCGGGCGCCATGTCTGTTCGCGCATCAGCGCGCATATGCCATCCAGCAGCTCGTCCACGCCTTGGTCCTTGAGCGCCGAGCCGGCAAAGCAGGGAAAGAGCTTGCGCTCGGCAACCATGCGCGACAGCGTCGCGGCGGAAAGCTCACCCGCCTCAAGAAACTCCTCGAGCGCCGCCTCGTCCAACGCAGCAGCGTCCTCCTGAACAGCCCCGCCCACCAGCAGTTCGCTGGCATCCAGGCAGCCCTCGGAGAGACGTTGCCCAAGTTGTGCCAGCAAAACATCGCGGCCGGGATTCTCCAAATCGATTTTGTTGATAAAGATGAACGTCGGAATGTCATAGCGCGCAAGCAGACGCCACAGGGTTTCGGTGTGCCCCTGCACGCCGTCGTTGGCGCTCACAACCAAAATCGCATAGTCGAGCGCGCGCAGTGTGCGCTCCGCCTCGGCCGAAAAATCGACGTGGCCGGGCGCATCCACAAGCATGACGCGGGTATCGCCGTGGTCGAGCACGGCCTGCGACGAGAAGATCGTAATGCCGCGCTCACGCTCGATCGCGTTAGTGTCCAGATGCGAATCGCCATCGTCCACGCGGCCGCGCTTGCGAATGCGGCCCGCGTTGAACAGCATGGCCTCGGCCAACGTGGTCTTGCCGGCATCGACATGCGCCAAGATTCCAACGACTGCCTGCTTCGACATGGCTCTCCTCTTATTACAAGCCCATCGCACGCGGCAACGGGCGTCCTCGTTCCACACTGGATGATACAATTTACGGGCCGGCGGGCGAAGCGGGCCCTATCCCCCGACCGAGCTCATCGCCCCGCGTTGCCGCGCGGCGATTTTCGTAGGTTCGCGCCTTGCGAAAGCCGGCTTGCAAATCAGCGCAGCGAACGAAAATGGCCCCACCCGGGACCATTTTCGTTCGTGCGAATTGTTGACACGTGCCCCTACTCTTACGCCTCACGCAGCCAGTCGAACGCAACACGCGGCGTGCCGTCCGACACATGCACGACGCCGGCGCGCTCGAACCCCGCCTTAATACTCGCACCCTGCATGGGCAGGTTGTCCTGATGCGTGTCGATACGCAGGTGATCGGCACGCTCTTTGGCAAAGGCAAACATCGCGGCCGCGATACCGTGCGCGGTGCCGTCGGACGCCACACGGTGCAGCACGGCGTACGGAGTGTCGCTGCGCCATTGCCCGTCCTCAATTACGTCATAGCACTCGTCCGGGCCCGGTAAAAAGGCAAACGTCGCCACCACGCGACCGTCGACTTCGCACACATAGCTGCCACCAGCGGCAATATCGGCAGCCAGTTGCTCGGCAGAAGGCGTGCCCTCGGGCCACTGCGTGGCGTTGCCATGCGCGCGCATAAAGGCGCGGGCCGCGTCATAGATAGCCGTGACAGCGGGAATGTCGGTATCGAGGGTTTTTCTGATCATCACGCGGCGACCTCACGTTTATTGGTATCACTTTGATTGAGCAATAATACCAGCGTTTGGAGAGGGGCACGAAGCAGATGGGGAGCAAAAAGCGAGCCGCTTGGTCAAAAGCCAAAAGCGAGTTTTTGGGCGCTGCCACCGGCGGCAATATGAGCGACCTGTTTGCGCGCGAAGACGAGCGCCGCGATGCCCTGAACGCCGAGCGCGATGAAGCCTGGCGCTACAAGTCGTGCGAACGCAAAAACCGTTACGACACGCGCGCCGAGGCCGAGGCCGTTATGGCCGACTGCGAAAACCGCGGGCGGCGCGGCTTAGCCTGCTACAAATGCGAATACTGCGGCGGCTGGCACCTGACGTCGCACCCTTGGAAATAGGCTCCCCATTGGCGCAATGCCGGCCATTGCGCACGGGCTATGGACGCGGCGGCACCAACACATCGTAACGAACGGCCTTGCCCGCAAGCTGATAGCTCGGCTTAACGCCGGCAAGCAGTGGCCCCTTCACCGGCCGCTTGATAACGACCTTGCGCGGGTGCACCGCAAGCGCGGCTTCGACCAGCGTCTCCTCATCGGCGCACGGCTGTTCCAGATGATGCAAGAGTTGGAACTTCTTTTTCACCGCCGCGCTCTTGGTGCGCCCGGGAAACATGGGGTCCAGATATACCACGTCGGGAGCGGTGAGCTCGCCCTGCCCGATCAGCTCAGCTGTATGGCGAAGGCCGGCAATGCTGTCCTCGCCCGCATGTAAGCGCATGCGGGCCACGGCTGTCGCAAGCGCCGGATCATCTGCCGCGCGATCCAGGGCATCCTTGAGGAGCGCCGCGATCACGCAATCCTGCTCATACAGATCGACGGTAAAACCCGCGGCCGCCAGCAGCAGCGAATCCTCGCCAAAGCCTGCCGTGGCGTCAATCGCCCATGGGCTCTCGATGCTTTTTGCGCGCGCAGCCTTTACCAGCAGCTCTTGCTGCAGACGGCCCTGCTTGAGCCGCGGAAGCATGCGAGTAAAATCGGCACGCAGTTCCATCGTGCCGTCGGTGAGCGTGAGGCCCTCGGACGTCCCGATCAGCTCAAGCCCCGCGGCCCGAGCAATAGAAAAGGGATCGACGACGCCCATGGGTACTCCTTAACAAGCAAAACGAATACGTGAGCGCCGTTTATGTCGGCACCCATCCGTCCGCTATTGTCCCACATGCGACATGGCCCACAGCATCCCAATGCAAAGCACCGCCATCAATCCCGTGCACACGGCAGCGATCACAGAATCGCCCATGCGCCTTCCCAACGACCGCGGCTCACGCACTTGCCTTGCTCCGTACATCATGGGTCCTCCTTGAGACCAGCTCCTTGTTACGGCCTCATCATCTCAGCGCCGCACATGAGCTGCCATCGATTTGGCTTACGCCCAGCTTTCCCTTTTGAAAGGTTGGGGCTGCCTGCGCAGGCTCAAAGCGCTTTCAGGCGCATGCATCGCCGCGTTGAACTACAATGTGCTTCACCATATGTGCAGTACATTGGGTACGCCAAGTTGGCGTACTCGTATCGAAAGGACCAGCCATGAGCTTCACTCGCAAGACTCTCAAAATCCTTGCTCTCATCTACTTTGTTTTGGGCATCGCCAGCCTCGTCACCGCCGGCGTCGGTATCGCCACGGGCGGTCTCGATTCCACGTACGGTTCGTACGCCACGCTCGCAGCGGTCGTGCTTATCGCCAAGGGTCTCGTCGACCTTGCCGCAGGCGTCGCCGGTATCAAGGGCGCCAACAAGCCTTCGCAGGTGGACGGCGCGTTTAAGCTCGGTATTGTTGCCGCGGTCGCCACGCTTGCCCAAGCGGTGCTCACGCTTCCCGCGTTTGGCGGCGACGCCATCAACTATGGCGCCTTTGTCATCGTGGTGTACGACCTGTTCTTTGTTCAGCAGGCACACGCCGTTAAGGCCGAGAACAAGGACCGCCTATAAGCGCTCGCTTCTCATAACCTCTGCAGCCAAGCAACTAAAAAGGGCCGATCGCGTAGCACGCGGTCGGCCCTTTACGTTTGCCCAGATAAAACCTACCAAAATAAACCTGTCCCTTTTTGGCAGGTTGTTAGCTGTGGCGGTACTCGGCGATGATGAAGTCGATGTCAGTCTGAAGGGTATCGAGGTTTGCCAGGTGCTCTTTGTCGGCGGGGCGCGTGCGGTAGTAGTACGGCGTCATCTGGAACACCGCCTCGATGTCGGCCTGGGTCTGAAGCGTAATATTCGCAGATACCCGCTGCGTTCCGACCAACTCGAGCTCGGTAGTCTTCGGCAGCTTCTCGTCGTTAAGGTACGGCGTATCGTAGAGCACTTCCTTGAGCCCAAACAGATGACGGGCACCCGGCACCACGGTATAGAGTGAGCCCTCTGGCGCCAGCACGCGGGCAAACTCGCGCTCGTTAAAGGGGGCGAAGAGCTCAGTCACCATATCGAAGGCGCCATCAGCCACGGGGATATCCTTCATGTTGGCCGCGAAGTAGGTCGCATCGCCGCGCTTGGCGGCCAGGCGCACCATCTCTTTGCCCAGATCGAAACCGTAAGCGTCCACGCCCGGCACCGCGCCCATGGCACTCGTGTAATAGCCCTCGCCGCAGCAAATATCGAGCAACGTCATGGGACCGTTCGCAGACGCGGCATGCCCAGACGCTTGCTCGCGCACCAACTCGACCATCGCATCGCACAGCGGCGCGTAGTATCCACGGTTCAGAAAGTCACGACGGCTGCGCGCTTGCGACTTGGGATCGCCCATGGAGTCACCGCTCTTGGACGAGCGCAGCAGATATAGATAGCCCTCGCGCGCACGGTCAAACCGGTGTCCACCCGCGCATGCAGCACCGCGCTCGTCGTCCACCAACGGCTCATGGCAAACGGGACACAACAACATGGCAACTCCTTAGCGCGAACAACACAACGCACACCATTGTCGCACGCCTTCCCCACCTAGTCATTGGGGACGTTCTTGAATGACTAGTCGTTTAAGAACGTCCCCAATGACTAGTCGATTAGGAGTATCATCGTCTGCGCAAATAAGCACGGAAAAGCATATTAGAGATTGAGAGCGTATGGCTGATACCGCATCTAAGCACATTGACATGACCACCGGTTCGCTGTGGCGCAATATTCCCCTGTTCGCCTTCCCCGTGGCCGCCACGAGCATCTTGGAGCAGCTGTCGAACCTCATCGCCACGGTCATCATCGGTAACTTCTCGGGCGACCAGGGAACCCTCGCCATGGCGGCGGTCGGCTCCAATGTTCCGCTTACCAGTCTTATGCTCAACCTGTTTATTGGCATGTCACTTGGCTCCAACGTGGTCATCGCCAACGCTATCGGCCGCAACGATCAGAACATGGTCAAACGCGCCGTCCATACCTCGATTTTAATGGCGCTCGTGGGCTTTGTCGTCATCGCACTGGGCGAGATCTTTGCCGAGCCCATGCTCGCCGCGCTCAACGTTCCCGCCGAAACCATGCCACTCGCTTCGCTCTACCTGCGCGTCTTTTTGCTCAGCCTGCCCTCGATCTTGCTCTACAACTTTGAGGCCGCGATCTTCCGCTCCGTCGGCATCACCCGCATGCCACTACAGGCGCTTGCCGTGTCCACCGTCCTCAACATTGGCCTAGACCTCATCTTTGTCCCCGTACTCCACTGGGGCGTCGCGGGCGTCGCCATCGCCACCGCCATCGCCTACACCGTCAGCGCCGCTACGCTCTTTATCCGCCTGCTCAAGACCGACTCCGTCGTCCGCGTCACCCTACGCGACCTGGCTATCGACCCCGTCGCCCTCAAGCGCATCGTCAAGATCGGCCTGCCCGCCGGTATCCAAAGCGCCGTCTTTGCCGTCGCCAATATCATCATCCAGTCCGCCATCAACAGCCTGGGCACCGAGGTCATGGCGGCATCGAGCGCTGCCATGAGCCTGGAGTACGTGTGCTACAACCTGCTCAACAGCTTTAGCCAGGCTTGCACTACCTTTGTGGGACAAAATCACGGCGCCCGCCAGATCGACCGCTGCACCAAGACGCTCAAGGTCTGCCTGGTCGAAGGCGGTATCGTTGCACTCACCACGATTATCGTTATTGTCGGCCTGGGACGCGAGATCTTGTCGCTCTTTAACAGCGACCCCAACATCGTCTCGATCGGCTATATCCGCGTGTGTTCGATCTTCCCGGCGTACGCCTTTAGCATGTTCTACGAAAACATGTCAGGCTACCTGCGCGGCTTTGGTATCTCGCTCACGCCCGCCCTCATCACCATGATCTGCGTCTGCGGCATCCGCTTCTATTGGGTGTTCTGCGTGTTCCCGCACTTCCGCACCTTTGCGAACATCATGATGGTCTACCCCATCAGCCTGGGCACCACGGCGTTCTTTATGGTCGTAGCGGTACTACTCTGCCACCCGGCACGCACCTATCGCACCACCCAAGCCAAAGCGACAGCCCGCTAAACACCGCATTCAACGCCACGCCAGTCATTAATTGACAATATGCGAGCTCATATAGTCGATAAAGCGCCTCGTGGCGATGGGCATGGTGTCCCAGCTGCGCCAGGCGGCCACCACGTCGCGCGAGGGGGCATGCACGATGGGCCGCACACGAATATCGGCTCGCATGCCCTCCACAGTACGACGGTAGAGCATGCTCACGCCCAGACCCTCCTCCACCATCGCCATGATAGTGTAGTCGTCGGTCACCTCACTCGTCACGTGCGGCGACAGCCCATGCGCCGCGAATGCATCGAGCACCAGGCTCTGTTCGCCCTCATCCAGCAGCACAAACGGCTCGGACGCCAAATCGGCGAGCGTCACCTTTTCCTTTGCCGTCAGCGGATGCGCGGCCGGCAACAATGCTACCAACTCGTCGTGATAGACCACACGCTTCTCGAGCCCAGCGGTAAATCCGCGTGCCGTAAAGCAAAAATCCACTACGCCGTCGTGCACCCATTGGGCGTTGCGCGTGTAATCGCCCTGCTTGAGGGTAAAGCGTACGCCCGGGTGCAGCGCTCCAAAATCGCGGATCACGCGCGGCAACACGGTACGACTCACGTTGGTAAACGTCGCGATGCGGATATCGGTCGACGAAAGCCCCAGCAGCTCCTGGCGCTTGCCCTCGAGCTCGGCCTCGGCGGTCACGATCTGGCGCAGGAATGGCAGATATTGTTTACCGTCGCGCGTAAGCGAAACGCCCTGCTTACCGCGCTCGATAAGCGTGGTACCCAGCTCGCGCTCGAGCGCCTTGACGGCCTGACTCACCGCACTTTGCGTATAGCCCAGCTCGTCCGCCGCGCCCTTAAGACTGCCGCGATCGACCACCATACAAACAATCTGATACCGCGATGCCATCGTGCCTCCACATCAATGCAGCCGTAAAACGTTTTGCCAGAGCTTTTTCTGACTACGTTAGCGTTTCTTAATCATACTGAAGATACATTCGCTTTACTACATCCACATCTGGGAGCAGAATCCTTTTTACGAAACCGTTCTGTAACAAAAGGAGTCCCATGGATCGCAAAAAAGCAATCGCGCTCTCATTTTCCGTTCCCGTCGCATGGGGCTTTTCGTATCCCCTCATGAAGATCGGCATGGACAGCATGAACGCTACGAGCATCGTCGCGCTACGCTGCATCATCGCCTTTGCGGCCTGCCTGTTGCTCTTCCACAAGCGCGCGCTCCGCATCAACCGCGACCTTATGGTCCGTGCCGCCATCATCGGCGCCATTATGGCAACCGAGCTCACCTGCATGTGCCTGGGCTCCAGCCTTACCTCTGCCTCCACTGCCGGCTTTTTGCAGAGCCTGACGGTCGTGATCGTACCGTTTGCCAACGCCGCCCTGCTGCGTCGCGCCCCCGAGCGCAAAGTGCTCGTCGGCACCGCCATCGTCACCTGCGGCATGCTGCTGCTCTCGGGCGCCGACTTTACCAGCCTGAACCCGGGCGCGATCATCATGCTGCTCTCGGCCTTTATCTATGCCAGCCACATCATCGTGGCCAAGCGCTTTGTCGAAGAAGTCGATCCGCTGGCTCTGGGCGTTTGGCAGCTGGGCTTTGGCGGCTTGTTCTCGGGCATCGCCGCATTCACCTTTGGCGGCTTCACGCTTCCCAGTACGCCCAGCGAGATCGTGGTCGTCATTGCGCTCGCACTCATCTGCTCTGCCTACGGCTTTATCACCCAAACGCTCGTGCAGCCCCACGTGCCCGCCGAGACCACTGGCTTCGCCTTCTCGCTCGAGCCGGTCTGCTCCGCCGTCTTTTCGTTCTTCCTGGTTGGCGAGGTCCTGAGCCCCATCGCCTTCTTTGGCGCCGCCCTCATCCTCACCGGCGTCATGGTGGCAACCGTCGAGCTTCCGCGCCTCCGCGCACATGGACAGGCTCGCATGGCAGGAGCGCCCGAGCGCGTCTCGTAGACCCCACTCCTTATACAGCCGCGGCATAAAGGCAACCGGTGCGCCTTTACAATAGATGCAAACAGAGCATCTGACGCAAAGGAGCCCCATGGACGCCGCGACCCGCGACCGCAACATAGCAACTTGGTTGGGCGATGCGCCGCAGCCGGTACGTGACACTACTTGCCGGTGAGTTTGAGCAGGATTATTACAAGCGCATTCGCTACTGGCTGAAAAAGGAATACGCCGAGCAGACCATCTATCCGGCGCAAGACGACATTCTCAATGCCCTCGCCTACACGCCGGCCGACCAGGTCAAGGTTGTCATCTTGGGTCAGGACCCCTATCACGGACCCAACCAGGCCATGGGGCTGTCGTTCTCGGTCCCCGCGACGCAAACCAAGTTGCCGCCGAGCCTGCGCAACATTTACAAGGAACTCAAAGCCGATCTGGGCTG
>URRT01000015.1 GCA_900550355.1 uncultured Collinsella sp.
GAGGCAGCAAGATCGCGCGCCGTGGCGACAATCTCTGCGGCCGGCACGTCGCACATCGACTCGGCCCACTCAGGCGTCCAGACAGCAGCTGCCTGCGCCAGCTCGTCAAAGCCCGTGGTATAGCGGGCAACAAACTCGTGGTCGTATAAGTCCTCGGCAATGAGCACATGCGCAATGCCCAGCAGCAAGGCCAGGTCGCAGCCCGGGCGCACACGCAGCCAGCGGTCGGCAAGCGCAGCCGAGCCGCTGCGTCGGGGGTCAACCACGATGATCTTCGCCCCGCGCCGGCGCGCATCGTTGAGTGCATCAACGGCCCCCATCGTCGACGAATCGACAATGGAACGCCCCAGGTACATGATGCAGTCGGTATGCGCTAGGTCGGAGGCGGGACTATAGCCCAGGCTGTGTTCCCAACCGGTAAGTCGGCTTACCTCGCAGGCACCGTCGGCACCGTACACGTTGGGCGAGCCCAGCGCATGCATAAAGCGATACGCCCAGTAGCGGTCGAACGAGGGCACGCCGAGCGTCATGCCCAGCGCACGAGGCCCACACTCGTCAACAATCCCCAAAAGACGATCGGCAATCTGAGCAAACGCCTCGTCCCACGAAATCGCATCGAACCCCGAGCCATCAGCTCGCCGACGCATGGGGTGCACGATGCGGTCGCGCTCATCAAACGGCATTGCCAAGCGATGCCGCCCGCGGGCGCAGAGGGCACGCGCCGCGCACGGATGCCCCGGCACCGGCAACTCGGCCACCACGCGACCGTCCTCAACGTGTGCCGCAAAGGCGCAATCGGCATAGCATCCCCCGCATGTGGTCACCACGGCGCGACCGTCACGCTTAACAGCAGATGCCATCTCGATTACCCCTTTCATCAGCCAAACACAACAGGCCAAAAGCCCGGCAACGAGCCCCAGACCCAAAAAGCCTCCCGCACGGCAATGCCCCGCGGGAGGCCCAACGTCAAACAGACGATACCTTACGCCTCGGACTTCTTGGCGTAGATAAACCAGTAGCCGAGCGCGACAAGAACCGCGCCGCCCACGATGTTGCCCAGCGTAGCGGCGGACAGGTTAAACGCAATGCCCGCGGCGTTGAGTGCATCGGCGCCGGCGACGTCGGCACCATAGCCGCACGCGTGCATCACGGCACCCATGGGCAAAAAGTACATGTTGGCAACGCAGTGCTCAAAACCGCAGGCCACAAAGGCTGCGATGGGCAGCAGAATGCCCACAACCTTATCGACCACGGTCTTGCCGGCGGTACCGATCCACACGGCCAGGCACACAAAGATGTTGCACAGGATGCCGCGGAAGAAGATCGTCACCCAGTCGATCGTCACCTTGCCGGCGGCAACGCTCACCATGGAATTGGCGACCGCCTCGCCGTTGAGCTTGTAAATGCCGGCCATGTACACCAAAAAGACGATGAACAGGGCACCGACAAAGTTACCGACCCATACGACGACCCAGGCCTTGAGCATCTGGACCAGGGTGATCTTTTTGCTCTTGAGCGCGCAGACCATAAGCGAATTACCGGTAAACAGCTCGGCGCCGCACACCAGCACCAGCACCAGGCCCAGGCAAAAGCACAGGCCGCCCACGACGCGCTGGGCGCCCCAGCCCAGCGTGCTATCGCTCAAGAACACGGTAAAGAACAGGCCGCCGAAGGCAATGAACGCACCGGCGAACATTGCCAACAGAAAGGCCTTTGCGACCGGTAGGTTGGCCTTGGTCACGCCGGCGGCCTCGGTCTTGGCCTCGATCGCGGCGGGCGCCAGGCAATCGGGAGCGGAGTACTCCACCTTGGAATCTGCCATGTCAATCACTTCTTTCCTAATCAGCAGGGACAAGCGCTCCTATTGCTCTTGCGCCAAGCGGACAAAGTGGGAAAAGTCGTTGGCGGCCACGGCGTCGTACACGGCGTCGACGGCGTCAAAGACCTCCGGGGACATGGGGTTGTAGAACTCCGTGTCGCCCGGCTGAATCCCTATGAAGACGATATCTTCGCACGATTGCTCGATTTCCTCGATCAGAATCGACAAAGGGAGCGAATGCGTGGTGAACATCGACTTGCGGGCCACATCGCGCTTATCGAGCAGGCGGATAGACCCGACGGGTAGCGCCATGTCGGCGGCATCGACCAAGACCAAACGCGGCGGACGCTCGCGCTTGACCTCGATGATATCGTCCTCGGGCGTTTGGCCGCCGTCGATGGTGTACCAACCGGCGATGGGTGCGTCCTCCATCTTTTTGGAGAGCACGGGGCCGGCGGCATCGTCGGCGCGCAGCACGCTTCCCGCCGTGAGCACGATACCCGCAAACGGGGTGCCGTTCACACGACCATCTACAACGCGGCCCATTACTGCAACCTTCCCGTCAGATACACGCCCGACACATCGCGCACGCGCTCAACCAGATCGCGGAACTTCATCAGAAACGCGACTTGCTGGGCATGCAGGCCAAAGTCGTCGTCGAACACCGAGATGCCGGCCTTGGCCGACCCGCGAAAACCGCGCTCGTCGAGCAGCGCATCGCAGGCCTCGAGCAGCGACGGCACCGCCGCCTTGTCGAGCTGGCACTCGCCAAAGGAGCGGATGGCCTCGAACTTGGTCTTGGCCTCCCCCTCCGGCAACGCGTCGACGAGCGAATAGAACACATCCACCGGCACCGACAGGCGCGGCTCAAAGCAGTCGAGCACGCCGGTGTGGTGGCCCACGGCGAGCGTGTAGTACAGCACGTCGCAGGCCTCCTGGGGAACGTCTTCCTCGGTCTCCACAAACTTACGCGTGAGCTCGTAGAAGACCACCTGGTCGGGCGCGTGGCCCAGGCAGGGGTCGGCGACGCCCTCGGCGGCCTCGTCGCTCGCGCGCGAGGCATCGCCAAAAGAGCCGCCGAGCATGCCGGGGCCCGCAAAGTAACCAGAGCGGTCCGTGAGCTCCATCTAGCGACCTCCGGCCAGCACCAGATCCTGCAGCGCCGAGTACACCTCGACGCGGCGCGGATCGTCCTGCTTATCGATGAGCAGCGCCATGGCACCGCGGATATCGCCCTTGGGCGCGCCCTCGAGCGTATCCATAAACTCGTTGGCCAGGTCGCGACCGTAACGGTAGCCGCTCATGGCGCGAGCTTCGCGCTCAATGGCAACGCGCAGCTTGTACGGCACACCGGGGTGCAGGATATCGGCCTGCTCGCCGGCGGCCTCCACCGTGGTCTCGGCATGGAGCTTTTGGTCCAACAGACCAAGTGCCATGGCAAAGCCGTAGATGGTCTGCGCGGGGCTGGGCGGGCAGCCGGGGATATAGACATCGACCGGCAAGATTTTGTCGGTGCCGCCCCAGACGCAGTAGTTATCGTAGAAGATGCCACCGGTGCAGCCGCACGCGCCATAGGACACCACGATCTTGGGATCGGGTGCGGCCTCAAAGGCGCGCAGGGCCGGCATGCGCATGGCACGCGTCACGGCGCCGGTGTACAGAAGCACATCGGCGTGACGGGGCGAAGGCACGACCTTGATGCCAAAACGCTCGACGTCAAAGACGGGCGTGATGGAACCGAAGATCTCGATCTCGCAGCCGTTGCAGCCGCCGCAGTCGACACGGTAGACGTACACCGAGCGCTTGATCTTCTTAAGAAGGGTCGCCTTGGCCTTCTCGATGCTCTCGTCGAGCTCGATCTTGGTCGGGCGGTACTGGAGCCGCTCGGGCAAAAGCGTGGGTTCGGCCATGGTTACTCCTCCTTCGTTTCAAAATCCATGATGATGCCCTCGACCGGCGCCGGACCGGCGGGAATCTCGGGCGCATCGGGGTTGAGCTCGCGGTCGATATACTCCGGGTTCACGCCGTGGCCGCCCAGATACTCCATGCCGGGGCCCTGGGGCTCACCGGACGCTAGCGTCTCGTTGGCAGCCATGCCGCGCGCATTGCCGGTCTTTACGGCCGAGGCGGCGCGCAGGGCGTCGAGCTCGCGCTTGCACTCCTGGCACATACCGACGGTACGGGCGGCCTGCTCGGCCTCCATGCCGCCGGCCTTTTGCAGCAGGCGCTTGGCGTAGTCGATCTCCTTGTGCGGGGCAAACGGCTTGCCGCAACGCGAGCAGTGCTCGAGCGTATAGACGCTCTTGCTGGTGAGGTCGTCCTTGCTCATGACAGCCAGCTCAAACTCCTCGGTGAGCTTGATGGCCTCCATGGGGCAGGCTTCCTCGCAGCGACCGCAGAAGATGCAGCGGCCGGAGGCGATCGACCAGGATGGTATCGGCCGCAAGGTCGGTGTCCATGCGAATGGCATCGGCCGGGCACGCCACGCCGCAGGCACCGCAGGCGATGCAGAGCTCGGCGTTGTGCTCGGGCTTGCCGCGCATGTCCTTGTTGGTGGGGAACGGCGCAAACGGGTACTTGACCGTCGCGTCGCCGGCCTTGGCGTTAACCTTCCAAAGCTTCAGCATATTAGAGCGCCTCCTCATCGAGCGGAGCGGCCATGGTGCCCTCGCCCGCGAGCGGCGACTTGTCGCGCCAGACGTTCTCGAACTGCTCCTTGTCGAGCACGTGGTCGCGCTTGGCGGCGACATCGGTCACCGTCACGCGGTCGGTGCAGGAGTAGCACGGGTCGAGCGAGCCGACGATCAGCGCTGCATCGCCCACGGTGTTGCCGCGGAACATGTAGCGCAGGACCGGCCAGTTGCTGTACGTGGCGGCCTTGGCGCGCCAGCGGTAGCACTTCTGGTTATTGCCGAGCATGGCCCAGTGCACGTCCTCGCCGCGCGGCGCCTCGGTGGCGCCGATGGCGTACTTGTGCGGGGTGTACTCCCAATCCGTGGTGAGGATGGGGCCCGACGGGCAGTTCTCGAGCATGGTCTCGATCATGTCGATCGAATCGTAGACCTCCTGGATGCGGACGGCGGTACGGCCGAAGGCATCGCAGGTGTCGGCCGTGGCGGCATGCATCTTTTGGACGTCCGGATCGGCGTAGCCGTCGAAGGGATGGTCAAAGCGCACGTCACGGGCATAACCCGAGCCACGCATGAGCGGGCCGACCGGCGAGAAGTCGCGTGCGATCTTGCGGTCCAGGATGCCGATGCCGCTCGTACGCTCGATAAAGTTGGGCGTGGAGAGCAAGACGTCGACGAGCTCCTGAACCTCGGAGCGCAGCTGGTGAATGGTCGTGAGCGTGGAGAGCTTCTGCTCGGCCAAAATGTCGCGACGCACGCCGCCGATGACGTTGAGGCCGTAGGTCTTGCGGTGACCGGAAAGCTTCTCGGCCAGGTCCATGGACTTCTCGCGGACGCGGAAGAACTGCTGGAAGCCGGAGTCGAAGCCCGTGTAGTGCGACGCCAGGCCAATGTTGAGCAGATGCGAGTGCAGACGCTCGACCTCAAGCATGATGGCACGGATGTACTGGGCGCGCGGCGGGACATGAATGCCCTGGGCGCGCTCGACGGCCTCGGCATAGGCCACCGAGTGGGCGCAGCCGCAGATGCCGCAGATGCGGTCGGCGAGGAACGTCACGGCGTCATAGTTCAGGCGCGTCTCGGCGACCTTCTCCATGCCGCGGTGCACGTAGAACAGACGATAGTCGGCGTCGACGATCGTCTCGCCCTCGACGAACAGGCGGAAGTGGCCGGGCTCGTCGGAGGTAATGTGCAGCGGCCCCATGGGGACGAGTGTGGTCTCCTTGCCCTTGGTATCGGCCAAGAACTCGTAGTTTTCCATGTCGCTCGCAGGAGCGGGACGGAAGCGGTAGTCCATGGAGTCCTTGCGCAGCGGGTACAGGCCGCTGGGCCAGTCATCGGGCAGCACCAGGCGACGACGATCGGGCAGACCCTCGGGGATCAGGCCGAACATATCGCGCAGCTCGCGCTCGCCCCACACGCAGGCGGGGACGAACGGCGTCACGGACGGGAACGTCATCTTGGCGGGATCGACCTCGGCGCGGACGGTCACCCAGCCGGGATCCTCCCCCTCCATGGAGATGACGTAGTACACGGCGTAACGGCCGCACAGGCTGCGCTCATCATTGCCGATGATCACGGGAATCCAGCCGTAGCGCTCGTAGTACAGGTAGTGGACGGCCTCGGGCAGCTTGTCCTGCTTGACGGTAATCGTCAGCTGGTCCTCGCATTGCCACTCGACCTTCTCGATGCAGCCCGGAACGGCGCGGCGCAGGGCCTCGACATGGCTCTCGCAGCGACGGGCATACACCTTGTTCTCAGTTTCAATCATTCGTTACTCCACCTCGCTCTGAGCGGTCTCGGTACCGAACACAGCGCGGTACATCGGCGTCGCGTGAAGTTCCTCGGTGCTCTGCTCGAGCACGATGCCGGTCGCGGTCTCCACACCGTGCACGAGAGGCAGCGGGGTGGCGATGCCAAACCACAAGATCATGACGGCCAGGATGACTTCGGGGATAAGCATGAGCGCCGGGGCCTCATGCTTGCCCATGCCCTGGGGTGCATGGCCGAATACCGACTTGAGTGCGATACGGGTGAGCGCGGAGATGGCCACGGTAAGACCAAGGGCGACCACGACGACCAGCCACATGGGACCGGCGGTAACACCGGCGACAAAAGTCAGGAACTCGGAGATAAACATGCCAAAGGGCGGGAAGGCACCAAGACCGAGCAGTGCCAGGATGGCGAGCGCGGCGGTTGCGGGGGCAACCTCGACGACGCCCTGGATCTTGGCCAAGCTACGAGTGCCAAAGGCGTGCTGAATGTTGCCGGACACGCAGAAGGCAAGCGTCTTGGTAAAACCGTGGAACACGCAGTGCAGCAGAGCCGCGGCGATACCCAGCGGGCCACCGATACCCAGGCACAGGGCGATAACGCCCACGTTCTCCACAGACGAGTACGCAAAGCGGCGCTTGAGGTCGTCCTGGCGAAACATCGAGAGTGCCGCCACCAAAATGGACAGCGTGCCGACGATCAGCAGCAAAAGTTGCGGATACTCGGCGCCCACGGCTTGGATAGTAAAGCCGTAGAAGCGCATGATCACAAGCATGGCGCACTTAAGCAGCACGCCCGAGAGCAGGGCCGAGACGGGGCTCGGGGCCTGGGAGTGGGCATCGGGCAGCCAAGTGTGCATGGGGAACAGGCCGGCCTTGGTGCCAAAGCCGATCACGATAAACGCAAAGGCGAGGCGCATGAGCGTCGGGTCGAAATGGTCGGCATACGGCAGCACGCACGACAGGAATGCGGCCTCGTGGGCGTTGGGAATCACGTCGGCGGCGTTGGCGTAGATCAGCAGCGTACCGAACAGGCCAAAGGCCACGCCGGCGGTGCAGACCATCGCATACTTCCAAGAAGCCTCGAGGGCCGTCTTGTTCTTGTAGATACCCACGAGGAACACGGTGGAAAGCGTGGTTGCCTCCACGGCGGCCCACGTGAGGATCATGTTGTTGGACAGGCACGCGAGCAGCATGGTGAACACAAACAGGCTAAACAGCGCAAAATACTGCTTGGCGCGCTCGGCGGGCATGGAGCCCTCCTCGATATCGGCCTTTACATAGGGCAGCGAGAACAGCCCCGTAAGAAAACCGATAAAGCCGATGAGCAGCACAAAGATGGCGCCCAGCGAATCGAGGTGGAACCACAGGCCAAGAGCGCTCGCGGTGTCGCCGCTCATAAGGACGTCACCGGCCGTCATAATCGACAGCACCAGGACGGCTGCGACGGAGACCAGGTTGAGACCGGCGAACACGTTATAGGACGTGTTCTTGGGCAAAAACGCCATGACCAGCGAGAACACCAAAGGAGTCGCGAGCAGGGCGAGAATCAACGTTTCCATGGACTACCCCCTCAGCTCGGACAGGTCGCGCGCATCGAGCGAGTGGGAGTCGTCCCAAATGCGACGCACGACGATGGACATGATGATGACGGCAAAGATGGCGTCGGTGGCGATACCGATCTCGATGATCTCGGGAGCGGTGGGGGCCAAAAGCGCGAGCGTCACATGGCTGCCGTTTTCCATAAGGCAGTATCCAAAGATCTGCTTCATGATGTTGCGCTGCGAGATGATGCAGGTGAGGCCCACAAAGAAGTGAGCGAAGCTAATAGCGAGCGCAGGCGTTGCGACCTCGGCCGTGGGCAGGCTGATCTGCGTCACGACGGCAAAGCAGATCGCGACCTCCACGGCGATGATGCAAATGGCCCACGCGGGCTTAAGGCCGGCCTTGAGCGATGCGTCGCTCGGCTCGCCCATCTTCTTGTATGCGCGGTTGAGGATATAAGGGACCAGGACGACCTTAGTGATAAAGGCAGATCCAGCCCACATAAGCAGCTCCTGCGCACCGGTGGTGACACCGAGCGTGGCGAGCAGTCCCACGAGCACCAGCGACTGCACCGCATACCAGTGGATGGAATGTTTGATGTTCTTGGAGACGACCACCATGGTGGACGTGACGATCAGAAGGCCGCCAAGGATGTTGACGATCGAATAACCCATGTCGTTCTACCTCCTAATCGATCCAGCTGGCCGAAAGCGGGCCGCTGACGATGACCATGATGATGAGCACGATGAACACGAAAGCCATCGCGCGGGGAAGCGGGGCTCCCGCAGCGACCTCTTCGCTCGGCTCGCCGGGCAGGCAATAGCCCATCCACTTGAGGAACCAGGCAAAGGTGGCGACGGTCTCGGCGACCATAATGCACACGAGCACCAGGATCGCGACGTTGCCGGCACCCACAGAGAAGCCGCCGGCGATGATCTGGAACTTCGAGAAGAACGTGTTCATGGGCGGCACGCCGGCAATGGCGAGCGCCGCAACACCAAAGCCCACGCCCGAGATCGGGTACTTCTTTACGATGCCGCGAAGCTTGGGCAGCATACGCGTGCCGAGCGTAAAGGAGAACGAACCGGCGATCAGGAAGAACAGCGTCTTGGCGAAAGCGTGGTTAAAGATGTGGCACACGGCGCCATCAAAGGCCAGCTGGCTGCCAAAGACCGAAAGGCCCAGACCAAAGAACACATAGGAGAGCTGGGCGATCGTGGAGAAGGCCAGCAGGCGCTTCATGTCCTTTTGCGGCAGGTACATAAGGAAACCAAAGAGCATGGTGACCATGGCGTCGATAATGGCGACCCAGCCCACGATCTCGGGAATCTCGCCGGCAGAGACGAGTGCACGCGCGAACACGCACACGCCGACCTTGACCATCGAGGCACCATGCAGGTAGGCCGAAACAGGCGTCGGCGCCTCCATGGCCGAAGGCAGCCACATGTACATGGGGACCTGTGCGGACTTGGCCCAGGCCGCAAACAGCACGAGCAAAAGGACGATAGCCTTGAGCTTGGCATCGAGGCCGGCAATCGCGGTAATGGCGAAGGTACCGGTGTGGGCAAACACGATGGCGGCGCCCAGATACAGGCCGAGCGCACCGATATGCGTGATGATCAGGGCCTTCATGCCGGCCTTCTTGGCCGTAGGCGACATGTAGTAGCTGATGAGGCCCCAAGAGCACGCACCCGTGATCTCAAAGAACACGAGCTGGCCCAAAAGGGTCGAGCTGTACACAAGGCCGGCCATGGCGCCGATGAAGGTCGCGAGGTACGCGTAGAAGCGACGACGCGGCGCGTCGGGATGCTCACGGTTATTCTCGCTCATATAGGGAATCGAATAGATCACGACAAGCAGGCCGATACCCACAAAGGCGGGCGCGAGCAGCGTGCTCATGCGATCGAAGGTGAATCCCATGACGAGGGTCTGCCCAAACGAGATCAGGGGGACCTGCGTTTCGGGCATGCCGGCGCCAGCGAAATTCGCGGCGAGGGCGATGGTGCAGACCGTCGAGACGGCGGCACCCAAAACGCTGAACCACTTGGTGTACGGACGGGGGAACAGGGCGACGAGCACCGAGGCCACCATCGGGGCCGCGATAGCGACCAAGCCGAGAAGGGACAGACTGACTGCAAATGACATTGTTTCTCCCTTCTCCTACACGCCGACGACCACGAAGACAAACGCCAGAACGGCGATGCCCACGACGGCCCAGGTCTGATTGCCGAGCACCTTAAAACGCGAGCGCGAGCAGGAGTTCTCGATCACGCCGCATACGACAAAGTCGATCAGGCACTTCACCAGGAAGATGACTGCGCCCAGAACAGCGGCGGTGCCCACGGTCGCGGGCTCGCCCCAGGGGACGAAGATCGCGCAGAACCAAGCGACGACCAGGACCTGTTTCATGGACATGGCAAGCTTGGCCATGGCGAGCGACGGGCCGGAAAGCTCGGCGAGCGGACCTTCCTGAAGCTCCTGCTCGGCCTCGGCCTGATCAAAGGGCAGCTTGCCGAGTTCCATGTAACAGGCAATCGCAAAGGCGATGCCGGCGAGGATCACGGCGACCGGCGCGTCGATCGCGCCCGTCATGATGTGCTGACCCATAGTGGCGATGTCGGTTGAGCCGCACACCAGGGCGGCGGCAAACAGCGCCAGCAGCATGGACGGCTCGATGAGCACGCTCATGAGCAGCTCGCGGACGCCGCCGATACCGGCGTAGGCGTTGGACGAATCCACACCGCAGAGGGCGAAGAAGAAGCGGGCGAGCGCCAGGCTGTACATGATGGTGATGGCGTCACCAAAGACCGGGATGGGGCTTTGTGCCGTAAAGAGCGGCAGGCCCATCGCGAGCATAAAGGCGACGGCGAAGAACAGCGGCGGCATGATGCGCAGCGCAAAGCTCGCATCCTCGCTCTGGGACTCGGGGCGCGCAAAGAGCTTGGCCAGGTCGCGGTAGTCCTGCATGATGCTGGGGCCGCGACGGTTGTGCATCTTGGCGCGGATCACGCGGCCGAGACCGGAGAAGAACGGTGCGACGGCCATGACGACCACGCCCTGCAGAACGGCAAGTACGATGTTGTTCATGCTCTCCCCTCCTTAACCCATTTGCACGGCGAGCACGAGGAACACCACGAGTGCCGCGACGATATAGCAGATATAGATGCTGTAGTTGCCGCCCTCGAGCTTAGTCGCGAGGTCGGCGAGCTTCTCGACACCCTTATGCGGAGCATCGACGAGAACCTTGTCGGGTACGGGCTCCACAGCCTCGGCCACACCGGTGAGCTTCTGGAAGAAGTGCGCGATGGACCAGCAGACGGCCGTGCAGCGGTCGCGCAGCGTGTAGAGCGGCTGCATAAACCAGGACACCTCGGAGGCAAAGGTCGTGGCCACGACGGGCATATGCTCGTTGGGAGCATAGCCGCACGCCCACGGCTGGGACTTCTGCACCTTGCCGACGGTCTTGAGCTTGCGATAACCGCAGGCAAGGCCGACGAGCACCACGAGCGCAATGGCGATCGCGGGCGTGGAGGTGGCAGCGCCGGAGTACTGGTTCATGAGCTCCATGCCCTCGGCGGCAAACACGCCACCGTACGGATGCAGCACGGACGCGGCGACATCGACCAGCACGGGCGCGATCACGGGAGCGCCAATGCCCAGCACGACGCAGATGGCCGCGAGCAGCCCCTGCGCAAACACCATGGGGGCGGGAACCTCCTTGGCATTGGCCGCGGCCTCGGAGCGGGGCGCGGAGGCAAAGGAGACGCCATAGGCCTTGACGAAGCACGTGACGGCCAGAGCGCCGGTAATGGCAAGCGCGACGGCAGCGAACACGGCCACAATCATGACGGCCTTGTCGCCCTGCATGGCGGCATTAAAGAGCGACTGGTAGGTAAACCACTCGGACACAAAGCCGTTGAAGGGCGGGATGGCCGAGATGGCAAGCGCGCCGACGAGGAAGCAGATGGCCGTTGCCGGCATACGACGGAACAGGCCGCCCATCTTCTCCATATTGCGCGTACCCGTGGAGTACAGCAGCGCACCGGCGCCCAAGAACAGCTCGCCCTTAAACATCGCGTGGTTAAACGTGTGATAGAGGGCGGCCATCAGAGCCAGGACGGCGATGCCGACCGAGTTGAGCGCCATAGCGGCCATGGAGGCGCCGACGCCGAGCAGAATGATGCCGATGTTCTCGACGGAGTGATAGGCCAGCAGGCGCTTGATGTCATGCTCCTGCAGGGCGAAGGCCACGCCGAGGACCGACGAGATCGCACCGAAGACCATGACCATAAGACCCCACCAGACCTGAACGCCCGAAGCGGAGAGCAGGTCGAGGCCCACTTTGAGGATGCCGAAGATACCGATCTTGATCATGCCGCCGGACATGAGGGCCGACACGTTGGACGGCGCCTCGGGATGTGCCTTGGGCAGCCAGCCGTGCAGCGGGATGATACCGGCCTTGGCGCCAAAGCCAAAGAAGGCGAGCACGAAGCACACGGATGCGACCGCGGGGCTAAACTGCGTGGCGCGGAAATCCGCAAAGGCAAACGAGCCGCCGGCGAAGTTAGTCATGGTGAGGAAGCTCGCCATGATGAGCACAAAGCCCACGTGCGCGATCACGAAGTAGAGCCAACCGCCGTGGATGGAGTTCTCGTTCTCCTCGATCACGACCAGGAAGTACGAGGTCAGCGACATGAGCTCAAAGGCGACCAGGAACCAAAACACGTTGTCGGCGGTGATGACGAGCATCATGGACGCCACGAAGGTGTTAAAGAAGAAGCCGGCGCGGCCCTTTTTGCCCGGGTACTCATCAAAGTAGTTGAGACCGTAGATCGAGCCGGCAAACGCGAGCACCGAGATGAGCGCCACGAACAGGCCGGACAGCTGGTTGAGCAGCAGCTGGAAATGGGCAAACGGGAAGAACACGATGGTGTCGACCGACGTGACATCGCCCAGCACGGCCTGGATACCGGCCACAAACGAAAGCACCGCGGCGACGGCGCCGATAAGGCAGCCGGCGGTCTTGGCGGCGTTATCGGCCTTGATCAGCAGAACCGAGGCGAGCGCACCGATGCACGAGACGGCAAGCGATGCGATAAACAGCGTCATGCTATCCATTGTTTACGCTCCCTTCTGCTTTCTCGGACAGGCCCTGGGCCACAGCGGTAACGTCGACGACCGGACCGTTTTCGATCGAGCGCAGGCGCTTGGCCTCGTCGAGCTCGCGATCGGCCGCGCCACCCATGACGGTCAGCGCCTTGGTAGGGCACGCCGCCACACAATGCGGGCCGTCCGGATCGAATGCGCACAGGTCGCACTTGACGGCGCAGGTGTACTGACCGGGCGCCCACGTAAGCAGGCTGCTCAGGGACTTAGGATACGAAGGCGTCGGGTCGCACATGCCTGCGACGCCGGCGATAGACGTGCCATCGGGATGGATGGCACCGAAGGGGCACGCGATGGCGCACAGCCTGCACCCGATGCACTCCTGCTCCTTGACGTGGATGCGGTCGCCATCGTGCTCGATGGCATTCACCGGGCAGACCTCGGCGCAGGGGGCACCCTCGCAATGGTGGCAGGCAAGGGCGGCCGAAATACCGCCGGTCTTCACGAGCGCCAGGCGCGGCGTATCCTGAAGACCCTGCATCCGGTGGGCGTCGGCACAGGCGGACTGGCATGTTCCGCAGCCGATGCACCTCTCCGGGTTGATGTCGATGAAGCGGTTCATCCCCACTTCCTTTCAAAATAACGGGCCGGTCTCCCGAACGTACGGGACGCCCGGCCCAAAAAGCCAACGAGAACGGGACTACACGATTTGATTCACGTGCGCCTCGTCGTCGAACTTGGCGGCGCCGGGCTCAACGTCCTGGGGAGCGGCGGCGTCGACCAGAGCCTGCTTGAGCTCGGTGTACTGGCGCTCGACTTCGCCCTCGGCCCAAACCTGGTCGGCGATAGCGTCGACCTGGCAGGCGGAGAACTTGTCCTCGGGCGTGTGCGAGACCGGGTCGACCTTGTGAATGGTCAGCTCGTTGCATTTGCCGATCCACCACTGGTAGGTCATGTAGACCGTGCCCTTGTTGATGCGATCGCTCACGTCGGCACGGCTGTATACCTGGCCGCGGCGGCTGTGAATCGAGACGATGTCGCCATTCTTGATGCCGCGTGCCTCGGCGTCCGCGGGATTCATGCGGACAAAGCCGGGCTCGTCGGCGAGCAGTGCCAGCGTCTTGCAGTTGCCGGTCATCGAGCGGCAGCTGTAGTGGCCGACCTCGCGGACGGTGCACAGGATGAGCGGGTACTCATCATCGGGAAGCTCGGAGGGCGCCTCCCAGTCGTGCGCCATCAGGTTGGCGCGGCCGTCCTTGGTGGTGAACTTGCCACCAGCGAACATGTCGGGCGTACCGTGGTCGTTCACATCGGTGCTCTTGACGGGCCACTGGGCGTAGCCGCCCTCGGGAGCCATCTTCTCGTAGGTCGCGCCCACAAAGTTGGGGCACAGGCTAATGCACTCGTTCCAGATCTGCTCGGTGTTGTCGTAGTGCATGGGGTAGCCCATACGCGTAGACAGGTCCGCGAAGATCTCCCAGTCGTGACGGCACTCGCCCTTGGGCGGAACGGCCGCGTCAAAGTGCTGGAAGCTACGGTCGGATGCGGTAAAGACACCCTCGTGCTCGCCCCAAGAGGTAGCGGGCAGGATGACGTCGGCGAGCATGGTCGTCTGCGTCATAAAGATGTCCTGGCAGATGAACAGATCCAGCTCGGAGAGCGTCTTGCGCATACCGGCCGAATCGGGCTCGGTCTGCACCGGGTCCTCGCCGTAGTTGTAGAAGCAGTGCACCTTGCCCTCGTCGACCAGGTGGCCCAAGTCGGTGAGCTTGTAGCCCTCCTCGAGCGGGAGCTTTTCCTCGGGCACGCCCCAAGCCTTGGCAAACTTGGCACGCACTGCCGGGTCGGTGACCTTCTGGTAGCCAGGGTACAGGTTGGGCAGCATGCCCATATCGCAGGAGCCCTGGACGTTGTTCTGGCCACGCACGGGCGCGAGGCCGGAATTGGGTTTGCCGATCTGGCCGGCAACGCAGGCGATGGAGGCGATGGTGTGCACCGTCTTCAGGTTCTGCTTCTGCTGGCATACGCCCATACCCCAGCCAATGATGGCAGAGGGCTTCGCCGTGGCGTACATCTCGGCAGCTTGGTGGATCAGCGCGGGCTCGACACCCGTGATGTCCTGTACGGATTCGGGAGTGTAGTTCTTGATGGTCTCCCACCATTCGTCAAAGCCGTTCGTGTGCTCGGCGACGAATTCCTTGTCGTAGAGGCCATCGTTGACCAAGCAGTTGGCAAAGGCGTTGAGGAACGCGACATTGCAACCGTTCTTGATCGGAAGGTAGAGATCGGCGATACGCGCGGTTTCGATATGGCGCGGGTCGGCGACGATGATCTTGCAACCCTTTTCTTTGGCTCGCACGATACGCCTTGCGACGATGGGGTGCGAATCGGCAGGGTTATAGCCGAAGAGGAAAATGCAGCCCGCATCCTCCATACCGGGGATGGAGCATGACATGCAACCTGAACCAACCGTGTCCATCAGACCGAGGACAGTAGGGCCGTGTCAAGTACGGGCGCAGTTGTCCACGCTGTGGGTGCCGATGCACGCACGCGTAAACTTCTGCATGACGTAGTTCGCCTCATTGCCGCCGCCTCGCGAAGAGCCGGTGGTCATGACAGCGTTAGGACCATATTCGTCAATTATGGCCTGCATCTTAGATGCGGTGAAATCCAGTGCCTCGTCCCAGCTTACGCGCTCAAGATCCGCGCCCTTGGTGCGACGGATCATCGGGTGCAGTACGCGAGGAGTCAAGATCTTGGTGTCGTTGATGAAGTCGTAGCCGCTCATGCCCTTAAGGCACAGCTCGCTCTGGTTGGTGATGCCGTTGAGCGGTTCGGTACCCACGACCTGGCCGTTTTGGACCAAGAGGTTAAACTGGCAACCGGCGCCGCAATACGGGCAGATCACTTTATGCTTCTCCATGACACCCTCCTTCCTTTCTCTGCTACCGAATACTCGGTACTTATTTGACAATCATTGGGCCTGTCGCCCGACGCTTACGCCTCGTTTTCGATGGTGGCGCGGGCACGCTCGGCAGTCAGTTCTGCCAGACGCTCCTCGTCCACCAGGGTGAGGCCCTTGGTCGGGCACGCCTCGGCACACGCCGGACCGCCGGGACGGTCCACGCACAGGTCGCACTTGAGCACGAAGCTCTTAGTCTGCGAACCCACGCGAACGTCGCCCATCAAGACGGGGACCTGCGTGGTCGCCACGCTCACGGCGCCAAAGGGGCAGGCCATGACGCAGCTCTTGCAACCGATGCAGTTGTCCTCGTTGACGCCGATGCGATGGTTCTTTGGATCAAAGAACAAAGCACCCGTGGGGCAGGCCTTGGCGCACGGAGCGTCCTCGCAGTGGTGACATGCCACCGGCGCGGAAATCTCGTAGGTGCGCGTTACGCGCAAGCGAGGTGCGGCGATGTTGCCGGGAATATCGTGTGCCTCGATGCACGCCGCCATGCAGGTTTGACACCCAATGCAGCGTGAAGAATCAGCCACGACTCGTTTATTGCCCATGTTGTTCACTCCCTCCTGAATCCCATGCCGGAGAGACCCTGCCGACGTTGCCCCGGACCGCCCGTGGTCCGGCATCGGCGTATCGAGTGCATGCGGCGAAACAGGCACTTCGATAGAATTCCTCCAACGATATACAGGTTAAATATACGCAGTTGCAGGTGGCAAACTTGAGCATAGGCCCTGCAATACGGGTGTATTGCAGGGGTTTTGGCAGGTTGGAATTATTCTCTAGAAGCTATAAAGGTGAGTGTATTACATGCGTACATCCAAGGGAGATTTCACGCTTGTTTCTGAAGGATGTAGTACGTTTGTAATATCATTTACGCTCAATTACTCTAGTGCAATAAAGTAGTGGTTGTAAGATTGGCTATTATTAGCCGATGTTGTATTTGACTATTCAAATTGCACGCTCATTAAGGGAGGCCAGTGATGTCATCGACTCAAAAACGAGCCATCCTGCAGGTGCGCATTCGCGAGGAAGACAAGCAGCATGCCGAGCGTCTCTACGACGCCATGGGCACATCGCTCGCCGAGGCTGTCCGTCTATTTGTCGCGCAGAGTATTTTGATGCGCAAGCTCCCCTTTCAGCCGTTCGCCGTGCGCTCCAAGGACGGCACGGCCGCCTATGGACTGCTCAAAGCATATGGGGACCCCAATCGCCGCTCCGAGGAGCGCAATGCCTGGATTGAATACCTAGCCACAGAAAGCGACGAGTCGGTTTTGGGTCCCGAGGAAGTAGATATCCATGAGTAGCACCATCATCGACGAGACCGTCATCCTACGCTACCTGCTTGACGACGACGAGGTCCTGTCACCGCGCGCCGCCAAAGTCATCGCCACGCGCACCGCTCGTGTCTACCCCGAAATCATCACGCGCGTCGTGGTCACGCTGCGCGACGTCTATAAGGTTCCCCGCGTTGAGATTGCTGCGGCCATGAAAAGGCTGCTCGATGACGTCATGGTCGACGAGCCCACTGTTGTCGCCCTTGCCATCAAACTCTTTGGCAAGACCCATATGGACTTTTCCGACTGCCTCCTCGCAGCCCGAACCGCCATCTACAACGATGATGTCGTGAGCTTTGGCAAGCCCATCATCCAAGGCATGATCGACTACCGCCGCAAACGCCAAACCGCAGCCGACGCTCGCGACCGCGTCGTCGAAGCCCGCAGTCGAAGCACCGACGCCCGCGGCCACAGCACCGACTCCACCATCGACAAGCTCCGCCACCGCCCCCGCAGCTAACCCCACCCCCTCCTAAGTTGCGGTGAAATACGGACTGATTTATGCCTTTAAAGGCCTCAACAGTCCGTATTTCACCGCAACTTATTGAAGGTGGACCGCAAACGATTTCGCTATCGGGAGTCGGCGTAGGGTTTTGTTGTCGGAATGCCGTAACCGCGCATCATGGCACCGAACGATTCTACGTCGTAGGTGTCCGAGAGTTTGAAATGAATGACGTTGTGGCCCATGGAGCGAAGGTTCGCGTCGCGCATAAGAGCCGCTCGATAGGTTTTTGCCGCCGCTTGCTCTGGATCATTTTGAGTTTCGTCTTCAAACTTACCTAGCCCATGCAGCTCTGCCAGCGTCCATGATCCGTCTGGCATCTGCCAGCCATAATCTGCTAGATAATAACCAGCGTTTCCCGGTCGCGTTATCTCAACTTGAAGCTCAGGCGCGGCAACCCCAGCGAGAATCATCGCTGCTCTCGCCTCGGACTCGCCGCCATTGTCTGACCTGCAGTCCATATGCTCAAAAACGTCAAAAGCACGCGCGATGCCATGCAGCCCTCGGCAATTTGCCTGCGCATATGCTCGCAGCTCTTCGCGTTCGACATCGTACTCACGGGCCAAACCATCGACATAGCCCAGCGCATAGCGAAAGGCGCTCTTTCGGGCGATATCAACAACCGTTCGATACGGATCCGTCAGCGTAAACAGACCGAGCCGCCACACTTCGCCCGCCCGCCAGCGCTTGTATTCAACGAACTCATACGTATCACGCCTTGTAGACCGCGGCAGCAGCACTTGCACTTTATCCAGTAGCGTATACGCAGAGCCGATGCCGTAGAGCAGCGCTGCCGTCGATCCGCAAAACACAGCATCCGGTTCAACGACCGCAATAGCGGATGCCAGCTGAAAGATGCGATCTTCAACCCCAAGATTATTCCAATAGACCGGATCCGCATACACATGGTTGTAAAGACGAAGCATGAGCTCTTCCTGCATAAGCTCGCGCGCACGACGTTCATCCCAAGGATCAATTGTTATAAGCAGCTGTCCATCTTGATGAATTCCAAGGGCCGAGAATAGCATCCTTGCATATGACTGCGGAATATGTTTGCCTTTATCGAGCATGGCCAACCCCATAACCGTCACGGCGGAGAGAATACCATTACGCTATCGCATGCTTCCGTCCGTAGGCCTTGCCAAAAGCTGACCAAAAGCTTGACGTCGCAGGTCAAAGGTTCAAAAAATATTTACACTCTCGGTAGACGGTCGCTACGACCCTCCCAACGGCATCGGAATCCAACCTTACAAATAGTTGCGGTGAAATACGGACTACATGGGCCATAAAAGCCGGAAAACAGTCCGTATTTCACCGCAACTTAGGAGGGGATGTGGGGTCCCGGCATGTATATGAAAATGGCTCTGGTCCCAAAAGGAATCAGAGCCATTCATCTATCCTATGGAGCGGGCGACGGGAATCGAACCCGCGTCATCAGCTTGGAAGGCTGGGGTTCTACCATTGAACTACGCCCGCAAGATATGGTCGGGACGACAGGATTTGAACCTGCGACATCCTGCTCCCAAAGCAGGCGCGCTACCAAACTGCGCCACGTCCCGAAGGTGTTGAGCAGCTAAGGTCTAAACCTTGCGTGTCCCAAAGCGAAGGAAATTATAGGGGAGACTCCCCGCCTGTGCAAGCATTGATGCCTTAGCTCCTCGAATGTGCGACAAAACGACTATGGAGCAGACCGATCACAAAGGCAACCACGGCAACCGGCGCCCACGCGGCACCGATGTCTGCCAGGGGTAGCGCATCAAACGGCAGCCACGCGCCCGCAACGAACGCATCGCGGACCGAGGTGATCACGCTCTGCACGGCGACCACGCCGCCGACCCAGATCCACACCTGCGGATGAGCGTCGCAAAAGCCGTGTACCAAACCCATGAGAACCAGCACGATAGCAACGGGATACAAGGCGTTGAGCATGGGCACCGAGAACATAAGGATCACGTCGAGGCCCACGTTGGAGAGCACGCACGAAAACGCTGCGAACACAAAGGCGAGAACCGCAAAGGGACGGCGCATGGCCTCCTCGGAGGCCTCCACTCCCCCTTCAACCACGTACGTCTCGCAGAAGTAACGCGAGCAGCAGCTAATAAGACCGATGCACACGTTCATGCAGGCAAGGAAAAAGATCGCAAAGACCACGACCGTGCCGGCAAGCCCAAAATGCATGGAGGCCGAACGGGCGAGGATGGCGGCGCCGTTGGTAGCGTCGGGCATCACGGTGCCGAGCTGCATACCGGCAAGGCCCAAGCCGCAGTAGATGATGGCCATGAGCACGCCGGCGATCACACCGGAACGCGAAATCTCGAAGGCCACGCACTTGTCATCGGTAACACCCAACTCGTGGATGGTCTCGGCGATGATGATGCCGAAGGCGAGCGACGCGAGCAGGTCCATGGTCTGATAGCCAGTCAGAAAGCCCTGCACGGCGGCGCCTGCATCGTAGGGAGCCTGAGGCACGGCAGCCGGCTCCAGCCGCCGGATCACAGCGCAGAATTCTTTG
>URRT01000016.1 GCA_900550355.1 uncultured Collinsella sp.
GAAGGGGCCGCCGGTGCCAAACTCCTCGCCGGTGTAGAACTTGCCGTCGTCATCGACCGGCATGCAAATGTCGGTGATGCCCTCCTTGAGGCAGGCGAAGTAGTCGTCGACGCCGTGACCGGGCGAGTTGTGGACGATACCGGTACCGTCATCGACACCGACGTAATCGGCCAACAGCGCAACGCCCTCGACACCGTCAAAGATCGGCTGCTTATAGTGAATGTGATGGAAGGTCTCGGCGGGAACCACATAGGGCTTGCCGTCGACCACAACCGGGGTGTACTCCCAGCCAAACTCCTCGCAGCACTTGGGAGCTAGGTCCTCGAGCATGACCTCGGCGCGGCCGTCGTGCTCAACGGCGACGTAGGCGGCACCGGGCTTGAGAGAAACTGCCTGGTCGGAGGGGATGGTCCACGGCGTGGTCGTCCAGATGATAAAGTCAACCGGGCCGTCGAAGTTCTCGAGGCCGGCGGGCTTGGAGGTCATCTCAAAGCGCACGAAGATGGACGGGCTCGTCTCGTCGGAGTACTCAATCTCGGCCTCAGCAAGTGCGGTATGGCAGTGCTTGCACCAGTGAACGGGCTTGTGACCGCGATAGATCATGCCCTTGTCGAACATGGCCTTGAAAACCTCGATGTCGGCGGCGTCATGCTGGTGATAGAGCGTCAGATAGGGGTTGTCCCAATCGCCGAGCACGCCCAGGCGACGGAAGCCGGCCTTCTGCAGCTCGATGTTCTCGACAGCGAACTTGTTGCAAAGCTCGCGGATCTTAGCCGTGGAGGTCTGGTTGAACTTCTCGGTGCCGAGCTTCTCCTCGACCTTATGCTCGATCGGCTGGCCATGGCAATCCCAACCGGGGACATATGGAACCTCATAGCCCTGCATCATCCAGTAACGGTTGATCATGTCCTTGGAGATCTTGTTCATGGCGTGGCCGATGTGGATCGGGCCGTTGGCGTACGGAGGGCCGTCGTGCAGCACGAACTTCTTGTGACCCTCGTTCTTCTTCAGAACCTGCTCGTAGACCTTGTTGTCCTGCCAGTCCTTGAGTCGCTTGGGCTCGGACTTGGAAAGACCGGCACGCATGGGAAAACCGGTCTTGGGCAGATTCATCGTCTGCTTGTACTCGTTTGCCACGGTACCCCTTTCATGTCATGGGCGCGCACGCCCGCTGGGCACCAAAAAAGCGCCCGTCCCTACAAGCTGGGACGAAGCGCCACAAAACGGACTGTACGCCCGCAAAAGCTCTTCGTTTAACCACCCAGCTTAGATGCCCTCGCCCGCGTATTCGCGCGCTCGCATCCGTTACTCGGCTGGCCTGTATCGACGACCATCTCGGCGATATCTACTAGGACGAGCCTGTGCGACGCGTCCGTTGGGACCGCAGCTCCGGGGTGATTTTCATCGGTCGCATGCACGGGTTCTCAGCGCTCCCCGCTCTCTGTAACATGCGGACGGCCGACTACTCGTCCCCATCAACGCTTATGCGGAGTATGCTAGCACGTTCCGCGCCGGCGAAAAACCCTCAACACTGGTTTTATACGTTCGAAATTTCTCGCGGCTGTGGACCTTCTCTAGGAGCAAAATACCTGAAAGCACTTTATCGAAAGAAAGAAGGTTGCCATGCGCACGATTGGAATGAGTGATTATACCGTTGGCGAGGATTGCTTTACCGAGCTGCCCGCCGCACTGGCCGAGTACGGAGCGACCAAGGTCGCCATCATTGGCGGCAAGCGAGCCCTGGCTGCGGCGCTGCCGGGAATCGAGGCGGCACTTGAAGGTACCGATGTCGAGGTCCTGGAGACGCGCGTCTATGGCACCAACAGTACGCGTGCCAATATCGCCAAGGTCGTGAACTCCCCTGCCTGCCAGGAAGCCGACGTGCTCATCGCATGTGGCGGCGGCAAGGCACTCGACACTGTGAAGACGGCGGCCATCGAGCTCAAGAAGATCGTCTTTACCGTACCGACGATTTGCTCCAACTGCTCGGCCGCGACCGCCATTGCCGTTGTCTACAATGACGATGGCTCGCTCGAGGGCTATTCGTACCCCAACCGACCGGCGCACATCTTCATCAACCCCAAGATCATCGCCGAGGCACCGGCAGAGTACTTCTGGGCCGGCGTGGGCGATGCCCTGTCTAAGCAGCCCGAGGTCGAATACGCCACGAGCGCCGGCAACCTGGAGCACACCGCCGGTCTTGGCCTGGCACTCGCCCACACCTGCTCCGAGCCGCTGTTTACCTATGGTGTGCAGGGTCTTGAGGATGTGCGCCAGAATCTGTCGAGCGAGGCCGTCAAGCAGATCGCGCTCGACATCGTTGTCAACACGGGCTATGTCTCGAACCTGACCAACCAGAACGATTATTACTACAACTCGAGCGTGGCGCACGCGTTCTACAACGCCACCTGCAGCATTCCGCGTGAGGGCACCTACCTGCATGGCGAGGTCGTGAGCCTGGGCGTGCTGGTACTGTTTGCCTATACGGGCGATACCGAGAACCTTGAGCGCTACGCCGCCTTTAACAAGCAGATGGGGCTGCCCGTAACGCTTGAGCAGGTTGGCCTTACCGAGGCAGATATCCCGGCCCTGTGCGAATACGCGCACGCCACCAACGAGTGGAAGCAGGGAAACCCCGAGCCCTTCACCGACGAAAAATTCGCCGCCGCCATCAAAGCTGCCAACGCCTACGGCCACACCCTCTAGCTCTAACCCAAAACCACCACAAGGGAGCAGTACCTTTGTGGTGGTTTTTTATTGCTCCAGCATGCTGGGGTCGAACTCGCTAGCCGGGATCACGCGATAACCGTGGCGGAGCAGTAAATCAACGAAGACGCCGTTGCCCGCCGTAGGGGCGCCGCTGAATGTTCCGTCGTAGATGCGACCCGCGCCGCACGAGGGACTACGGTCCTGCAGGATGCACGCGGCGATCTCTTCCGGCCCGCCCGCCTGCTCGCACATATCGAGCGCTCGTTGGGCACCCAGGCGAAATTCGCGATCGACCGATATGCCCTCGCAGGTACGAACCTCTCCGTTCACAATCTCGGACGGCTTGCGCGGTGTGGGCAGACCGCCAAAGACCTCAGGGCACACCAACAGGACCTCGGTCCCCGTACGTTCGCACGCTTCGACCAGTTCGCGATGGTAGTTATCGAGCCCGTTATATCTGCAGCTCTCGCCCATCAAGCAGGCACTCACCACGATCTTCATACATATCCCTCCCAAACAAAACGCCCCATTTGAGATAGAAACTCAAATGGCGCGATTGACACTGCGCAACTAGTATTACTGCTGCTTCGGCATCAGCGGATTTTCGCGCGTGAGGAGATTCATGAACTCCTCGCCCGTGATCGTCTCCTTCTTGTACAGATAACGAGCCAGCTCGTGGAGCTTGAACTTGTTCTCCTTCAGGATCTGCAGGGCGCGGTCGTGCGCATCCTCGATCAGCTTGGCGACAATCGCGTCCACGCGCTCGGCCGTACCGGGGGCGCAGGTGAGCGACGTATCCTGGTTGAGGTACGCATTCTGGACGGTACCGAGCGCCATCATGCCAAACTCGTCGGACATACCAAAGCGCGTCACCATGTTGCGGGCGAGCTTGGTGGCCTGCTCGATATCGTTGGCGGCGCCAGTCGTCATCTCACCAAAGATGAGCTCCTCGGCCGCACGGCCACCGCAGTAGACGGCGAGCTTATCCAGGACCTCCTGGCGTGTGGTCAGGAAGCGCTCATCCTCCTCGACCTGCATGGTGTAGCCCAGAGCACCGCTCGTGCGTGGCACGATGGTGATCTTCGTGACAGGCGCAGAGCCCTTCTGGCGAGCGGCAACAATGGCATGGCCGATCTCATGGTAGGAAACGACCTGCTTCTCGTGGTCGGAAAGCACCGTGGACTTACGCTGTTGACCGGCAATGACGACCTCCACCGACTCCTCGAAGTCGTCCTGGGTTGCACGCTTGCGACCTTCGCGAACGGCGCGCAGGGCGCCCTCGTTGATGATATTGGCCAGGTCGGCGCCCGAGGCACCGGGCGTGGCACGGGCAATCGCGGTCAGATCGATCGGCGGCTCGGTCTTCACACTCTTGGCGTGGAGCTCGAGGATGTTCTTACGGCCGGTCAGATCGGGCAACTCGACGGGGATGCGGCGGTCAAAACGACCGGGGCGCAGTAGAGCGGGATCGAGACTGTCGGGGCGGTTGGTTGCGGCAAGGACAACGATACCCTTGTGGTTATCGAAGCCATCCATCTCGGTCAGCAACTGATTGAGCGTCTGCTCGCGCTCGTCGTTGCCGCTAAAGCCGCCGCCATCGCGCTTCTTACCGATGGTATCGATCTCATCGATAAAGACGATACACGGGGCCTTTTCCTTGGCCTGCTTAAACAGGTCACGAACCTTTGCAGCGCCGCGACCAACAAACATCTCAACGAACTCAGAGCCCGAAATGCTAAAGAACGGAACACCGGCCTCGCCGGCAACAGCCTTGGCAAGCAGGGTCTTACCGGTACCCGGAGGGCCAACAAGGAGAGCACCGCGCGGCAGCTTGGCGCCGATCTCCTCGTAGCGCTGCGGCTTCTCCAGAAAGTCGACGACCTCCTTGAGAGACTCCTTGGCCTCTTCCTGGCCGGCGACGTCCTTAAAGGTCACGCCCACGTCCTTGGAGGCGATCACGCGCGCGCCGGACTTACCCAGTCCGCCGCCGCCAAAACCGCCGCCACCAAAGTTCATCGACGGGCCGTCATCGCCCATAGCCTTCTTCATGCGGCGGTTAAGCCACCAACCGATGAGGAAGAAAATCGCCATGGGAAGAATGAGAGTGAGCAGGTAGTAGGTCATCAAACCCGAGTTTTTATCGGGAACGACCGACTCCAGCGAAGCGCCAGACTCAAGCACGCGATCGGTAAAGCCCGCATCATTCGGCACACCGGTCGTCTTATAGGCGATGTTCTCGTCCTCGCCCTTCTTGGTGTAATAAATGGTGTAATCGTCCGTGTTGTACTCGACCTTGTCGACGCTCTTCTTATCGAGCGCTTTGACAAACGTCGAGTAGTCGGTCTTCGTAATCTGCTGCGTGTGACCGATGTTGGGGAACAGAACGGTCGAGAGCACGAGGTAGACGACGAAGGCGATGAGCACGTAGAGGATCATATTCCGTCTACGCTTGTTGTCATCCATCTCCATCTGCTTGAACTCCATCTACTGGGGTTGATAATGGTTTCTAGAATACCCAACCCGAGCGACGATAAACCGACGCCGGGCACGAAAGGACAGAGATGGCATCACTGTAAGTCGGCAATGTTCAAATCTATACAGGCGACGGCAAGGGCAAGACGACGGCTGCGCTGGGGCTCGCGCTGCGCGCCACGGGCTATGGACTTAACGTTCTTAGGCTGCAGTCTGCCAAGAAACTGCACTGCGCCGAGCATGATGCGGCGCCCCGTTTGGGTCTGCGCATCGTACAAGCCGACCGCGACACGCCCGAGGCCTGCGCGGCACAGATTCTGGAGCTAGCACACGAGCAGATATCACAGGTCGACGTTCTGATTTTGGACGAACTCGGCGAGGCTATGCGCCGCGGCTTCGTGACACGCGAGGATGTCGAAGCGCTGATCGCGATAAAGCCCGCCACCACGGAACTCGTGCTCACCGGCCGCGGGCTGCTGCCGTTGGCCGACCTCGCGGACTTAGTCACCGAAATGCGTCCCATCAAACACTACTTCGACGAAGACCTCCTAGCCCGCCAAGGCATCGAATACTAATTGATTCGTTTTCCGCCAACACCTACAGCTCATAAGGAAGTTGCGGTGGAATAGTACTTGTTTGACGGTCCGCAAGGGCTTTTCAGGAACTATTTCACCGCAACTTATCAGGGGTATCCGACGGATGAGCTAGGCGGTGGCGCGACCTAGCCAGTTGCCGCTGTGGTGGTAGATGGTGAACAGCGTGGCCGTGATGAGCCAGGTTACGGGGTAGACCAGCAGTAGATGCTCGAGCGACGGATCGAAGGGCATGATCGCAAACACCCAAATCACTCTGAGTACGACGGTGCCAAAGATGGTGAGCATCATAGGCTGCAGACTCACGCCGGCGCCGCGGATGGAACCCGAGGCGTTCTCGATAATCGAGAAAATCGCATAGAACGGCGCAATGAAATGGAGGATGGTCGTGGTGTACGCCGAAATCGAAGCATCGTCGACAAACAGACGCGACAACGGACCCGAGAACACCAGCAGCACGGCAGACAGGCCACCAATGAGCATAAACGACAGCACGAGCGACGTATGGTAGCCCTTGCGCATGCGCTCGTAGTTGCGCGCGCCAAAGTTCTGCGCCGAGAACGTAGTGATCGATACGCCGAGCGCCTCGGTCACCATCCAGATAATGCCATCCAGGCGCCCAGATAGACCCCAAGCAGTCGTGACATCGGCGCCAAACGAATTAACCGACACCTGGATCAGCACGTTCGAGATCGAATAGGCAGCCGATTGAAAACCGAGTGGCAGACCACACGAGATCATACTCTTGCAAATACCGCGATCGATACCGAGCTTAGACAGCGAAAGACGCCATGCACCCGGAGCGCGCATCATGCGCAACACGATCATCGTTGCATTGGAGCAAATGGTCAGCGCCACTGCGATGCCGCAGCCCAGCGCCTCCATATGCAACACAGCGACAAAGATGATATCCAGCACCACGTTAACAAGGCAGCCAGAGGCAATGATCACGGCGGGCCCGCGCGTGTCGCCCACGGCACGCAGCAGTGCGGTTCCCATATTCAGCAGCAGCGCCGCAACCATCGCGGCAAAATAACAGCGAGCATAGGCCACACCCTCGGCCAATAGTTCATGCGGCGTGTTCATAAGCACCAGCATGGGCTCAACGAACACTATGCCAAGAATCGAGAAAGCGATACCGCCCACCAGCGCGAGCGTCATGGCTGTATGGACCGAACGACTCAGTCGCTCATCATCGTGCTGGCCAAAATACTGACCGGTAATGACCGCGCAGCCGGCGCCGACGCCAACGCAAAAGCCAATGCAGAGCTCGGTGAGCACCATCGTGGCTTGAATGCCACCCAGCGCGAGCTTGCCGCCAAACTGGCCAACGATATACGTACCGATAAGCGTGTAGGCCTGCTGAAAAAACGAACTAAAAAAGATGGGAACGCACAGCGACAGCAGCTGTTGCCAAATGACACCCTGCGTTACATCGATAGCCGTAGATTTCTTAGCCACACGCCCTCCCCGCCAGCATACGTCAAACAACATAACGGCAATTTAAGACCAAAGCCAATACTAGCTTAGCACCGACTGGCGGCGACCGAAACACCCCGAATTAGAGCGCGGTGCGGAAAACTGCCTAGTGATACAAACCCGGCTGGTAGTGATACTCATTGCTCACGTGCGGGCACAGCTGCCAAAAGGCGACGGCGCTCGCCGCGGCCACGTTAAGCGAATCGACCCCGTGCGCCATCGGAATGCGCACCGCGTGGTCACAGCCGGCAATGGTCTTGGCGCCCAAGCCGGCACCCTCGGTACCCATAAAGATTGCCAAGCGGTCAATCTCCTGCAGCACGGGATCGTCCAGCGATACGGAATCGTCCGTCAACGCCATAGCGGCACACGAAAAACCGGCATCGTGCAACGCGCTCAGGCCATCATGCGGCCACACACGAGCCTCGCTGCCAATGCGCGTCCACGGCACCTGAAACACGGTGCCCATGCTCACGCGGGCCGAGCGACGGTACAGCGGGTCGCAGCACGTCGGGCTGACCAAAATACCGTCAACGTTCAATGCGGCAGCCGAGCGGAAAATCGCGCCAACATTGGTGTGATCGACAATACCCTCAAGCACGCACACGCGCACCGGACGATCCCCCGCCGCCTCGACGACGCCGCCCAAGAACTCATCAACCGGAATCTGACGCGGGCGACGGAACGCCGCCAGCGCGCCGCGCGTCACGTTAAAGCCCGTCAACTGCTCCATGAGCTCCATGGAGGCCACGAACACGGGAACCGGACCCGCTCCCTCGCGCACGACAAGCTGGTCAAACAGCGGCATCATCTGGTCGAGCCAGCGCTCGCCCAGAAGAAAGCTCACCGGCTCATATCCGGCGCGCACGGCACGCTCGATGACCTTGGCGCTCTCCGCAATAAAGATGCCCTTTTGCGGCTCCAGCACGCAGCGAAGCTCACGCTCGGTCAGTCGCACGTAGGCATCGAGCCGCTCGTCCTCGAGCGAATCAATTCGCAGAACCTCAACGGCATCAGTCATAGCAGCCAGCCCGCACCCTTCTTTACAGCACATCTATACCAAACGAGGCGACGCTAAGCGCCGCCCCATGCATTCAATCAACCCGATGATACCGTTCACGCCAGACGATTTACGCCTCGATGCGACGATACGTCACGAACTCATAATCGACGCCCTCGTCACCCTCACCGGCGGCAATCGTCGCGACCCCGCTACGCTGCGCAATCTCCCACGCGGGATCGGCGTCCAAGTCGGGAAAGTACGTGTCCACGGGATGGACGCAGTGGTTATGAGTGACCTCGGCCTCCACGCAGTACGGCAAAAACTGCCGATAGACATCGCCGCCACCGATCACCCAGGCAACGAGCTCATCGGCAACCGCAGAGAGCGCTTCGTCAACGCTATGCACCACGTCGACGCCCTCGTGGGTAAAGCCCATATCGCGCGTAAGCACGATATTGCGGCGGTTCTTGAGAGGACGCCCGCCGGGAAAACTCAGCAGCGTCTTGCGTCCCATGATAACCGGGCAGCCCTTGGTGCAGGCCACAAAATGGCGCATATCGGCGCGATTGGACACCACCATGTCGCCCTCGCACCCAATGCCCCAATCGTCACACACGGCGACGATAGCAGATAGCTTACACGTCATGAGCACCACCTACACCGCAATGGGAATGTTCTTGACCTGCGGGCCGTGCTCATAGCCCTCGACGATCAGGTCATCGGTCGTAAACGCATAGAAGTCATGCACATCGGGGTTGAGCGTTACCTTGGGTGCCGCAAACTGCGGACGCTCGATAAGCTCGCGGACGATATCGACATGACGATCATAGATATGGGCGTCGGCGATCACGTGCAGCAGCTCACCGGGAATCATATCGACCGACTGCGCGACCATCATCAGCAAAATGGCGTACTGGCACACGTTCCAGTTGTTCGCGGCCAAAATGTCCTGGCTGCGCTGGTTGAGAATCATGTTGAGCGTCGGCTTGTCGTCCTGAGGACGCTGCGTCACGTTATAGGTCACGCTATAGGCGCATGGATAAAGGTGCATCTCGGACAGATCGCTAAACACGTACGTATTGGTCATAATGCGGCGACTATACGGCGTGTGCTTAAGGTCGTACAGTACACGGTCAATCTGGTCGAAGTCGCCCTCGGCGTAATGGCTCTTCTGACCAATCTGATAGCCGTAGGCTTTACCGATGGAACCGGTCTCATCGGCCCACTCATCCCAGATATGGCTGTTGAGGTCATGCACGTTATTGGACTTCTTTTGATAGATCCACAGAATCTCGTCCATGGCAGACTTAAGCGCCGTACGACGCAGGGTGAGCGCGGGGAACTCCTCGCGCAGATCATAGCGCGCCGTGACACCAAAGTTTTTAATGGTATAGGCAGGGGTGCCGTCCTCCCACACCGGGCGGACCTTTTGGCCCTCGGTGGTGGTGCCATGGTCCAAGATATCGCGGCACATGGTTACAAACTGTTGATCAGCTTTGCTCATTGACCCTCCTGTCAGTCGCCTACAAGCGAGATTCATTGTAGCCCAGGCGCACGCGGCCCCACAGCCCAAACATAAGCCCTCATTTTCTGACATATGCCAGAAATTCATTGCGCAAATCTGCACGTTCGCTATTCTATTGTTGACATATGTCAGATAAGGAGTGCGCATGGCAGGAAGACGCGAGAAACTGCGCCGCGTCGGGATCATCCCCGAATATCGCGGTTTTACCCCCGATGGCCTGGCGAGCGGCGATGCCATCGATATGACAGTCGACGAGCTCGAGGTGCTGCGCCTGTGCGACTTGGAAGGCCTTAACCAAGAGGCAGTCGCCCAGCACATGGGCATTGCCCGCGCCACGGTGACGGCAATCTGCAGCCGCGCGCATCGCAAGGTGGCCGATGCGCTGGTCAACGGACGGGCGCTCGTTATCGAGGGCGGCAATATCGCATACTCCCCCATCACCACGACAACGGCCGCATGGCCAGCAAAGGAGGTCGACACCATGAGGGTGGCAACGACGTACGACAACGGCAACATCTTTATGCACTTTGGCCGCAGCGAGCAGTTCAAGATCTACGACATCCAGGATGGCAAGGTGCTCAACGAGCAGGTCGTAGGCACCGGCGGCACCGGCCACGGCGCCTTGGCGGGCCTGCTTGCCAAAGGTGGCGTTGACACGCTCATTTGCGGCGGTATCGGCGGCGGCGCTATCAACGCGCTTGCCCAAGCCGGCATCACGGTCTATGCGGGCGCCCAGGGCAGCTGCGATGCCTGCGTCGAGGCCCTCATTGCCGGCACGCTCGCGCAGACCGGCGAGGCCACCTGCGATTGCCATGGCCACGACCACGAGCACATCCATGAGCACGGCGGATCCTGCGGTTGCCACGGCCATCACGAGAACGAGGGTCACGAGGGCTGCAGCTGCCACTAACAGCAGGCAATCGATGCCATCACGCGTCTGCTCACACAACATATAACGCACCAACGACGAAGGCCGCCTGGAATACCATCCAGGCGGCCTTCGCCATACACGACTCTACCAGTCGTTACTTCTTATTGCGCATCTGCGCTTCCATCTGGCGCAGCAGATCCATATCGGACTTAGGACCGCCCGTCCCAAGTCCGCCCATGCCGCCCAGGCCCATGGCATCCAGACCGGGAATATTGGGCATGCGCATCTTTTTGCCCTTCTTACCCTTCTTGCCCTTCTTGCCGCCGGCCTGCGCCTGATTGGCCATCGAGCGCATGCGGCCCATCATCTTATTCATCTCGCCCCACTGCTTCATAAGGCTATTGACCTCAGTGGGGGTCACGCCGGCGCCCTTGGCGATGCGGGCGCGACGCTGACCGTTGATGATGGAGGGACGAAGGCGCTCCTCCTTGGTCATCGACATGATGATGGCCTCGTTCTTGTCGAAGATGCCTTCGTCCAGGTTGCCACCCATCTGGTTGAGCGCACGCTGGCCGCCGGGGAGCATGCCCAGGATGCCCTTCATGCCGCCCATCTTCTTGACGGCCTTCATCTGGTCGAGCATGTCGTTCATGGTAAAGCCCTCGCGCAGCATACGCTCGGCAGCCTCGAGCTGCTCGGCGTCGGCCGCCTCCTGGGCCTTCTCGATGATGCCGACAACATCGCCCATGCCCAAGATTCGCTTGGCCATGCGGTCGGGGTAGAACGGCTCCAGCGAATCGGGTTTCTCGCCCATGCTGACGAACTTAATGGGCTTGCCGGTCACCTGGCGCACGGAAAGCGCACCGCCGCCACGAGCATCGCCGTCGAGCTTGGAGATGATCACGCCGTCAAAGTCGGTGCGCTCGGCAAACGTCGAGACAACGTTGACGATGTCCTGGCCGGTCATAGCGTCGACGACCATCAGCACCTGGTCGGGCTTGACGGCCTTCTTGATGTCGACGGCCTCCTGCATCATCTGCTCATCGATCTGAAGACGACCGGCGGTATCGACGATGACCACGTCGCGCAGGTGGTCGACGGACTCCTGGATGGCGCCCTTGGCGATGTCGACCGGGTGCGCGCCGTCACCGCGGAAGACCGGCACGCCGATCTCGCCACCGAGCGTGGCCAGCTGGTCGGCAGCAGCGGGACGGTAGACGTCGCACGCGGCGAGCAACGGCGAGCGGCCCTGCTTCTTGAGCAGGTAGGCCAGCTTTACGGCAGCCGTGGTCTTACCGGAGCCCTGCAGACCCACAAGCATGATGACATTGGGGATGCGGTTACTAAAGACGAGCTTGCTCTCGGTTGAGCCAAGCATCTCGGTGAGCTCGTCGAGCACGATCTTGACGACGTTTTGCGCCGGCGACAGCGACTCCATGACCTCGGCGGTCATGCAGCGCTCCTTGGTCTTGGCGACGAACTCCTTGACGACCTTGAAGTTGACGTCGGCCTCGAGCAGCGCCATGCGAATGTCGCGCATGGCCGAGGTGATATCGGCCTCGGTCAGTTTGCCCTTGCCACGCAGGCGGTCAAATGTGTCGTTGAGGCGATCGCTCAGGGAATCAAACACTAGTCACTCCTTAATTGGACTCGCCCACCAGGGCGCGGCAGAAATCTTTGGCATTGAACTCCTGCAGGTCATCGACCTGCTCGCCCACGCCCACGCGCAGGATCGGGAGCTTGAGCTTCTCGGCCACGGCCATGGCGATACCGCCCTTAGCCGTGCCGTCGAGCTTAGTCATGATAATACCGTCCAAGCCCAGTGCCTCGTTAAACTCGAGCGCCTGGTTCAGACCGTTCTGGCCGGTGGCGGCGTCGATCACAAGCACGACCGAAACCGGCATGGGGCCGGCGGCCATATTGGCGGCGCGCTTACGGGTCACATTGACCACCTTGGCAAGCTCGCGCATGAGCTCGGGGCTCGTGTGCAGACGACCGGCAGTGTCGATAAGCACCAGGTCGCTGCCGCGCTTGTCGGCCTCGTCGAGCACGTCGTAGCACACGCTCGCCGGATCGGAGCCACGGTCGCGCTTAATGACGGGGACGCTAGCGCGCTGGCCCCACACATCGAGCTGCTCGATGGCGGCAGCGCGGAACGTATCGGCAGAACCGATCACGACGTTCTTGCCACGGGCGGCCATGGCGCTCGCGATCTTACCGACCGTCGTGGTCTTGCCGGCGCCGTTGATGCCCACAAACAGCACGCAGCTCGGCGTATCGGCGAAAGGATCGCGCTCGATGGGCACAAAGTGCTGTTCGAGCTGCTCGGCTAGGGCACGACGGAGCTGCGGGGCGGTCTTGAGGTTCTTCTTGGCCGCGGCATCGCGCAGGTCATCGGAGACCTTGATAGCGACCTCGGCGCCCATGTCACCCATGACGAGGGTGTCCTCCAGGTCCTCCCAAAAATCCTCGTCGACCTCGCCGCCAAAGTAAAAGACCTCGTTGAGGGCCTCGCGGCTGCGCTCAAGTCCGCGCGAGAGAGCATCGAAGAATCCCATTATGCATTCACGACCTTTCCGGTATCGCGATCGAGTTTTTGCGAGACGACGCGACTGACGCCGTCGGCTTGCATCGAGACGCCATAGAGAACGTCAGCGTCCTCCATAGTACGGCGCTGATGCGAGATAACCAAGAGCTGCGTATCGGAACGCAACACATCGAGCGCGCCGATGAGCTTGGACAGGTTGGCGTCATCGAGCGCCGCCTCGACCTCGTCCAGCACATAGAACGGCACCGTGCGCGTGCGATACACGGCAAAGAGCAGGGCGAGCGCCGTCAGACTCTTCTCGCCGCCCGACATGAGCATCATCTTGGTGATGCGCTTGCCGCGCGGCTGCGCCACGACCTCGATACCCGTCTCGGCAGGATGCTCGGGATCGGTCATCTCCAGATGAGCCTGACCGCCCGGGAAGAGCATAGCGAAGATCTCGCGGAAGTTCGCATCGACCTTCTCGAAGGTCACCAGGAACGCCTTGCGCATCTTGCGATCAATAGCCACGGTAATCTTGGTGAGCGCCTTGCGCGCGCTCTCCAGATCGGCCAGCTGCTCTTCGATGTAGTCGGCGCGGCGCTTGAGCTGCTCATACTCCTCCATGGCAACTTGGTTAACGGGACCAAGGTTGTTGATCTGGCGCACGAGCTGGTTGAGCTCGCGCTCGGCGGCATCGCGGTCCGTGGGCGCCGGAAGCATGAGCGCTTCCTCGAGTACCGTGGTGCCATCAGCGGTAATGGCCTTGATGGCAGCCTCGACCTGCACCTCGAGCTTGCCACGCGCGACCTTGAACTCGTTTTGCGTGGCGGAGGCGGTATCGACTCGCTCCTTAGCGCGGGCAACCTCTGCCTTGGCATCCTCGATGGTCTTCTTGAGCGAAGCGGAGTCCGCCTCCTCCAGAGAGGCCTGGTCACGCAGGCGCGCTGCCCAATCCGACGCGCGTTCCAACAGGGCAGAATAGCGTTCGTGCATAGGGTCGACGCGCAGGCGCAGCAGCTCGAGCGAGCGCGAAGCCTGGCGTGTTCCGCGGATACGACGGTCGATGCCCTCAAGACGATGCTCCAGGTCGGGCACGCGGCCCTTCAGCGAACGCAGGCGTTCACTCGTCTGGGCTAGGCGAACCTTGGCGTCGGCGAGCTTGCCGGCAGCCTCGGAATCGTCACGGCGAACGCGGTCGAGTTCGTCGTTGGCCTCGGCAATCTGCAAGCCCAGATCGCTTGCCTGCGCGCGGGCCTCGTCACGCGAACGGGTGAGCTCATCAACCCGCGGGCGCGCAGCGCGAACGGCTTCGGAGGCCTGCTCGCGGCGCTTGGAGATGCGCACGCGCTCGACCTCGGCATTGTTGGCGCTTTGCTCCAGACGGCCGATCTCGGAAAGCAGCGAGCGGCGCTCGCCCTCAAGACGGGCGATCTCGCCGGCGGCATCGCCCTCAGCGGCACGCGCTTCCTCAACGGCCGCATTGGCCTCAACGACCTGGCCTGACACATGCTCAAACACAGCGGCCAAATCGGGCTCAAGCCCCTCCAGCTCGCGGATACGGCGCTTGCGCTCCAAGGCACCCGACGCCTCGCCGGCATCGAGGCCCACGCGCACCAGGCCGCCGCAGGCGACGCGGGCGCCATCGGGGGTCACGTAAGTCACGCCGTCAACGACCGGCGCCGACAGCGCGGCAGCAAGATCGTCCACTACATAATATCCGCCGAGCAACGCCTCGACGACGGGACCGTAGCCTGCGCGCACGGACAGACGATCAACCAGACGGGTACCGGCAGCGCCCTCAGCGGCGGTAAAGCCGCTCACGCCGCGCGCCACCAGCAGCGCCTCGCCCGAGGCCTTCTTCTGGTCCAGAGCGGCACGACCGGCACGCTCAAGCGCGGACGTATCGTCGAACAGCAGGGCATCGATATCGCCGGCGAGCAATTGCTCAACCAGGCCCTCAAGCTCGCGCGGGGCCTCGAGCACGTCGCCCAGACGACCCGAGACATCGTCGCCCAGCGCACCCACCAGCCGGCTCACGAGCGGCGAGCTGTCGGCCATGCGGGCATCGAGTTTCTTATGACTGGCAAGCTCCGAGCGCACCTCGGATAACTTGTTGCGCGCCTCGCTCTCGCGGGCACGCAGGTCCTTCAGGGCCGCGCGTGCCGTCTCGGTGGCCTCACGCGCATCAACCTGAGCCTGGCGCGCTTCCTCAAGAGCGCCCTCAAGCTCCTCGGCGCGGTCGCGACGGCTCTCGAGCGAGGCCGTGACCTCCTCGAGCTGTTCATCGATCTGCTCCAGGCGCGAGGCATACATGTTGTCCTCGACCTCGGCATTGCTCAAGGAATCCTTCACCTTAGCGAGCTCGAGCGCGGCGTTATCGGCCACACGCTGCACATCGCGCTGCTCACGCGTGAGCTGCGAAATCTGATTGTCGAGCGCAACGCGACGCTCGTGGAGCTCAGCGGCGGCAGGACCAGCGGCGTCAACGTCCTCCTGAGCCTGCATGTGCGCACCGGTCACTTCCTCAAGCTGCGCACGCGCGTCCTCGAGCTGCTCGACCACGCGACGTCGCTGATGCTCGGAGCTCGAAATCTGCCCGCGCATGTCAGACAGGCGCGACACCATGTTGTGGCCCTTTTCCTCGAGCAGGCGCATGTCGGAGTTAATGCGGCCGACCACATCTTGCATATGACGGCGCTGCTCGCCCAGGTCGCCCACAAACAGGCCCTTTTCCTCGAGCATAACCTGAAGCTTCTCGAGCTCGCGCTCCTTTTCGCCCAAGCGGTACTGCGCAAGCTCCAGCTCGGCGGCACCTTCCTTGGAACGGCTCTCCAAGTCATTCCACTGCGACTGCAGCGAACGCAGCTCGTCGACGGCTAGCATCTGCGTAAGCTCGTTCGCGCGCGAGGACAGCTCTTTGTACTTGCGCGCGCGATCGACCTGACGCTCCAACGGTCGCAGCTGACGGGCGATTTCCTTATTGATGTCGCGGGCACGCGTCAGGTGCTCGTCCATCGACTTAATCTTTTTGAGCGCACGCTCCTTGCGTCGCTTGTGCTTGGAGATGCCGGCGGCCTCCTCGATGAGGGCACGGCGTTCCTCGGGGCGGCTCTGCAAAATGGCGTCGAGCTTGCCCTGGCTGATGATGGAATGCGTATCCTTGCCCAGGCCCGAATCGTGCAGGATGTCCTGAATGTCCATCAGGCGGCACGGACTCGAGTTGATGAGGTACTCGCTTTCGCCCGAGCGATACATGCGACGGGTGATGGCGACCTCGTCAAAATCGACGGGCAGCATATGGTCCGAGTTATCGAGCACCAGCGTGACCTCGGCAACACCCACCGGCTTGCGCGCCGACGAGCCCGAGAAGATGACATCCTCCATGGCCTGGCCGCGCAGCTGCTTGGCGCTCTGCTCGCCCAGGACCCACAGAATCGAGTCGGAGATGTTCGATTTTCCCGAGCCGTTGGGACCGACGATGACGGTCAGGCCCGGCTCAAACGTCATATGGGCGCGGTCGGCAAACGACTTGAACCCTTTGAGCGTGAGGGACTTGAGATACACGGTTCCTCGCTTACACGTGCTTCTTGTTCAGAATCACGCCGTTGGTGGTGTAACCCATGCGGTCGAGCGCTTCGAGCGCGGCGGCTCCCTCGGCTTCTTTCTTTGAGGAGCCGGAACCGCGACCCTGGCGAATACCATCGATCAAAACCACGGCGGTAAAGGTGGGCGCATGCGCTGGGCCCTCGGAGCCGACCAGCTTATACGCGGGAGGCTCGTGGCCGTCTGCCTGCACGCACTCCTGCAAAAACGACTTGGGGTTCGCAGGATGCTCGGCACGCTCGGAAGCCAAATGCGGCTTAAGCGTACGGTGAATGAACTCTGCCGCGGCATCCCAGCCGGCATCCAGGTACAGCGCGCCCACGAGCGACTCATAGACGTTCTCGAGGGCCGAATGCAGGCCGCGCGCACCGGTACCGGTCTCGGAGGCACCAAAGATGATGATGTCGTCGATGCCCAGCTCGTGAGAAACCTCGGACAGCGTAGCGCCCGAGACAAGCGACACCTTCAGGCGCGTGAGCTTGCCCTCGTCAAACTCCGGATAGGACTCAAACAGGGAGCGTGCGACCACAGCGCCCAAAATGGAATCGCCCAAGAACTCAAGGCGCTCATAGCTGGCAGAAACCGGCTGGCCCTCGACTGCCGAGGGATGCGTAAGGGCCGCGCGCAGCAGCACCTTATTATTGAACTCGTGGCCCAGAATTTCCTGGGCGCGCGTAAGTCGTTCAGACAAAGCCAAGACCTAGGCCTCCCTGGCGTTTTCGATAGCGTCGACGGCGTCGGCGACAGAGTTGAGCGAGAGCAGGGTCTCGTCATCGATCTCGAGGTTGAACTCGTCCTCGATAGCCGTAACCAGCTGCAGGCGCTCGAGCGAGTTGGCATCGAGGTCGTCAAAGGTGGTCTCATCGCTAATTTCGGCAACATCGACGCCCAGAACGTCAGCAGCGACCTCGGCGATCTTGTCGAAGATTTCGGAGCGGTCCATAGCGCTTCCTCTCATAGTGCATGAATACCAAAAGAATGGTACCGCCCGGGCGGTACCAAGACACGGTTCTGATTCTACCCCACGACGTGCGCCCCAAGACGCATAACGCCGCTGTTATAAAACGATACCGTCCATAGAGTTGGCGACATTCTCGACCAGCCCGGCGCGCACGGCTTCGGCCGCCGCGAGCGTACCGTTTTTAACAGCCTCGACCGAGGTGGCGCCATGGCCGATCAGGACCACGCCGCGCAGGCCCAGAAGAATCGCGCCGCCCTTGGCGTCGCCAGAGAGCTTGGCCTTAATCTCGCGCATTTGCTTTTTGATGAGCAGCGCGGCAATCTTGGTGCCGAGCGAAGACATAAAGACACCCTTGAGCTCCTGCAGCAAAAACTTGGCAGCGCCCTCGGTGGCCTTGAGCGCAATATTGCCCGACATGCCATCGGCAACGACGACATCGAAGTTACCTGAGGTGATGTCCGTTCCCTCGCAGTTACCAACAAAGCCGGGAACGGCGGCTTTCATGGCCGGGAAGCAGGCCTTGGTAAAGTTGGAGCCCTTCTCATCCTCGGTGCCGTTGGCAAGCAGGCCCACGCGGGGATGCTCGATGCCCAGGACGACGCGCGCATAGGCACAACCCATCTGGGCAAAACGAACCATATCGTCGACCTCGACATCGGGGTTGGCGCCCATGTCGCACAGGACCGTCAGGCCGCCGGCACGATTGGGCAGCGCATTGGTAAGGCACGGACGCACCGGCTGCTTCTTGCCCTCGGCCTGATACCTAAATGGCGTCACGTAAGCGGTAGCCGCGGCGGTCATAGCACCAGTAGAACCAGCAGAGAAGAACGCGTCCGCGTTGCCCTTCTTAATGGCACGGCAGGAAAGCACAATCGAAGACTTGCGCTTGGTCATCACGGCGCGAATGGGATCGTCATCCATGGCGATAACGTCGGGTGCCTCCAGGGCCTCGACGCGCGCATGGGAGGCGGCAAAGGGATTGACGATTTCGGCGGGGCCAGCTGCCAAGACCTCGATATCGGGATCGGCGGCAAGCGCAGCCTCGATACCATCGAGAACAACCTGAGGTTTCTCGTCTCCGCCCACAACGTCTACACAAACGCGAACGTTACTCATATACATGCTCCTTATACAAAAATGGCCGACTCATTGAGCCGGCCATTGTGGTTCCATTTGGAACGGCATCGCATCCAGAGTATACCGTTACTCGGTAACGATAACCTCGCGGTCCTTGTAGAAACCGCAGCTGGGGCACACGTGGTGCGGAAGCTTGACAGCGCCGCAACGGGGGCACGTGGACTGAGCCGCAGCCGAGATCTTCATGTTGGCAGAACGACGGGTGTGAGTGCGGATACGACCCTGCTTTTGTTTAGGTACGGGCATAGTGACCTTCCTTATGAACTATCCAGTGTGGCGAATACGCGCAAGTAGCGATACTACCACAGTTTTACTCATCAAGCTTGAGATTCTTCAATGCTGCAAATGGATTTTCCGTGGCAGCGGCCCATTCTGCCTCTGCTTGAGCGACGCAATCGCATTGCTCGACGTTGAGATTGATGCCGCAAGTGGGGCATAGGCCGCGGCAATCGGGCTTGCACAGGACAACGAACGGCGTGTCCATGACGACCGCGTCGTTGATGGGCTCACCCAGATCGACGATGCGGTCCTCACCCAGAAGCTCGTAGCCGTCTTCGTAGGCCTCGGGGTCCTCGGGCTCGTTAAAGAGATAGAATTCCTCAATCTC
>URRT01000017.1 GCA_900550355.1 uncultured Collinsella sp.
CCGCCTGTATCGGGCATGTATTCTACGTGACCTACCATGGTGCGACGGCGTTGTCATCTGTGCCGGCAGCGGCATCGCAGCGCTTCGCCACTCCCCGCGTATGGGCCTCTTGCGTCGGCCATTTTCGGAAGCGATGGATAAGCTTGTGGGCGCTGTGCGCATGGGCTGTTCCATTGAGCATGCGCAGCTGCTCGGCGGCGGCGATGCCGATAGCGTCGATGTCGACGGCATGGTGCGCGTCAAGCCCGCGCTGCCCGCACCGATCTGGCGCGCCGTTATGAGACGTCTTGCCAAACACTCAAACTGCTAAATCGAAGAAGCCCGCCAATCAGCGGCGCCGTTCCACCGCTCGACAAGGCGCTCCAGACGCCACGCCGCATTGGCGGGACTTGTCGAGGGCAGGACGATGGCGGGCAGCCCGGTGCGTTCTTGTAGATAGCGCTTGTAGAGCCGGCCAGCTGTACCGCCGTTGCATATCACCTGCTCAATGGGAGCTGCGTCGGTAATGCACTCGATATGTGCCGGCACAACGTTGCGAATACTCGCGTCGCTCGAGCCCTTAATGTCGCAGCTCTCGATCACATCCCACAGGGCCACGCCGCCGTTCAGCAGCATGGCCCGCTTGGCGGCTATCGAGGCATCGAGCGCCGCAGGCTCGCTGCCCGCCAAGAGGTCGCCCTCGTTGGGCGGCACAGGCACACCGAGGCACGCGGCCATCACCCGCCAAAAGCGATTCTGCGGGTTGCCGTAATAAAAGGCATTAGCACGCGAGAGCACCGAGGGAAACGACCCCAGCACCAAAACGCGCGAGTGCTCGTCAAACACGGGCTCAAACCCATGCTCAATATGTTGATAGCCCTCGTCGGACGCAGCCATGGCCTAGGCCCTCAACAGATAGAGCACCTCGTAGGGCGCAAGCTCAAGAGAGCCCGCCAGCTCGACCGTGGGCACGCCGTCGGCAAGCAAATCTACAAAGGAGCCGTTGAGCTCGCCGGCGCCAAAGGTGTAAGGCTCGTCCACGGCGTTCACCGCCACGAGCACCGTCGCGTCGTCGCAGGCGCGCTCGAACAGCAGCTGCTTGTTCTGGATCACCACATTGCGATAGGCACCGTAGTTGAGAGCACGGGCCGCCGCGTCGTCGGCCGAACGAAGGTGTGCGAGCTGCGTGATGAACGCCGTCAGTTCGTTGGGCGCAGGTTCATCGAGCGCAGGGCGCAGCGCCCAGTCGCCATCGGGGCCGCCCTTTTCGCCAGCAATTCCCCACTCGCTGCCATAGTAGACGCACGGGATGCCCGGCATGCCAAAGAACATGCCATAGGCGGGACGCAGGCACGACTTGTCAGTGAGGATGCTTGCCAGGCGCGGCACGTCGTGGTTGTCGACAAACGACAGCAGGTGCTTGCCGCGGTAGATGCACCAGGGGTCGCCGCCAAACTGACGGTGCAGCGAGTGCGCAATCTCGAACATGTTGATCGAGTTAAAGCTGGAGTACAGGCCCTTGTAACACTCGTAGTTGGTGCAGGAGTCGAGCATCTCGTCGTTGACGATCTGGTTGTAGTCGCCGTGGAGCGTCTCGCCGATCAGCACGAAGTCGGGCTTGAGCTCACGGGCGAAGCTATGCAGACGACGCATGAAGTCGCGGTCGAGCATATAGGCAACGTCCAGGCGCAGGCCGTCGACGCCAAAGACCTCGGCCCAGCGGTGCACGGACTCGAGCAGGTAATCGACCACGGCAGGGTTTTGCAAGTTGAGCTTCACGAGCTCAAAATGACCCTCCCAGCCCTCGTACCAAAAGCCGTCGCCATAGCAGGAGTCGCCGTCAAAACTGATGTGAAACCAATCCTTGTACGGCGAATCCCACTTGCGCTCCTGCACATCGCGGAAGGCCCAAAAGCCGCGACCGACGTGGTTGAAGACGGCATCGAGCACCACGCGGATGCCATGGGCGTGCAGTGTCTCGCACACGGCGGCAAAATCGGCATCCCCACCCAGGCGACGGTCGATATGGCGCAGGCTGCGCGTGTCGTAACCGTGGCTATCAGACTCGAGTGGAGGATTGATCAGCACGGCGCCAATACCGAGTCCCTGCAGGTAGTCGGCCCATTGGGCGATTTTCATAATGGGAGCATCGGGGTTGGGTGCGGCGCCGGCAGCTTGGGAGAGTTCATCCTCGGCAACGGGCGCGGCGTTTTCGCGCGGAGCTCCACAAAAGCCCAGCGGATAGATCTGATAGAACGTCGTCTCGTATGCCCACATAGCAACCTCCCGGTAAGCTCAACACAACGACATCCATTGTATGCCCAGCAGGGTAGCTAATTGGGATGGGCTTGGCGCGACGGATGGCTGGGAACAGTACGACGATGGCGAGAATCTTGCCAAATAAATGGTACTGCCGAGATGCCGCTAAGCGAATAGAGGGGTGTCCGCACGGGCGGCTACCCTATGATAAAGGCGGCATATTCCCGCACCTGATCTACTAAAGGTAGTTGAACGATGGCAGACATTAAAATCAAGATCGTCAGCAATCCATATCAAGAAATTGTCCGGTTCTTCCGATGGGATAACGGCTGGCAAGAAATAACGACATCTACAAATCCCAATAGCGCGCTCCATAGCACGAAGATCGTTAACGGATTCTTCCCCTTTAAGGCCGAAGAGATCATCGACATCCTCGCCAAAGAGTTCGGCGGCGGCGACAAAATCGAATTGCATTTTGAAGGCGCGGATGATGAATGGCAGGAGCTGCTCGCCATCTGTACCGAAGGGCCACGCGCCAACACATACGAGGTCATGCGAGACGAACGCTATCTATCAAACGCCCGAGACGTCTTACCAGAAATTGTCGAAGTCTTCAGAGAAATCCAGGGGCTTGTAGACGAAGCGGTCTCCGAGCGAACAAAGGTCTCTGAGTAAATTAGGAAGTTCACCGATGTCTCGAGCGACATCATCCCGCTGTGCGTGCTCGGCAGCTATAGCGCAGGCAAATCGACGCTCATCAACGCCCTCATTGGCATGGAGATCCTCCCCAGCGGCGACGAGCCTGTAACGGCCCGCATATTTCAAATCAAACGTTCAAAAGACCGAGATCGCGCGATGGTTCAATTCTCCTGTGGCAATAGGCGATTCTTACTGCGCTTTGACCTTGATGGCTTCATGGAAAACAAAGAGCTTGTGGGGGAGCCCCTATACGACAAGATCGCGGCCAAAGTCGCCGACTCCATGCCCGGCATGGCCTCCCATATGAACAGTGCCCTCAAGGTTCTTAACTCATACCATACCGATGAAGACGACCGGACCATCTCCGATCTGATCAGAATCGAAGTCCCCTTTAGCGATACCGACCCGTGGCCCCATGACAGGGAGTTTGTCATCTTTGACACTCCGGGTTCGAACTCTGCCTCCAACGCCGATCACGCCCGAGTGCTCAAACAGGCAATGGAGGGCCTCTCGAATGGCCTTCCCATTTTCGTTGCCGAGTACAACTCACTCGACACGAAGGACAACAAGAACCTCTCCAACGAAATAGAGCAGATTCCTGCAATCGATGAACGCTTTGCCATGATTGCAGTCAACAAGGCAGATTCCGCCGACCTTCCCAAAGGAGGATTCGACGATGAAGCCGTCTCGCAAATCATGCGTTGGTCCTTTCCGGCCAGCCTTTACGGGCAAGGTATCTACTTTGTTTCTTCCATCCTTGGCCTAGGCTCAAAGAACTCCGGCGAGTTTATAAGCGACAACTATGCCGAAAAATTCGAAGACCAGCAGCGTAAATACACCGATCCGACAAGCCGCTTCTACAAAACGCTCTACCGCTACGATATCCTTCCGGGACAGATCTCGCGTAGAACCAACCGCGAATCCGAGGCTTGCAAGGACCTCCTTCTCACCAACAGCGGACTCTTTTGTATCGAAAACGAGATACGCCTGTTTGCCGAGCGATACTCTGCCTACAACAAATGCAGCAGGTCGGAATCGCTCCTACAAGAAATCGTCAGCATAACCGAAGAAGAGATTGCCGATAAGAAAACCGACCTCGAACAAAAGAAAGCACAGCGAGAAGCCGAGCTCGAAGAGGATAAGCGCAATCTCATCAACCAGCTCGAAGACTGCAGAGAGCATGCACGGCTGGACTCCTCGGCCAGCTATGCCGGCGCCATCGACAGGAAAGTTTCTGCCGAGCAGTGGAAAACCAACCTCGACACGCTTCAGGCGCGTCAAGACGCCATTACCGAAGACAAGCGAGAGCGCCTCGGATACTCAAAACGGTCGAACGCAGCCGCGCAAGCGTTCGACTCAATCGCCCCTAACTTTTTCAATAGGCTCGGCGAATCGATAAAAGGAAGCCCGGCCAACACGCAAAAGGACGTCAACTCCCAGCCAACATTTGGGTTGGCGGAGGTTGGCAAAGGCCTTTGTGATGACATCACCGATGCGCTCCAAAAAAGATCCGACGCAAAGGCTGCCGAAAGAACAGCCGACAAAGATGCCGCCGACCAGCTCTTTAACGAGGTCATCAATCACTATGACGAATGTACCGAGCAAATAGCTCAGACCATCGATGAGCTGTCGCAAAGCTATTGGAAGGACTGCGCGGAGCATAGCCGCGATGCCCTCTATCGCATCGCTACCAGCAGCGACAATCCTCTTTCCGAAGAGAAGCGCCAAGAGGTCGGCGATATCATTCTTAAATATCGTGGCCTCGCGCTCGATAAGACAAAGGGTCCCATTTTCAGCAAGGCAGACTTTACCGAACTAAAGCTCATGGACCGTGTCATCTTTAAATCTGACAAGCTTTTGCTTAGGAAAGTCGAAGACAAATTCAACCGCGAAATCTCACGGTGCCTCTACGAGACACGTGCCGAAATAGAGTGCGAGCATACCTACGGCTTTACCGAATGGCTCAACGAGCTGCTCGGCCAAATTACGAGCAATATCACCGACTACAACCCGGTGCTCCATGGCCATGTCGAAGACATCAACAGGCAAACCGCGGAGATCAACACTCTCGAGGCAAAACTCGAGACGCTCAATAATCGAAAAGAGTACATTGCGCGCGTCATTAATTGGAAGGAATAGGCTGATCGCATGGGCATCAAAAACGCGATTATGCGCGCTGCCGATAAAGCCGGCAACGCGGTCGCAACCGTCTCGGTACTCAGCAGCTCCCAACTCGATGAGGTCGACAAAAAGCGAGCAGCATACTTGTCAGAAAAGCCGAATCCGGCAGACGAGCAAGCTGTCGAGCTCACCAATCGGCTCTTGGCAACTGCCGCCGTTGAACTTCACAACGCCTATCTGCCGCAGCTGCGAAATGTTTACGCGCCGATTGACCCCTCCATTGAATACCCCATGGGCTTTAACGCCGACAACAACATCCGCTCCATGAATATCACGAAGTGGATCGTCGACCCCAACGAGGACAGTCTCGAGAAGCTTGTAAATGTGTACGACGTTCTTTCTGACGAAGAATGCAACATTGCGCTGATCTTTAATCGAACCAGCGAAAGCACCGAGGTATTTCTCGCAGTCGTCAATAGCAACAATGCCCGCGACAACATCGACGCCGATAATTTTTCCCGGCGCATGTCGGATGCCTTGAGGGGCAACTTCCCCGGTTCCGAAGTGGGACCCGCCAACCGCGGCCTCATTCCGTGTCTAGACAATCGACGCTCGTCTTCGGTTGCCGCCGTTTCGAATATTCCAGCCGAAAAGAACGAGAAGTTCGTCACGCAAACCATTGAGAAAGTTCTTGACGGCATTGTGCCTGGCAGGCCGAGCGAAGACTACACTATCGTGCTGCTCGCAACCCCGATTCACGATATCGAATCGCGCAAACTCCGTCTCGCCGAACTCCACTCACTGCTGACGCCCTATGCCTCATGGACGACCAACTATACCTACCACCAAAACGACTCCATCGGATCGTCCGCGACGATTGGCATCAATGCCGGCGTGAGTGCCGGCAGGCAGGTGGGGAGCAATCAGGCTGTTGCTCAAAACTACAACGAAACGGACTCGACAAACGAGTCGACCTCAGAATCGAGCAACGAGAGCGTAACCGACTCGTCCACATCGACCGAAAGCATCACGGATACGGTCACCGACGGCAGAAATGAATCCTCGAGCGGAGGCGTTAACTTAGTCGTATCCGCAAGCCACACCGAGGGCTCGTCGCACTCCACGTCCACGGCAAAAGGCACAAGTTCATCTACCGGCAAGGCCATATCCAACTCGCTCGGCAAAGCCGTTACCAGCGGTGTTGGCAAGGCCGTCTCTAAGGGAGCCTCCGTGACTTCCGGTGTTTCGCAAGCCGTAAATCTCGGCGCCAACTTTGGCGGATCGTTTGCACGCTCAAGCACGGTCACCGCTACCATCGGCGCCGACGAAGGCATCACACAGACGTTCAAAAATTACTCCATCCAACACGCGCTCGAAATACTCGAGTTGCAAATGAAGCGCTACGACCTTGCCTCGGCACTCGGCATGTGGGACTTTTGCGCCTACGTGCTATCAGAAGACCACAACGTCGCGAACAACGTTGCCCACACTTACCTCGCCCTCACCCAGGGCAAAGAGTCCTATATGTCTCAGGCTGCGGTAAACCTCTGGCGTGGAGACCTCGGAGAGCAAAGCGCCGACGCCGCGGCAGTCTGCTCCTACCTTCGCGATTTGCGCCATCCTGTTTTTGCCCTCTCCCCCGCCCTGCTCGATCAACATCCGAGCTTTTCGGTCTATCCGGCGACAGTCGATGCAACCGCCGCCCTTTCGGGCAAGGAGCTTGCCTACTCGCTCAACTTTCCCAAGAAGTCCGTCCCAGGCCTGCCCGTCATCGAGTGCGCTTCTTTTGGGCGCAATGTCTCGACGTTCGATGGCACGCAGCCTCAGCAGGGCCTTTGCATAGGCAAGGTTTTCCATATGCATCGCGAGGAACGCATCAAAACGTTCCTGTCAAAGGACTCACTTGCCTCGCACACCTTTGTTACGGGCAGCACCGGCGCAGGAAAGACCAATACCGTCTGTCGCATCCTCGACCAAGCGCTCGATCAGCGAGTCAACTTCCTTGTCATTGAACCTGCCAAGGGCGAATACAAGGACGTGTATGGAGGCCGCGAAGACGTAAACGTCTTTGGAACCAATCCAGAATTCACGTCGCTCCTGCGTATCAATCCTTTTAGCTTCCCGTCCGGCATCCATGTGCTGGAACACCTCGACCGACTCGTTGAGATCTTTAATGTCTGCTGGCCCATGTACGCCGCCATGCCCGCCGTCCTTAAAGACGCCGTCGCCAGGTCATACGAAGACTGTGGATGGGACCTTGCCGCTTCTGATAACCCATATGGAGCCGATCTCTTTCCTTGCTTTGCAGATGTTGCCCGCAACGTCCGCGAGATTCTCGATTCCAGCGAGTACGACGCCGAAAATAAGGGCGCCTACAAGGGTTCGCTGCTCACACGTCTCAATTCACTCACCAACGGGCTCAACGGCATGATGCTTTCGTCGAACGAAGTCGACGCCACCGTGCTTTTTGACGCCAACACAGTCATCGACCTATCGCGCATTGGCTCCGCCGAAACAAAATCCCTACTCATGGGTCTTCTTGTACTCAAACTTCAAGAACATCGCATGGCCGAGAAAAAGGGCATGAACCAGCCACTTCGCCATCTGACCGTGCTTGAAGAGGCGCACAACCTGCTTAAGCGATCGTCGAGCAGCCAAGGCTCGGAGAGCGGCGACCTGACAGGCAAGAGCGTCGAGATGATCTCAAATGCCATCGTCGAGATGCGTACATACGGCGAAGGCTTCATCATCGCCGACCAGGCGCCCGGACTTCTCGATATGGCAGCCATTCGCAACACAAATACCAAGATCATCCATCGCCTGCCCGATCTTTCGGACCGCGAGCTCGCCGGTCGCGCCGCCAACCTCAACGACCAACAGATCGTCGAACTGGCACGCCTGCCTAAAGGCGTTGCGGCCATTTACCAAAACGATTGGGTTGAGCCGGTGCTCTGCAAGATCGCCAAAGCAGAGGATGGCGAGCACTTTGCATACAGCCGCCCCATCGACAATGTCGCAAGCAACCAGAGCGATGATGCCCTTGCCGTAGCGCGCATGCTGGCCTACGGAATCAGCATCGGAACCAAGACGGAGCTGCACAGCATTCGCGAACGGCTCGATCGCCTCCATATCGACGCGTCTACAAAGGTCAAGATCCTGCGCACCGTTCAAAACCCACCCGCCGAACCGCGCATGACCAAGCTGGGACCCATAATGAGCACGCTGTTTCCCAACGTTGCCAAAGCGGTCGAGGACGAACGCGAGTGCAGCGATGAAGCCGAACAATGGACAATGGCGGCGGACGCGGCACTCAGGTCCTCCATCGACCGCGATATCGACAGCCGCACCAGGCAGGTCATCATCCAGGGCATCATGACCGATGTCTTGTGTCTGCAAATGCAAGATACCCAAGCATATTCCGATTGGCACAACTGGAACGAGAATAGCGAGGTGAGCTAATGGAGTTCAAGCAAATGAAAGGCGGCGTGGCCAAGCTAGGCGATAAACTTGGGTTCAATCCTGATAAACTCATTGGCCCCGAATCAAAGGAAACCAAGGCAGAGGTTAAAAATGCCGGCCGTAACGAATCCATCGATCCCGACAAATTGATTAGACCCTCGGTGGAATCGTGCGATTATCCTTCGAGCTATAAGGAGAGGCTGGACCGTACACCGAGCATCGAGAATCCAAACGGAAAATGGTCGGGTGACCGAGGGGAATCGATGTTTATTCCCACAGCCGATAGGGTCCGCGAGATTCTTCGAAACAAAGGTCTTGAGGGCATCAATTACAAGGATGGAATTCCTGACTTCAAGCCTATCTCTGAAGCGAAAGTAACCATACAAGGCATGAGCCAGCATAGGCTTTCGCAGATGGGCGAGAACGGCGAACGCATTGTCGGCAACTATGAAAAGGCAGACACTGAATGCGCAAAAGCTTGGAACCTTGAGCAACGCGATGGCAAAGATGATTGGACGCACCAGGATGTCAAGAAATGGCGCGAGGCAAATGAGTACACCTGGCACGAACACAATGATATGAAGACGTGCTCTCTTGTTCCGACCGAAGTTCACAAGGTGTGCAGCCATCTCGGCGGCGTAAGCGAAATCAAAAACATACTGAATCAGATTGGCGACTTCGATGACTAACGGCATGAATCTGTGGGGCAGGGATTTCTCGCTCCCCGTCTATTACGAGTGTGACTCGGACCAAGGCGTCCTCGACATTCAAAAGGAAGCAAAGGGCGCCCTGCTTGCAAGCTGGGATACCGTTGAGGACAGCAAGGAAGCGATCGAAGATTATTGTCTCGAAAGAGACGGCGATCAGATCGAGGGCCCCATTACAAACATCTTTAGATACGTTATTCCGACCAGTATCGTGGTACTTCGGAGCGATGATGCTCGCAAAGCAGCGCTCATGTGCAACTATCGCTTTGACCCCGAACACGGACTTGCTGCGGTATTTGAGAACGAAAAACTTACGGCCGTCATCCCCCAAGACGAGCTCTAGGCCAGCCACAAGCACCCGGATAACGAATACTGAGGTCATCCCAATACAACGTCGGGGCGGCCTCAGTTTTGTTATACGCATGCCCACTGCGCATCCCCTCCCCCAAAATAAGTTGCGGTGGAATAGTCCCTGCTTGAGCCTTCAGAGGCCTTAAACAGGAACTATTCCACCGCAACTGATGAGGGAACGTGATTAGGCGACGGGCTTTGCGCGGCGGATGGCTGGGAACATCACCGTGATGGCGAGGATGACGCCCACGGCGGCAATCGCCCCGCCCGCGAAGCCGATCCAAGCGATACCGGGACCCGAAACCACGGCGCCGCCGATTGCGGTGCCCGTGCCAATACCGAGGTTAAACAGGCCCGAGAAGATCGACATGGCGACGGCCGACGAATCTGCCGGCGTGTGCTTGATGAGCTCGGCCTGAAACGCCACGTTAAAGGCCGTGGCGCAGCAACCCCACAGTGCGCAGACGGCAAGCACTGTCACGAGCGACGATGCGGCCGGCCCCATGAGCAGCAGGGCCACCGGCACGCCGGAGAGCGTGATAGCAAGGAACGGAAAACGGTGCCCGTCGAACAGGCGGCTGAACAGCCAGCTGCCCACCAAGCCGGAACAGCCAAACGCCGTCAGCGTCATGGTGATGGCGCCCGCATCGACGTGCGCGACCTGCGCCAGGAAGGGCTCGATATAGCTGTAGCTTGCGTAATAGCCGGTCGCCATGAAGACCGTGACTGCGTAGAGCGCGATGAGGAGCGGGTTCTTGAGCAGCTCGGGCAGCTGTTTGACGGTAAAGCGCTCACCCGCCGGCATGGCCGGGAACACCGCTGCCTGGTAGACGACCGCGATGGCTGAGAGGCCCCCGACCACGGCAAACGTCATGCGCCAGCCCACGGCCAAGCCAATGGCGCGACCGAGAGGCAGGCCAAAGATCTGCGCGATGGACGAGCCCGTGGCGATCATGCTGATAGCGAGCGCCCCGTGGCGTGTGTCAACCAGGCGCGACGCCATGATCGAGGCGACCGACCAGAACACGGCGTGTGCGCAGGCAACCACCAGGCGCGCGCAGACTAAGATGGGATAGGTCGGCGCCAAGGCGGACAGGAACTGGCCCAGCGAGAACACGGCAAGCACGCCCAGCAGCATCCGCTTGAACTCAAAACGCGAAGCGAACACCATGAGTGGCAACGACAGCAGCATGACGCCCCAGGCATAGACCGAGATCATGATGCCCGCCTGGGCCTCGGTGAGCGAGAACGACGCGGCGATATCAGTCAAAAGGCCGATGGGCATAAACTCCGACGTGTTGAACACGAACGCACAGCAGGTGAGACCGACGAGTGGGAGCCACTGCCTGAGCGTGATGCCGTCTTGCCTTGTCTGAGTCATATATAACGTCTCCAATCGTTTTGAGCGGAGGCGATTATATAGCAACGGCCCCGCATCCGTCAGTACAGAAGCGGGGCCGAAAACAATTCGATACACAGAGGTTGCGCCGTCAATTCATAACTAAGCCAACCCCAGCAATATGCCCGCCGAATGCACGACAAACGCCACGATCCAGGCAACGGCGACCTGAAACGCGAACACGGCCACGGCATAGCGCGCGCCCAACTCGCTCTTGACGGCGCCGATTGCCGCCACACAAGGCGGGTACAGCAACGTAAAGACCAAGAACACGTAGGCGGTAAACGGCGAAAACATGGTCGACAGCGCCGCGGGCGACGTTGCGCCCAAAAGCACCGTGAGCGTCGAGATGACGCTCTCCTTGGCAATGAGCCCCGTGACGAGCGCCGTCGAGGCGCGCCAGTCGCCAAAGCCGAGCGGGGCCAACACCGGCGCGATGATGCTACCCAGACCGGCAAGCAGGCTTTGCGACTGGTCGGCGACCACGTTAAAGCGGATGTCGAACGTCTGAAGGAACCAGATGACCACCGTAGCGGCAAAGATAATGGTAAAGGCCTTGGTGATGAAGTCCTTGGCCTTATCCCATGCCAGCATCACCGTCGTCTTGACGCTCGGCAGGCGGTAATTGGGAAGCTCCATGATAAACGGCACCGGGTCGCCCTTAAATGCCGTGCGGTTGAGCACCAAAGCCGCGATGCAGCCGACCACGATACCGATCAGATAGAGCGAGACCATGGCGGGAACCGTCGCCTGCGGGAAGAATGCTCCGCACAGCAAGCCGTAAACCGGCAACTTGGCTGAACAGCTCATAAACGGTGTGAGCATGACCGTCATCTTGCGGTCGTGCTCGGATGGGAGCGTACGGGTCGACATGATAGCCGGCACGGTACAGCCAAAACCGACGAGCATGGGCACGAAGCTGCGGCCCGACAAGCCAAAGCGACGCAACACCTTATCCATGACAAAGGCCACGCGCGCCATGTATCCGGAGTCTTCCAGAATGGAGAGGAACAAAAAGAGCACGACGATAATCGGCAGGAAGGTCAGCACACTGCCCACGCCCGTAAGCACGCCGTCGACAGCCAGCGAGCGCACCACGTCGTTGGTACCGAACGCCTTGAGGCCCGCATCGGCCGAGGCGATGATGGCAGCGATACCGTCCTCCATGAGTCCCTGCAACGCCGCGCCGATCACGCCAAACGTCAGCCAAAAGACGAGGCCCATGATCACCAGAAACGCCGGAATGGCTGTGTGGCGACCCGTCAAGATGCGGTCGATCTTGACGGAGCGCACGTGTTCGCGGCTCTCGTGCGGCTTGACGACGCAACGCCCGCACACGTCGCCGATAAAGCTAAAACGCATATCAGCCAGCGCAGATAGGCGGTCGGTGCCGGCCTCGCCCTCCATCTGGGTGATGATGTGCTCGATAGCGTCGAGCTCATTGCGATCCAGGTGAAGCGCCTCGGTTACCAGCTCATCGCCCTCGACCAGTTTGGTCGCCGCAAAGCGCACCGGAATGTGCGCCGTCACGGCATGGTCCTCGATCAGGTTAGCAATACCGTGGATGCAGCGATGCAGCGCACCGCCGTCCGGACCGTCGGGCGCACAAAAGTCCAGGCGACCAGGGCGCTCGCGGAACCGTGCCACGTGCAGGGCGTGGTCCACCAACTCGCCGATGCCCTCGTTGCGGGCAGCGCTAATGGGGACAACGGGCACGCCCAACAGGCTCTCGAGCAAGTTGACGTCTACGGCGCCGCCGTTGGCGGTCACCTCGTCCATCATGTTGAGCGCGATGACCATAGGACGGTCGAGCTCCATGAGCTGCAGTGTCAGGTACAGATTACGCTCGATATTGGTAGCGTCAATGATGTCGATGATGGCGTCCGGACGCTCGTCGAGGATGAACTGACGGCTCACGACCTCTTCGCCTGTGTACGGCGACAGGGAGTAAATGCCAGGCAGGTCGGTAACGCTCGCCTCGGGATGGTTACGGATGGTTCCATCTTTGCGGTCGACCGTCACGCCGGGAAAGTTACCGACGTGCTGGTTGGAGCCCGTCAGCTGGTTGAATAACGTGGTCTTGCCGCAGTTTTGGTTGCCGGCGAGGGCAAAGTGCAGCGGCGCGCCCTCGGGCACGGCCGTCTTTGCCGCACGGGGCGAATACGTCCCCTCGCCCAGAGCCGGATGCTCCGTCGTGCCGATTGCGGCGTTAGCGCGCGGACCCGTATCGGTGTCGTGAATACCCACAAGCTCGATGCGAGCGGCATCGTCCTTGCGCAGTGTCAACTCGTAGCCACGCAGGCGGATCTCGAGCGGGTCGCCCATGGGGGCGTACTTCATCATGGTGACTTCGGTGCCCGGCGTTAGGCCCATGTCCAAAATATGTTGTCGGAGTGCTTGGTCGTCCGATGTAACCGATGCGACAACGGCGTCTTTTCCGATCTCGAGCGTATCGAGCCTCACGTCCGTGTTCCTCCCCCGGCGCCCACAAGGCGCTGCATTTAGTTTACCTAGGCTAACAGTTCGCCTTGGCTAACCATTTTTACCCATGCATGATAGCGCGAACACACAACAACGTTCAATCGGCAGATCGGTGCGGGGGGGGGATTCTGGGCCATTGCTTCCCAGACGGGCCTGCTGCGGAAACCGAATCCCACTCCGGAACACCTAAACGGGACGGGCTTTCCGGTTGAGGCATCTAGCGGAAACTGCAGCCCGGAATCCGCGCTCAAACTGGGATGCAATTTCCCAATGGGGCCCTCGGGGAAACTGCGGCCCGGAATCTGCTCTCGAAACGGGACGCGGTTTCCCCGAGGACCGAAACAGCCGCCCGCCCCTCGACAAAATGATCCGTTCCCTCCGTCGCATGCGGAACATCCAAGGAGTGTCCCAGGGTGCCGGCACAATAGGAACGTCCCCAGCTGCCGGCAGCATTTCGCCGCAACAGCAAAAGCCCGCGCTGGCAACAAATGTCACCTGCGCGGGCTTGGCGGGCGCTCACAAAGGCACGTTACAGAGGCCCACGTCAGTTATGGATTACCGAACGGCACCGGCACGCGATGCCTCCGTCGGCTTACCAAGCGATGAAGCTTGCCACAGTCTTAGACTATCGGCGCAATGCCGGCAAAGTGCAGATACAGCGAAATGATTGCCACGACAATGACCACCGCTGCGATCAGCTTGTCGTGCAGATGCGGAAGCGCCGGTTTACCGCGGCCTCGCTCACCCAGCATATAAACGGGAATGGCCGGAGCAAAAAGAATCGTCGTGATCATAACGCCCTGAAGACCCGTCGACCACACCAGGAACAATGTGTAGATGAAGCCGAGCGTACCGAAGAAGCGGGCTTTGCCGACGCTGGGCGCATGCGGCTCGTCCAGATGCTCGTTCTTCCAGCCAATCACCATGTAATAGGCAGCCGAGCAGACATACGGAACCAGAATCGTGTTGACTGCGCAGCTATAGAAGAACTGGTAGGTGCTCGCCGCCACATACGACACGATCAAGAAAAGCTGCGTGATGCCGGAGCTCACGAGAACCGTTACCACCGGGGCGTCGTGCTTGTTCGTCTTGGCAAACGCCAGAGGGAAGGATCCCTGGCGCGCCGCCTCGAACGGCGTCTCGGACGCAATGATGACATAGCCCAGCAGCGCGCCGACCAACGAAAGGATAACGCCAAGGTTTACGATAGCAGCACCAACCGGACCGATTGCGCACTCGAGAATTCCCGCCATGGAGGGCGTTGCAAGCTGTGCCATCTCCTCGCGCGGCATAATGCCGAGCGACAGCATCGAGATGATCAGATACAGCGTGAATACAGCCGCAAATCCGAGCGCCGTCGAGCGGCCGACGTCACGCACGTACTTTGCACGGCCCGAGATAACGACAGCGCCCTCGATGCCCGTGAAGACCCAGACAAGGGCGATCATGGTCGAGACAACCTGCTCGCCAAAGCCAGGACCAGCCGGCTCTCCCCAGAAGTTGTCCATAAAGATATCGACGTTGAACTTACCCAGGAGCACGATACTCAGCACAAAGAGCCCCAGCGGCACCAGCTTCGCCAACGTGACGATCGTGTTAATGCCCGCAGCCTCCTTAACGCCACGAAGCACAAGGGCGGTAAGGAACCACAAAAACACGCTGGCGCAGCCGATAGAAAGCAGGTTGTTACCCGCGCCAAACGCAGGGAAGAAATAGCCCAGCGCGCTAAACAGCAAGAGCGCAAAGCTCACGTTGGAAAGACATGCGCTGATCCAGTAGCCCCAAGCGGAGTTGAATCCAATGTAATCGCCAAAACCGGCCGCAGCGTATGCGTAGATGCCTCCGGTCAGGTCGGGACGGGCCTGAGACAAGCCGTTGAACACCATCATCAGCGCAAAGACGCCAATAAAGCAAATTCCCCACGAGACGATAACCGCACCGGTATTTGCCCCACCTGCTGCCATATCGCCGGCAAGCGAAAAGATGCCGCCACAAATACTGGCGGTAATGACCATCATGGTCAGACGAAAGAGATCGAGGCCATTAGGGTCGATAATCTCTTCATTTTGAGCTTTAGAGGCCATTGTATGTGCACCCCCTTCATCATGTGATCGAACGAAAGATGGCCCGGACGTCCCGAATCGGGTGCCAGGCCATCGGTCAAGCGATCATCAGACTGTTACAGCTATCGCGTTAGAAGCGCAGCGACAGGCAAGAAAGGCCGCCGTCGACCTTGCGATACTCGGAGGTGTCAACAACGAGTGTCTTGTAGCCCAGATCCTGCACGGCCTTGAGCACAGTCGGATAGCCCTCGGCAACAATGACCGTACCGTTGACCCAGATGCAGTTGGCGCCGTACGCCTCGTCCTCGGGCACGACGATCTTGTTGTACTGGGCAAAGTCGGGCTTATCGATGAACTCACCAGAGACGAGCATGTTGTTGTCTTCGATGTAGTTGACGCCCGTCTTGAGGTGCAGGACCTCCTCCAGCGGAACCTCAGAACCCTCGAGGCCCCAGCCCTCGAGAATCTCACAGAACTGGCGGATGCCCTCTTCGTTGGTACGAGCGGAGCGACCGACGTAGAAATGGTCACCGACCATCATGACATCGCCGCCGTCGAGCGTGCCCGGAGAAACGATGTGCTTGACGTGCTCGTCGTCAAAGAAGCGACGGACGGCCGGCTCGATCTCGTCCTTCTCGCCGTTGCGGCTAACGGCGCCGGGGGTGGTGATGACGTTCGCCTCTTCCAGAAGGCGGTTGAAGAAGCCCCAGGAGTCGGTGCCATTGGGAGTGCGGCACCACACGTATGGGCTGTTGTCGGCGCCGTACACCTCAAGGCCGGCAGCGGCCAGGCCCTCCTTGATCGTGCGGGCGTTGGTGCGGTAGAAGTCGATGGTCTCGTCCACCTGGGCCGCGCCTTCGGGGGTGTAGATGGCCGCCGCGCCGCGCTGGATGACATAGGAGGCGCCGTTGAACTTCGTTGTTTGACGGCGGTTCCACATCGCGTTTAGGCTCTGTCCCTCGCGCACCAAATCGCGCTGCACCACGGTGTATCCGCAGCGGGCCCCGGTAAAGCCGGCGGTCTTCGAGAAGCTGCGGAACTCGATGGCGCACGTCTTCGCACCGGGGATCTCGTAGATGGAGTGGGGAATGGCGGCATCGGCGATGAAGCGCTCGTAGGCGGCATCGAAGAGGATGACGGCGTCGGTGGCGTTGGCGAAGTCGACCCATCTTTGCAGGGCCTCGCGGGAAAGCACCGTGCCCGTGGGATTGTTCGGCGAGCAGAGGTAGATGAGGTCGACGGGCACGTCGGGCAGGGCCGGCGTGAAGTCGTTCTCGGCGGTGGTGGGCATGTAGACGATGTTCGTCCAGCGCTCGGTATCCGCATCGTAGTCGCCGGCGCGGCCGGCCATGGCGTTGGTGTCCACGTAGACAGGATAGACCGGATCGCACACGGCCACGATGTTGTGGATGCAGATCATGTTGCCGGCAGCGCCACCCACGCCCTGGGCAGCCACGATGATGTACTTGCCGAGAGCGGGATAGTTCAGCAGACCGCCCATATCCCACTGGAAGTTACCGAACAGCATGTCGGACACGGTAGCGGAACCGGTGATGAAGGCACCCAGACCACCCACCACAGCGGCCAGCATGGGCCAGATGCCGCCGGCCACGTCAGAGGCGAACATGGCCATGGCCATGGGCATGGAAGGCAGGGCAGCGCCGTCGGGACCGGCGGTGTTGACGCCGGAACCCTTGAGGATGGACACCAGGGCCACAGCAGCCACCAGGGCGATGGTGGGAGCGGACATCTTTTCCAGAGCGGTGCCCCAGGCCTGACGGACCTTTTCACCGCTCATCTTGTGCAGGCCGATGGTGATGATGGACACCAGGATGAAGGGGATGGTGCCGGGCAGGTTGAGCAGGGCGATCTTGGAGGTCACGCCCTGGTAGCCCAGGATGTTGGTCAGACCCACGCTGAAGATGGGGTCGGTGACGATGGGCTTCAGGTGGAAGGCGGGCACGCGGGTCAGCACCAGCAGCAGGCCGCACAGCACATAGGGCAGCCAGGCCATGGTCTGGCTCATGTGTTCCTTGTATTCGGTGGCGGAGCTGGCTTCCACGGAACCGGTCCATTCGGGATCCCATTCATCGTTGCGGGCAAAGTCCCACACGCCGTCGGTAGGCACGCAGAAGCCCTTCTTGGTCAGCCACACCAGGGCGCCGAGACCCAGCAGGCCACCCACCATGGAAGGCAGTTCGGGGCCGACGGTCCAGGCCAGGATCAGATAGGGCACCAGGAAGCAGACAGAGGCCATGATGCAGTATTTCCACGCGCGGAAACCTTCCATCCAGGACTTGTTCTTGCCGAAGAAGCGGGTCATGAAGCCCAGCATGAAGATGGGCAGGATGATGCCCATGGGCAGGTGCATGAGGGTGACGTATTCACCGATGGTCTTGTAGGCCATGGCGGGGTCAGAGAAGTTCATGGCCTGCATGGCAAAGGTCTCGATGGATTTGAAGCCCTGCAGCACGGGGGTGCCCACGGCGCCAAAGGTCACGGGCACACTGTTGAAGGCCAGACAGATAACGGCAGGGGCCAGGGCCGGGAAGCCCAGGCCCAGCAGCAGGGGAGCAGCCAGAGCGGCAGGCGTACCGAAACCGGCGGCACCTTCGATGAAGGCGGCGAACATGAAGCCGATGATGATGGTCTGCAGACGTTTGTCGGGGCTGATCTTCTTCATGCCGGCCTGGATGGTTTCCATGGCGCCGCTGTACTGCATGGTGTAGTAGATCAGCAGCGCGCCGAACACGATGATCAGCACGCCCACAGCCGTGATGGTGCCTTCGATGGACAGAGCCACAAGACGCAGGGGTTCCTGACCCCAGAAGGCAAAGGCCAGCACCACACCGGCAAGCCAGGCGATGGGCATGGCGCGGGTGGAGGGCCAGCGCATGCCGGCCATGAGGATCAGGGCAATCAGGATCGGGATGAAGGCAAGAAATGCCAGAAGACCGATGGA
>URRT01000018.1 GCA_900550355.1 uncultured Collinsella sp.
TACACCGACGGCGATGCCCGCACACGCGTGTTCGACGGCCTGGACTTGCACATCCCCGCCGGCCAGCGCGTGGGCCTGGTGGGCAAATCGGGCTCGGGTAAGACGACGCTCACCAAGCTGTTGCTGCGCCTGGACGATGTACAGGGCGGCCGCGTGCTCGTGGACGGTCAGGACGTCTCGCGCTGCACGCAGCAGAGCCTGCGCCGCCAGGTTGCCTACGTGCCGCAGGAGGCGCTGCTGTTCCATCGCTCCATTCGCGAGAATATCGCCTACGGCCGCCCCGACGCCACCGACGAGCAGATCCGCGAGGCGGCTCGCCTGGCTAATGCTCTGGAGTTTATCGACCGCTTGCCCCGTGGCTTTGACACCATGGTGGGCGAGCGCGGCGTCAAGCTCTCGGGTGGCCAGCGTCAGCGCGTGGCTATCGCCCGTGCCATCCTAACCGACGCGCCGATTCTGGTGCTCGACGAGGCGACCTCTGCCCTCGACAGCGAGTCCGAGGCGCTGGTGCAGGAGGCGCTCGAAAACCTGATGCGTGGACGCACCTCCATTGTGGTGGCGCACCGCCTGTCCACCGTGGCAGCGCTTGACCGCATTGTGGTGCTGGCCGATGGCGAGATCGTCGAGGACGGCACGCATGCGCAGCTCGTCGAGGCGGGTGGCGAGTACGCGAGCCTGTGGAGCCGTCAGACCGGCGCATTCTTGGAAGCGTAAGCGTCTCGGACGTGGGACAATTGTGCCCATAAGTTTATTGTGCCGTTGAGCCGAGGAGTCGTTATGCCACGCGAGACCAATGCCGCCAAACGCGAGCGCGCCGTTGAGGTGTGTGAGCGCCTCAACCGTCGCTATGGTCCGGTCGAGTGCTTTTTGGACCACGAGAATCCCTTCCGCCTGCTGATCGCGGTGCTGCTCTCGGCGCAAACGACCGACGCGCAGGTCAACAAGGTGACGCCGAAGCTGTTTGCCCAGTGGCCCACGCCCGAGGCCATGGCCGGGGCGAGCGTGGCTGACGTGGCAGACACCATCAAGTCACTCGGCTTCTACAAGAGCAAAGCCAAGCATGCCGTCGAGGCCGCGCAGATGATCGTCGCCGACTATGGCGGCGAGGTGCCGGCCGACATGAAGGAACTCGTGAAGCTGCCGGGCGTGGGACGCAAGACGGCGAACATCGTGCTCAACGTGGGGTATGGCATCGTGGAGGGCATTGCGGTGGACACGCACGTCAACCGCATTGCGCACCGCTTGATGCTGAGTCCCAAGACGCATGCAAAGGAGCCGCTCAAGACCGAGCAGGATTTGCTCAAGATTTTGCCGCACGAGTATTGGGAGTCGGTCAACCATCAGTGGATCACCTTCGGTCGCGAGATCTGCGACGCCCGCAAACCCAAGTGTGACGAGTGCCCGCTGGCGGATTTGTGCCCCAGCGTACGCGTAGCGGGGTAGGGCGGAACGCATCTTCGTCTGGCGTTTTTTGCGGGGCTGGGTTTGCCCCTGAGCCGGAGTCCTCTCCATGCGCTACCATGAATGACAATGTATTCGACGTACGACCCGCCGAGCTTGCCCCGGCGGGCTTTTGGCGTTGCGATGCCGGAGGAACAGCATGCTCATTCACCGTATAGCCGCGCAGCTCTACACTGCCGAGGCGCTGCAGACCGTCGAGGCCGGACTCGATGCCGGCGAGGACGTGACGCTGGCCGTGTCGCAGTCGGGCCGCACGCTTATGGCAGCCGCCCAGTTTGCGCGCCGTCCGCGCCCGACGGTCTACATTGTGAGCGGCGAGGATGCGGCCGATCGCGCCGCGCGCAGTCTGGCCGCCTATGTTGGCCTGGCGCACGTGTGCCGCTTTCCCGAGCGCAAGGACTATCCGTGGCGCGAGCAGGCGCCCGACGATGCCGTGGTGGCCCAGCGCTGCGAGGCGCTCGGGCGTATCGTGCGCGGGGACAATTGCATCATGGTCGCCTCGGCCCGCGCGCTGCTGCGCTGCGTGCCGCCGGTCGAGAGCCGCTACTGGGAGTCCACGACCTTTGCGGTGGGCGAGGAGATTCCTTTTGACGAGGTGCCGCATCGCCTGGTGGGCATGGGCTACACCAATGCCGGCGCCGCTGATGCGCCCGGTCTGTTCCGCGTTCACGGCGACACCGTCGAGGTGTTCCCCGCACAAGAGAAAGCGCCCGTGCGCATTGAGTTCTTTGGCGACGAGATTGACCGCATCCGCCGCATGGTGAGCTCAACGGGGCAGACCATCGGCAACGAGGACAGTATCGAGATCTTCCCGTGCCGTGAGCTGGCGCTTACCGACGAGGCCGTCCACAACATGCATGTGGCGCTCTATCGCGCCAGCCAGGACGACAGCAAACTGGCGGCGCTGCTCGAGATGGTGGATGCGCGTATCGTCACGCCCGAACTCGACCGCTTTTTGCCGGTGATGTACGGCCAGACCGTGAGCCCGCTGGCACACGTGAGCGGCAAGGCGCTCGTGGTCCTGTCCGAGCCGCGCTCGCTGTTCGATGACTGTCTGCGCGCCTACGAGGATATCGAGGCGCGTGCCGGCGAGGCGGGGATTGACCGACTGGATGGCCTGTATGTACGCGCCCAGCAGCTCGATTTTGGTGCTCAGCAGCGCCTGAACTATGTGAGCCTGATTCGCGCCGGCGGCGCGGTTACGGCAGAGCTCAAGATTGAGCAGCCGGCCATTGCGGGCTCGGACAACCGCTTTATGACGCGCATTCAGGAAGTCGTGGGCAAGCGCTACGCCTGCGTGTTTGCCATTCCCGACCGCGGTGCGCGCGAGTCGATGGAGCTCACCTTTGGCGACGAGGGCATTACGTTTGAGGAATCGCTGACCGCGGCGCCCGAAAACGCCGTCGCTATGGGCGCCCGTGTGCGCGTGGCCGCGGCAGATTCTGCCGATCGCACCGCCCGCCAGGAGGCCCATGCCTCGATTCGCGAACGCAAGGCGGATGCGCTCAACGCCCGCTCTCTGGAGGCGGGCGCCGCACAGGCCGCCACCGGTGCCGCCGTGCCCACCATCTCGCGTGGACGCGTGACCTTTGTCGATGCCGCTTTGCCGCAGGGCGTGGTGGTGCCCGATGCCAACCTGGCCGTGTTCTCGATCGCCGACCTCAACGCCCGCATGGATGCCAACCGCGCGCGCAGCCGCCGTAAGGTGGACATTACGCAGATCACGTTCCCGTTTAAGCCGGGCGACTACGTGGTGCACGCTACCCACGGCATCGCGCTCTTTAGCGAAATCGCGCGCCAGGAAGTGGGCGGCAAGGAGCGCGACTACTTCTTGCTGGAATATGCCGATGGCGACAAGCTCTACGTGCCGCTCGAGCAGGTCGACCGTATCACGCGATACGTTGGTCCCGACGGTGACAAGCCGCGCCTGACCAGGCTCAACACAGCCGACTGGACGCGTGCCACCAACAAGGCGCGCAAGAACGCCAAAAAGCTGGCGTTTGACCTGGTCGATCTGTATACGCGCCGCTCGTCGATTACCGGCATCGCCTGCCCGCCCGATACGCCCGAGCAGATCGAGATGGAGGAGAGCTTCCCTTACGACGAGACGCGCGACCAGCTGGAGGCCATCGCCGACATTAAGGCCGACATGGAGGCGCCCAAGCCCATGGACCGCCTGCTGTGTGGCGACGTGGGCTTTGGCAAGACCGAGGTCGCCCTGCGCGCGGCGTTTAAGTGCGTGGACTCCGGCCGCCAGGTCATGGTGCTCTGCCCCACGACCATTCTTGCCCAGCAGCACTACGAGACGTTCTTTGAGCGTTTTGCCCCGTTTGGCCTTGAAGTCGAGGTACTCAGCCGCTTTCGCACGCCGGCGCAGCAAAAGCGCGCGCTCAAGGCATTTGCCGAGGGCACGATCGATGTGCTCATCGGCACGCACCGTCTGCTTTCGGCCGACGTAAACCCCAAGAACCTGGGTCTGGTGATCATCGACGAAGAGCAGCGATTTGGCGTGCAGCACAAGGAGCAGCTCAAGAACCTGCGCGAGCAGATTGACGTGCTCACGCTCTCGGCAACGCCGATTCCGCGAACCATGCAGATGGCCACGAGCGGCGTGCGCGACATGAGCCTGATCACGACGCCGCCGACTGGACGTCGTCCCGTGATCGTGCACGTGGGGGAGTACGACCCCGACGTGGTAAGCGCGGCGATTCGCCTGGAGGTGGGCCGCGGCGGTCAGGTGTACTACGTGTCCAACCGCGTCAAGACCATCGATGACGCCGTGGCGCGCGTGCACGAGGCCGCTCCCGAGGCGCGCGTGGGCGTGGCGCACGGCAAGATGAGCCCGCGCGAGGTCGAGGACGTGATGATCGAGTTCGCGACCAAAAAGATCGACGTGCTCATCGCCACGACCATCGTGGAGAGCGGTATCGACAACGCGACCGCCAACACGCTCATCATCGAGGATTCGCAGCGCTTGGGCCTGGCACAGCTCTACCAGCTCAAGGGCCGTGTGGGCCGCTCTGCCACGCAGGCCTACGCGTACTTTATGTTCCCGGGCGAGCTGCCGCTCACCGAGGAGGCAACGGCGCGCCTGACCGCACTTTCCGAATTCCAGGACCTGGGCAGCGGCATGCGCATCGCCATGCGCGACCTGGAGATTCGCGGTGCCGGCTCGCTTATGGGCGCCGAGCAGCACGGCAACCTGTCGAGCGTGGGCTTTGACCTGTTTACGCAGATGCTGGGACAGGCCGTGGCCGAGGCGCGCGGCGACGACGATGCCGGCGTGGAGGCGGCGAGCGTGGGCATCAACCTGCCGGCCGACTACTTCTTGTCCGAGGAGTACCTGCCGGCGGTGGACCAGCGCGTGCTCGTGTACCGCAAGCTCGCGGCGGCTGAGGACCTGGAGAGCATCGACGAGGTGCAGGAAGAGACCGAGGCCGCACACGGTGAGCTGCCGCTGGCGGGGCTCAACCTGTTCAACCGCGCGCGTATTCGTATCCGCGGCGAGCGCTTGGGGCTCGAGAGCGTCACGCTCAGCGGCGGCCGCATCACGTTTTTGGGCGTCGACGTGCCCAAGAAGGTGGCCTTTGAGCTAAAGACCCGCTATGGCGCGGTGAACTTCCCCAAGAGCCGCAAACTGTCGGTACCCTACAAGGCGGGCGCCGGTGCGGGCAGCGGCTTGGGCCGCGGTCTCGACGCCAACGACGGCACCGGCCCGGTGGCCGCGGCGCTCGTGCTGCTGCAACAGCTGGGCGCTAGTGATGATGACTAGCGAGTCGACGCTGCAAACACCCCATTTGGGCATTCTGGCTCCATCGAAAGGAAAGCATGTTCGGATACATCTATAAGAAAGATGTCGCCATTATCGCGGTTGTCTTGTGTCTTTGCCTGGGCGTGGGCAGTTTCTTCGATTATCAGATCTCGAGCGCGCTGTTCAATATCGGCAGCATGTACGGTCGCTTTATCGAGGCCGCCGGCGAGCTGCCGTTTGAGCTGACGGCGAGCGTCGCGGGCGTTATGCTCGTGCGCGCGGTGCGTCCCGACTCCAGGGGGAGCAAATGGCTCGCCGTGCTCGGCATCCTCGTTAACGTTGGTCTGGCTGGCTACGAGATCGTTTCGTCCCTGAAGGTTGGCGGCAAACTCATTGCCGTTCAGCTGGTGCTGACGTTTGTGTTGGTGATCGCCGCCAACCTTATCGTCTATCGCCTCACGCGCACGACCGAGCCCGACGAGCTCACGCGCTGGGCGTTGATGGTGCTTGCCGTGTGGGTCGCTCAGGCCATTATCCTCAACGTGATTGTCAAACCGCTGTGGTCGCGCCCTCGCATGCGCGTGATCGAGGTGACGCAGGGTCTCGAGTTTCAGCCGTGGTGGGTGATCGGCAACCCCGACAAGTGGAATTATATCGCCACCGGTGTAATCAAGGACGGCTTTAAGTCGTTTGCGAGTGGGCACACGGCGCACGCGGCGATCGGTCTTATGCTCGCCGGGCTTCCCGCGGCGGCCTTTAAGGAAAAACCGTCGCGCCGCCGCGTGGTCTTTTGGACGGCGGCTGTGGTCGCGGCGCTCGTCGCCTTTGGCCGTATCGTGATCGGGGCGCACTTTTTGAGTGACGTAAGCTGCGGCTTTGCCCTGGTGCTGGCGTTTGAGTGCCTTGCCGCGCGCATTGCCTATCCCAACGGCGTACAATAGCTCCGTTTGAATCATCTGGCCGATACCCGGTAAGAGAGGATTGCCATGCTCGCGTTTAACAACGACTATTCCCACGGCGCACATCCGGCAGTGCTGCAGGCGCTTGTCGACACCAATATGGAGCCGCAGCCCGGCTATGGTACCGATGCGCACACCGAGCGTGCCAAGCAGCTTATCCGCGAGGCCTGTCAGGCCCCCGATGCCGACGTGTTTTTTCTGGTGGGCGGCACGCAGGCCAACGCGACGGTGATCGACATGCTGCTCGCGCCGTACGAGGGCGTCGTTGCTGCCGAGACTGGCCACGTCGCCTGCCACGAGGCGGGCGCCATCGAGTTTGGCGGTCACAAGGTGCTCACCATCCCCGGATACGAGGGCAAGATGCGCGCCGAGGACCTCGAGAACTATATCCAGGTGTTCTACGAAAACGAGAGCTACGAGCACACGGTGTTCCCGGGTGCCGTGTACGTGAGCCTATCGACCGAGTACGGCACGCTGTATTCCAAGGCCGAGCTCGCGGCGATTCATGCGGTGTGCCAGAAGCGGGAGATTCCGCTGTTTGTGGACGGCGCCCGCCTGGCCTATGCGCTGGCGGCCGATGAGTGCGACATTACCCTGCCCGAGCTGGCACGGCTGTGCGACGTGTTCTACATCGGCGGCACCAAGTGCGGCGCTCTGTGTGGCGAGGCCGTGGTGTTTTGCGGCATGCACGCTCCGGCGCATCCCATTCCGCGTATTAAGCAGCACGGCGCGCTGCTGGCCAAGGGCCGCCTGACGGGTGTGCAGTTTGAGGCTCTTTTTACCGATGGCCTGTATTTTGAGATTGGTCGCCAGGCGATTGAGACCGCTCAGGCGCTGCGTCGCGTGCTGCATGAGCGCGGCTACCAGTTCTTCTTGGAGACGCCGACCAACCAGCAGTTTGTGATTCTGCCCAACGAGGACATGGCCCGCATTCGCGAGCATGCCTCGATCGAGTACTGGGAAAAGTACGACGAGACCCACACGGTGGTGCGCTTTTGCACCAGCTGGGCCACGACGCAGGAGGACATCGACGCGTTGGCGGCTGTCCTGTAGCTTGATGCGATGACGAGGGCCGCCTTGCGCTGGGTTTGGCGCAAGGCGGCCTTTGCTTTTGGGAGAAGGGTTGTATGACCGAGATGTCCGAGCCGACGATTCGCCTGGCGACGCCCGATGACGCGCCGGCGTTGCTTGCCATCTATGAGCCGTATATGCGCCAGACGGCGATTACCTGCGAATACGAGGTGCCGAGCGTTGAGGAGTTCGCCGGGCGCATCGAGCGTACGCTCAAACGCTATCCGTATCTGGTGATGGAGCTGGACGGGCGTCCGGTAGGCTATGCCTATGCGAGTCCGCTCAACAGCCGCGAGGCATACGACTGGTCGGTCGAGACGTCGATTTACCTGGCACGCGACGTGCGCCACGGCGGGCTGGGCCGCAAGCTGCACGATGCGCTCAAGCAGTGCCTGATCGCGATGGGCATCACCAACATGTGCGCGCTCATCGCCGTGCCGCACGACAAGGACGACGAGTATCTAACGCACAACAGCCAGGACTTCCATGCCCATATGGGATATCGCTTGGTGGGCGCCTTCGATCGCTGCGCCCAAAAGTTTGGCCGCTGGTACGACATGTGCTGGATGGAGCTGGTCCTAGCCGAGCGCACGCCCAACCAGCCCAAGCCAACCTGGTTCCCCGACCTCCCCAAACCTACCATTTAGGGACAGGTTTTTTTGGCAGGTTAGCCGATGGGCTCGGTGTATTTGGCGCGGTCGGTGCGCTGGATGCGCTTGGAGACATGGAGCGGTCGGCCGTCGGTGTCGTACACGTAGTCGGTGATCAGGATCAGCGCCTGCCCGCGCCCAACGTTGAGCAAAAACGCCTCGTTTTGCGAGGCATAGCACACCTCAAAGGTCTTATGTCCCTGTGCCGGCGCGCGATGGAATTCCTGGCGCAGCGTGGCGTAGAGCGAACCGTTGATATCGCGATCGATGAGTGCTTCAAAGCTCGGTGGTAGATAGGTGGTCTCCAGGCACAGCGGCGCATCGTCCAGATAACGCAGGCGAACAAGTTTGACGAGCTTGCTGCCCACGGCGACATCGAAGAACTTGGCCGCATTGCCCGCGGCCTTGGCAAAGCCCGAGTCCACCGTGCGCGTGGTGGGCTTCATACCCTGACCCTGGACCTGTGTCGTGTAGCTCGAAAACACCAGGTTGTTCTCGTGGAGCGCCGGCGTGTCGGCCACAAAGGCGCCACGCCCGCGCTCGGTGCGCACCAGGCCCTCATCAACGAGCACCTTAAGGGCGTGGCGTACGGTGCTACGCGACAGCCCCGATTCGTCCATGAGTTCCATCTCGGACGGCAGCTTGTCTCCGCGCGCGTAGGTGCCGGAGGCGATGCGGTCGCGCAGCATGCCCGCCAAGCGCTCGTATTGGGTCAGTCTCTTTTTAGATGAAGCGTTCATGCGATCAACCTGTATCTAACCTGTATGCGTATCTAATCAAGCATGTATTCAATACAACAACAAAACCGCTGGTAGCAAGTTATCGAAAACCGTATCAGCAAATTTTCTAAGACAAATATAGCATACAACTAGTCGACATAACCAAAACATGTATGTAACTTGTATGCCATCGAGAGCATCAAACGAGAAGAAAGGCTGATGCACGATGACTACTCAGGAACAGGTTAAGGACGTCGTCTCCCAGGTTTTGGCCGACAAGGCAGACAAGGGCGGCATCAAGCGCGTCGTGTGGATTGGCGCCGGCGGATCCAACGGCGGCAACTATCCTGCCCAGTACTTTATGGAGCACGAGGCCACGCAGGTCGTGAGCTCCAGCTACACCAGCAATGAGTTCGTGCACGCCACGCCCGCCTATGTCAACGAGAACACCCTGGCCGTCGTCGTGTCCATGCGCGGCACCAAGGAGACCATCGTCGCCGCCCAGGTCGCCAAGGACCACGGCGCCAGCACCATCGCCATCTATGTCGACGAGTCCGGCCTCACCGAGGTCTGCGACTACAAGATTCAGTATGACAGCCTGGCCGTCGACGAGTCTTGCATGGGCCGTACCAACTCCGCCGTCGTGACCATGATCGCCATGGAGCTTACGCAGCAGACCGAGGGCTATGCCGAGTATGAGACCGCTATGGCCGCCTTCGACCTGGTTGACCCCATCTATCGCAAGGCCGTCGAGTACACCCGTCCGCTCGCCGCCAAGTGGGCCGAGCAAAACGCCGACAAGCCCTGCATCAACGTGATGGCTCAGGGTCCGCTCTTTGGTGCCGCCTACGTCTTTAGCATCTGCAACGTGCAGGAGATGCTGCAGATCGACTCCTGCACCATCAACACCTGCGACTTCTTCCACGGCCCCTTCGAGATCCTGGACAAGCGCACCTCGCTGTTCCAGCTCATCAGCGGCGGCCATAGGCGGCCCCCAGCCGCTGCAACGACGAGCGCGGTATCCGCTTCGTCAACCAGTACGGTGGCGAGCGCGTCTATCAGCTCGACGCCAAGGAGCTCGGCCTCAACGACATCAAGGACAGCGTGAGCGAGTACTTCAACCACCTGATCTTTGCCCCGATCCTCAACAACGTGTACATGCGTGCGCTCTCTGCCGTCACCCACAAGGACTACATGACGCGCCGCTACATGTGGAAGCTGGACTACTAAGAGTCACGCGGTTCTACGAACCGCGTAACTGCTCGACGCTGCGCGGGCCGCATTTGGACAATCTGACGTTCAACTTCAAGGGCGCGACCAGAAGGTCAGCGCCCTTTCGTTTCACGCCACCTTGCCTCAAATGCGGCCCGCTCGCTGACTTATGCTCAACCAGCGGTGCCTTAGACGTTGGGGACGTTCTTAAATGACTAGTCATTTGGGAACGTCCCCAATGAGTATGTGGGGAAGCAGATTTTTCCGTTCGGCGATTTGTGTCTTGAAAAATGTATATAACGACTATAACGTAGTGTGAAACATATTGGAAACAATACCGAGGAGGCTGCGTTGAAGAAAAGCAATCTGGGCTATGTGCTGGTGCTGATCGCCGCGCTTATGTGGGGCACCATCGGAATCTTTGTTAACGGAATATCGGCCCTGGGTGTTTCGTCTCAGAGCATGGCGGCCTTTCGCCTGTTGTCGGGTGCTGTCTTAATGGCTCCGGTCTTGGCATTTATGGGTTGCCAGGGAGGTGCTCGTGAGGGAAAAGCCTCGGGTCCCATGGCACTGTTCAAGGCAAGTCCTAAAGAGCTTGTTCCCTGCGCGCTTCTTGGCATTATCGGCCTCGCCACCGCTAACACGCTTTATTACGAGTGCATGGGCGAGGTGGGCATGTCCACGGCCTCGGTGCTGCTTTACACCTCGCCGGTGTTTGGCGTCGTGCTCGGCCGCGTGCTTTATCGCGAGGACGTGACCCCCAACAAGCTCGTCGCCATCGTCTTTAACATTGTGGGTTGCGTGCTCGCGGTGACGAGCGGCGACCTGTCCGGTTTCCATTTCTCGGCTTGGGGCGTCGTGTCGGGCGTGATCGCCGGACTTTGCGGCGCACTGCTGGCTGTGTTTAGTCGCATGGCCACCAAGACGCTGCATCCTCTGGCGGTGACGTTTTGGGGCTTTGTCTTTGGCGGATGCTTTATGGCAGTGCTTTCGGCTCCGTGGTCCGATGTGGCCGCGGCAATGTCCCCGCAGCTCATTCTGCTGTTCGCGGGCTTTGGCTTTATTCCGACGGCTCTTGCGTACATCTTCTATATGCAGGGCCTTTCGATGGATCTCGAGACGTCGAAGGTGCCGGTCGTGGCTTCGTTCGAAACCGTGGCGACCGTTCTGGTCGGTATTGGCATCTACGCCGAGCCCGCCGGCGCGATCAAGGTCCTGGGCATCGTGCTGGTGCTCGCGTCCATCCTGATTATGAACACCAACTTCTCCAAGCTGCGCAACAGTGCCTTTGTCGGCCATATCGTTGAGAGCATGACCTTTAAGCCCAACGCGTGGTGGACGGAGAAATCGCAGGACATGGATCTGTTCCGCGAGCGCACCGGCATCGCGCTGGAGCCCACCGTGCAGGAAAGCCCCTGGTACTTCGTGCGATAGGGGATGGGCGGAACGCTTGAATGGGCACCGCCTGGCCAGTGTCGATCTGCCCTGCGCCAACGTTTCAAGTACGTTAAACCCGTCAACGGTCGATTTTCACCCGCGAACGGTCTTTATACTAATTAGCAATATAAGCAACGTATAAGACGTTATAATGACCATAACGAAAAGGAGGAGGCAAGATGAATCAGATCATTCTCGCATCTCATGGCGGCCTGGCCGCAGGCGCCAAAGACACGCTCGAGATGGTTCTCGGCGACGTGTCGAACGTCCACGTCGTGTCGCTTGCTCGTGACGACAAGGAGCCCATCACCAATAAGGTGGACGCCATGATCGCCACGTTCAACGCGGACGACACCGTCTATGTGCTGACCGATATGCTCGGCAGCTCGGTCAACAACAACATGGTCGAGCTTTCCAAGAACGGCACGAAGTTCACGGTTGTCAGCGGTTTCAACATTCCGCTGGCGCTCACGCTCGCTATGAGCCCCGTCCCCGTCAAGGGTGCCGAGCTCGCGGCCCTCATCAATGAGGCCCGCACCGGTCTGACCAACCCCAACGCACCGGTCGAGGCTGCCGCGGCTCCCGCCAAGAAGGCCAAGGCGTCCCGTCACAGCTCCGGTCCCGCCAAGATCGTCCTCGCACGTCTTGACTACCGTCTGCTGCACGGCCAGGTCGTCTTTACCTGGACCACCAAGGTTCAGGCCGAGCGCATCATCGTCGTCGACAACGCCGCCGCCAACGATGACATCAAGAAGGGCGCTCTTAAGCTGGCCAAGCCCCAGGGCGTGCGCCTGAACGTCTTCACCGTCGAGCGTGCCCTCGCCAAGATGGACAAGCTCAACACCCTCGGCGAGCGCGTCATGTTCGTCTTTGGCAACACTGCCGAGATGCTGCAGTTCTGCCAGGGCTACAAGCTCGACGCCATCAACCTGGGCGCCACCGCCAACCACGACGGTGCCGATCAGGTCGGCGGCAAGGACAGCTCCGTCTTCCTCGACGCCACCCAGAAGGCAGACGTCAACCAGCTGCTCGACATGGGCATCAAGCTCTACGTCCAGCAGACCCCTACGTATCAGAGCGTCGACATCGACGCCAAGCTGTAATCAACCAGGCTTTTGCCTGACTGAAAGGAGAAGGGTATGAATACGTTCATCAGTGCGGTGCTCGTCGGCCTCGTCGGCGTGTTCTGCATGTGGGACTCCCGCCTGCTCGGTCGTCTTAACTTCGAGCAGCCCCTCGTTGGCGCTACGCTCGTCGGTCTGCTGCTGGGCGATGTGCCCACCGGCCTTGCCGTCGGTGCCGCCGTCGAGCTCGTGTCCATGGGCCTGGTGCAGGTCGGCGCTGCCGTTCCGCCCGATATGGTCCTGGGCGGCATCGTGGCCGCTGCCTTTGCGTGCCTGACCGATGCTTCCGCCGAGACCGCCATGACGATCGCCATCCCGGTCGCCGTCCTGGGTCAGCTTCTCGGCATCGTGTTCCGTTCCATCATCGCCGCCCTCACCCATGTGGCAGATAGCGCGATCGATAACGGAAAGTTCAAGACCGCCTACCGTATGCACATCTGCGCCGGCTCCGGTCTGTACGCCGTCATGTACTTCCTGCCGATCTTCCTTGCCGTCTTTGTTGGCACCGACCTGGTTCAGGCCATCGTCAACATGGTTCCCGAGTGGCTGTCCACTGGTCTTAACGTTTCGACCAAGATCATGACCGCCTACGGCTTGGCCCTGCTGCTCACCATGATGATCAAGAAGGGTATGACTCCGTTCCTGTTCATCGGTTTCCTGCTCGCCGCTTACCTCAACCTGTCCGTCATCGCGGTCGCTCTGATCGGTGTGTGCCTGGCTGTCGTCTTCATGGGCTTCAAGTTCAACGGTTCCCATGCAGCCGCCGGTGTCGATTCCGACTACGATCCGCTCGAAGACGACGAAGACTAAGGAGGAACACACTATGGCAACCGCAACCAAGGACGTGTCCCTGAACAAGAAGGTCAGCCAGTTCTTCTGGCGCTCCTGGGCCATCCAGGCCTCTTGGAACTACGAGCGTCAGATGAACATGGGCTTCCTCTACGGCATGGTTCCCACGCTCGATCGCCTCTATCCGGACGAGTCCGACCCCAAGCAGCTCGCTGCTAAGAAAGAGGCTTACCACCGTCACATGGCGTTCTACAACTGCACCCCGCAGACGAGCGCTTTCATCCTGGGCCTCTCCGCCTCCATGGAGGAGGAGTACGCCAAGGATCCCGAGAACTTCGATCCCGATTCGATCAACGCGGTCAAGACCTCCCTCATGGGTCCGCTTTCCGGCATCGGTGACTCCTTCTTCCAGGGCACCATCCGCGTTATCGCCTTTGGCCTGGGCGTTCAGCTGGCTCAGCAGGGCTCCATCATGGGCCCGATCCTGGCCATGCTCATCTCCATCGTCCCCTCTGTGCTGATCACTTGGTTCGCAGCCAAGATGGGCTATCAGGGCGGCCACGAGTACCTGAGCAAGCTTCAGGGCGGCGACCTCATGGAGAAGCTCATGTATGTCTGCGGCATCGTGGGTCTTATGTCCGTGGGCGGCATGATCGCTACGCTGATCGGCGCCACCACCCCGCTGCAGTTCGCTGAGGGCACCGTTGTTATCCAGGACATCCTGGACGGCATGATGCCCCAGATGATCTCCCTTGGCCTCACCGGCCTTATGTACTGGCTCATCAAGAAGAACGTCAACACCGGTTGGCTTCTCGTGATCGCCATCGTGGGCGGCATCGCCCTCTCCGCGGCCGGCATCCTGGCCTAGTCGCGACCAAGCGTCTAACCGCTTTCCCCCGGGGGCCTGCCTGACATCCCATACCCCAGGCAGGCTCCCATCCCCAAAATGCGACAATTGGACAGTCCCTTTGTCGCATCCTCAACGGGCCGGCGACTCGGCCCAAACCACGGTAACCCTGCGAGCGCCCGGCAATGTGGCGCCGCAAAAAATCGAAAGGAATGTGTCAGATGTACGAGATCGACCTTAACCTCCCTAAGCAGATCGTCGCTGACGTCCTGTCCAACCACGAGATCCACAGCGTCGCCTTCGTCGGCTGCGGTGCTTCCATGTCCGACCTTTACCCTGCCAAGTACTTCCTGGCCAACAACACGGACAAGCTGAACGTTCAGATCTTCACCGCTAACGAGTTCAACTACGATACGCCTTCCTGGGTCAACGAGCACACCTTCGTGATCACCTGCTCCCTCGGTGGCTCCACGCCCGAGACCGTTGAGGCCAACAAGACCGCCAAGAAGCACAACTGCCCGGTCGTCTCCCTCACCAACAAGGCTGGCTCCGCTCTGACCGTCGACGCCGACCACGTCATCGTTCACGGCTTCCATGCCAACTACGCTGCCAAGTGCGAGAAGCCTGGCTACGCCATCGCTCTTGCTCTCGAGATTCTTCAGCAGACCGAGGGCTATGACCACTACGAGGACATGATCACCGGCCTCACCAACGTCTTCGATCTCTGCGAGAACGCCGCTCAGCACTGCAAGAAACTCGCCAAGAAGTTCGCCGAGGACTTCAAGGACGACAAGATGATCTACTTCATGGCTTCCGGTGCCTCCGAGAAGATGGCTTATTCTCACGCCGCCTTCCTGTTCACCGAGATGCAGTGGATCGACGCCGCCGCCTACAACACCGGCGAGTACTTCCACGGCCCGTTCGAGGTTTCCACCGAGGGTAAGCCCTACGTCTTCTTCATGTCCGATGGCGCCACCCGTCCGATGGACGCCCGCGCCCTCACCTTCCTTGAGCGCATGGGCGCCAAGGTCGCTCTGATTGACTCCAAGGACTACGGCCTGGCTGATGCCGTGCCCGCGAGCGTCATCACCTACTTCAACCCGCTGCTGCACCTCGCCGTTATGCGCGAGTACGGCAACCAGATCGCCGAGGCCCGTCAGCACCCGCTGACCATGCGTCGCTACATGTGGAAGCTTTCCTACTAATCACAAGTAAGTAGACCTTACGGGTTGATTGAGAGGGGATGGGGTTTTCGCCCCGTCCCCCTTTTTTGCTCTGGGGAGGGCGTGTCTGTCGCGTCACAAAACCCCAGATAAAACCTACCAAAATAAACCTGTCCCTTTTTGGCAGGTGGGAGGAGATGCGTATGATCAAGGCAGTGCTGTTTGATATGGACGGCGTGCTGGTCGATACCGAGTGGTTCTACAACCGTCGTCGCGTGGCGTTTATGGAGGAGAAGGGCTTTCACTTTGACGAGATCCCCGATCTTTCGGGGTCTAACGAGCCCGCCATTTGGGAGGCGCTGGTGCCCGACGATATTGAGCTGCGCGAGCGTCTGCGCGTGGAGTACAAGCAGGTCTATAGCCCGGACCACCCCGTTCCGTATGCCGAGTTGCTCAACGAGCAGACGGAGCCGGTGATGCGCAAGCTGCACGAGCGCGGCGTGAAGTGCGCCATCGCGAGCTCGTCCTATCGTGAGCTGATCGACGAACTGGTGGAGATTGCCGGTATCGCCGACGTGCTGGACTACACCATCAGCGGCCATGAGTGCAGCGCGTTTAAGCCCGACCCCGAGATCTACCTGCGTGCCATGGAGGCGCTGGGGGTGGAGCCTGCCGAATGCCTGGTTATCGAGGACTCGCCTTTGGGCATCGAGGCCGGCAAGCGCTCCGGCGCCCGCGTCCTGGCGCTGCGTCCGCACGTCGGCGTCAACCTGGATCAGTCCGCCGCTGACGTTGTCATCGATAATCTGACCGACATTTTGGCCGCTTTGTAGTGTCAATCCGCCGCGAGAAGCACTGACTCACGCGTCTTTTGCTGCGGATTGGCTTAATTTGTCCTCATTTTGGATTCGTTTGGCTTCGATTCGGACTAAGTGAGTAGACTTTTTGGTGCAGTACGAGCACAAAGTGCATCTGCTCTAGCAAAACCGCAGGTCACAGGGGTGGCGGTTTTGGGTGTGCTCGGCAGGTCGCGTAAAGTTTACTCACTTGTAATTTGGGCCTTTGGTCGTGGGGTTGCTGGTCCCGCTTTGGTTGTCGGGAGAGGGTGAATTGAAGCGCCCCCGCACGCTCCATGCTACAATCGCGGGCATGCCCCACAACTACATCTGCCTTCGAAAGGAGCTTCCGTGGCGAACGCCATCGATCAGCTCACGGACCGCGTGCTCGTGCTCGGCCGCCTCACCATCGTCCGCCGTGCCATTACCGCCGTGGCGGTCACAATTTCTGCCGTCCTCCAAACATTCCTGATCCAGGCGTTCATTCAGCCCGCCGACCTGCTTCCGAGCGGTCTCACCGGCGTCGCGGTCCTGCTCGATCGCGTTACCTCGCTGGGCGGCGTTCACATCGACATCTCGCTCGGCATGCTTGCGCTCAACATTCCCGTGGCGCTCCTATGCTGGAGCGGCATTAGCAAGCGCTTCGTCATCTTCTCGATGATGCAGGTCGTGCTCTCGTCGCTGTTCCTCAACGTCTTTCACTTCGCTCCATTTTTGGGCGACAAGATTATGCTCATCATTTTTGGCGGCGTGGTCTCGGGTCTGGGCGCTGCCATCGCGCTAAAGTCCGGCGCATCTACCGGTGGCACCGACTTTATCGCGCTGTGGGTCTCCAACCACACGGGCAAGACCATCTGGGGCGTTATCTTTGGTTTCAATTGCTTTATCCTGGCGATCTTTGGCTTTATGTTTGGCTGGGACAACGCGGCGTACTCCATCGTGTTCCAGTTTATTTCGACCAAGACCATCGACAGTTTCTATCGTCGCTACGACCGTGTGACGCTGCAGATCACGACGCGCAAGGCAGACGAGGTCATGACCGCCTATGTCGACCATTTTCAGCATGGCATTAGCTGCGCCGAGATCATCGGCGGATACAGCCGCGAAAAGATGTACCTGCTGCACGCCGTTGTCTCGACCTATGAGAGCCAGGACATTATCAAGCTGGTGTGCGACATTGATCCCGGTGCCGTGATCAATGTGTTCCACACGCTCAACTTTGTGGGCGGCTGGTGGGGCGGTCATGTCGACGAGCCCATGCCCACGGCCGTACCCGATCCCGACAAGCCCGCGCGTATGGCCAGCAGGCAGGCGCGCCTCAGCGAGCAGGACAGCCTGCAGCAGGACGACGGCAGGTAGAGTGTTGGTATTTTGCCGGCACGGCGCAATCCTGTCCGCTTGAGCCTCCCGAAAGCCTCGCTGCTTTCGGGAGGCCTTCGTTTGCCCAGATAAAACCTACCAAAATGAAGCTGTCGCTTTTTGGTAGGGAGGGTGTATCGTTTTATCATTATGAGGTAACATGAAACTAGACGTTATATACGTATTAGTTATTTCGATATTTCGATAAGAGTGATTAGATATGCCTACACCCAAAAATGCACCGCTTTACCAGCAGATTTACGACGAAATCAAGGATGCGATCGAGAAAGGTGTTTATGCACCCAAGGAGCGTATTCCGTCCGAGCTTGAGCTAGCCGAGCAGTACGACGTGAGCCGCATTACGGTGCGCCGCGCCGTCGAGGAGCTGTGCTCCGATGGCTACCTGGTTAAGCAGCAGGGCCGCGGCACCTTTGTTTCCACGCCGCACATCAACCGCCAGTTCCACGCTTCGACGCTGCAGACGTTTACCGCGCTGTGTGCCGATAATGGCATGAAGGCGGGCGCGCATGTGGTCGATCGCCAGATTGTGCCGGCACGTCAAAACGAGATGGAGTTCTTTGGCCTGCAAAAGGACGCGCTGCTGCTGCATATTAAGCGCGTGCGTACAGCCGACGGCGAGCCCATCTTTGAGGAGAACATCTTTGTGCCGTTTGACGCCTACCGTGAGCTGTTGACGGCCGATCTTGAGGACAAGTCGATTTTTGCCGAGGTCGAGCGTGTTGGCGGAACGCCGATTGTCTCGGTTGGCTACCGCACGGTCGAGGCCGTTCGTGCCAATACCGAGCAGGCGGCCGAGCTGGGCATCGCTCCGCACGATCCGCTGCTCAACCTGCGTGCCAGCTTTACCGGTCCCAATGGCGAGCCGGTTCTGATGGGTAAGCAGTACTACGTGGGATCGCGCTACGTTATGGTGATGTAAGTTACGCGGTTTTACCAAACCGCGTAACGGCTCGACGCTGCAAACGCCCCTAAGCGGCAATCTGACGTTCAATCGTCGGTCGCG
>URRT01000019.1 GCA_900550355.1 uncultured Collinsella sp.
CTGGGACTGGACGGAGTCCCTCTCCTTCGACGAGCCCGACGACGCCGCGGCCTACGAGCACTACATGGACGGAAATGACCTGGTAGAGAACCCTCGCACCGTCTACGTCGCAGGGGACGTAGACGAACTCGTCGAGCACGAGCAGCCTCGCGGGCGACACGTCGTTCAACAGTTTCGACAGCGTTCCCTTGCGCTTCGCGTTGCCGAGCTCGAGAACCAGCTGCGCGGTCTGCCAGAACCTGACCGACATGTCCGCGGCGACCGCGCGCATCGTGAGGGCGACTGCCATGCGCGTCTTGCCGCGCCTGGACTTACCGAAGAAGACGAGGTCTTCGCGCGATTGTTTGTGTCAACGGCCAACTGAATGTGAACCCTTCTTGCATTGTTGCAACCTGGCTGGCAGCCGGTCTTTAATGACGACGACCATTGTCGCCCGACCCACAAAAGAGCCGCAAGGGGAGGAGCTCCCAATGTTCAACTCATATCGTCTATGGCGCACTACCATTCACCGAAAGTCGGCAACTTTTTCATTCTCTCTATACATGTTTAAACAACATGTTCTACAATAGGGACAATAGAAATGGAAACTCGGGACGAGCCGTCTATCCATCTACGGCGCAGCCCCTTATTCAAAAGGTTGGTGAGCACATCCATGGAGCGTGCAAGCGGTGTTCTCATGCCCATCTCGTCTCTGCCCGGACCGTACGGCATCGGCGGCTTTGGCTGGAACGCCTACGACTTTGTCGATTTCCTCGCCTCGTGCAAACAACATTACTGGCAGATTCTGCCCCTTACGACGACGAGCTATGGCGACTCGCCCTATCAGTCGTTCTCGGCCCGTGCGGGCAACCCCAACTTCATTGACTTTGCCGAACTCATCGAGGCCGGCTATATGGAGCAGCGCGATATCGACGGCGTGTACCTGGGCTCCGACCCCAGCAATGTCGACTATGGCGCCATCTTTGGTGGCCGTCGTCAGATTCTCGACCGCGCCGCCGAGCGCTTTGCCGCCGACAAGCCGGCCGACTTCGACGACTTTGTTCAAACCAACGAAGACTGGCTCATCCCCTACTGCGAGTTCATGACCGTCAAGGAGGAGTGCGGTCTCAAGGCATTTTGGGAGTGGCCCGCGGAGCTCCGTACCCGCGGTGAGGCTTCTGCCAAGGTCTGCGCCGCCCATCCCGCGCGCATGCTCTACCACCAGATGACGCAGTACTTCTTCGATCGTCAGTGGAGCCGCCTCAAGGCCTATGCCAACGAGCGCGACATTCTCATCATCGGCGACCTGCCCATCTATGTCTCGCGTGACTCCGTCGAGATGTGGGCGACGCCTGAGTTCTTTAAGATCGATGCCGCCGGCAATCCCGTGAGCGTCGCCGGCACGCCGCCCGACCAGTTCTCGGCCACCGGCCAGTACTGGGGCAACCCCATCTACGACTGGGACGCCATGGAGTCCGACGGCTTCTCCTGGTGGGAGGGCCGCATTCGCGCCGCCCTCGACATGTACGACGTCATCCGCCTGGATCACTTCCGCGGCTTCGAGGCCTATTGGGAGGTGCCGTTCTCCTCGCCCGATTCGTCCTACGGTTCGTGGACGCAGGGTCCCGGCCTCAAGTTCTTCAAGACGCTCGAGGAAAAGCTCGGCACGCTGCCCATCATCGCCGAGGACCTGGGCTTCCTCACCCCCGGCGTCATCGACATGCGCGACAACTCGGGCTTCCCCGGCATGAAGATCCTGCAGTTTGCCTTTGAGGGCACCAACTCGTACTACCTGCCGCATAACTACATCGCCAACACCGTCGCCTATGTGGGCACCCACGACAACGAGACGGCGCGCGGTTGGTTTGAGGGAACGGCCACCCCGCGTCAGCGCGAGCAGGCAGCCCTGTACACCCATCAGCAGGCGGGCGAGCCCATGGCAGATGCACTCAATCGCACCATCGCCGCCAGCGTGAGCGACACCTGCATCTACACCATGCAGGACCTGCTCAACTTGGGCAACGAGGCGCGCATCAACACCCCTGCCACGCTGGGCGGCAACTGGACCTGGCGCATGCTCGACGGCGCCATCACCCGCGAGCTCGAGCACAAACTCACCGACTGGACCGAGACCTACTTCCGCATCCCGTCGGAAGCCGAAATCGAGCTTCCTCAATAGGAGCTACCGCGCCCGACCCCACCCCACCGTGCGGACGCGCTTGCTTTTCCCGCGCGAGGCCACCCCAATCCCCTCGCGCGGGCTTCTTATGAATTGCAGACATGAAACAACCCATCACAGGAGAAAACATGCCCCAAATTAACCTCATGGAACTCGCCGAGCAGTCTTTTGGCACCTCGCTCGAGCAGCTCGACGACCGTCGCATTTACAAGCTGCTGGTCAAACTCGTGCAGGAGCGCTCCGCCGCCCGCCCGCTCAACAACGGCAAGAAAAAGCTCTATTACATTTCCGCCGAATTTCTGATCGGCAAGCTGCTCATCAACAACATGATCGACCTCGGCATCTACGACGAGGTCAAGGACCAGCTCACCGCCGCAGGCCACGACCTCAACAAGATCGAGGAATTCGAGGTCGAGCCGTCACTCGGCAACGGCGGCCTGGGCCGCTTGGCCGCATGCTTCCTGGATTCCATCGCCACGCTGGGCTTGACCGGCGATGGCGTGGGCCTCAGCTATCACTACGGTCTGTTCCGTCAGCGCTTTGTCGACAACCAGCAGAAGGCCGTCCCCGACGAATGGCTCGGTGAACAGGACATCCTAGTCGACGATGACCGCTCCTACACCGTCGAGTTCGGCGATTTTGCCGTTACCTCCAAGCTCGTCAACATCGATGTGCCCGGTTACGGCCGGCCCACCAAGAACCGCCTGCGCCTGTTCGACCTGGCGAGCGTCGACGACGGCCTGGTCCCCGGCAGTTCCATCGACTTCGACAAGACCGAGATCGCCAAGAACCTCACCTTGTTCCTCTACCCCGACGATTCCGACGAGCAGGGCCGCCTGCTTCGCATCTACCAGGAGTACTTCATGGTGAGCAACGCCGCCCAGCTCCTGATCGACGAGGCCATCGAGCGCGGCAGCAACCTGCACGATCTGGCCGACTACGCCGTGGTCCAAATTAACGACACGCACCCCACCATGGTCATCCCCGAGCTCATCCGCTTGCTCACCACCGAGCACGACATCGAGTTTGACGAGGCCGTGACCATCGTACGCTCCATGGTCGCCTACACTAACCACACGATTCTTGCCGAGGCGCTCGAGAAGTGGCCACTCGCCAGCCTGCAGAAGGTCTCCCCTGCCATCGCCGACATTATCGTCAAGCTCGATGAGATCGCGAAGGCCGAGCACGATGACCCGCGCGTCGCCATTATCGACGAACACGATACCGTCCACATGGCCCACATGGACATCCACTTTGGCTTCTCCATCAACGGCGTAGCCGCCCTCCACACCAAGATCCTGGAGGACACCGAGCTTCATCCGTTCTACGAGATCTATCCCAAGAAGTTCTCCAACAAGACCAACGGCATCACCTTCCGCCGCTGGATCCATGGGGCCAACCCCGCGCTCGCCAGCCTGCTCGACGATGTGATCGGCACCGACTGGCGCAGCACCGGCGATCTGAGCAAACTCGCCAAGTTCGCCGACGACAAGGACGTTCTTGAGCGCCTGGCCGCCACCAAGGTCGAGGCCAAGGCCATCATGCGCCAGTTCATGGCGCTCGAGCAGGGCGTGACCATTCCCTCCAACGCCATCATCGACGTCCAGGTCAAGCGCATCCACGAGTACAAGCGCCAGCAGATGCTCGCGCTCTACATCATCTGGAAGTACCTCGATATCAAGAACGGCAACAGACCTAAGCACCCCGTCACCATCATCTTTGGCGGCAAGGCGGCGCCTGCCTACACTATCGCGCAGGACATCATCCATCTGATCTTGACGCTGTCGCAGTGGATTGCAAACGACCCCGACGTGGCTCCCTACCTGCAGGTTGTCATGATCGAGAACTACAACGTCACCGCCGCCGAGCGTGTGATCCCCGCCGCTGACATCTCCGAGCAGATTAGTCTGGCCTCCAAGGAGGCGAGCGGCACCTCCAACATGAAGTTCATGCTCAACGGCGCCCTAACCCTGTGCACGCTCGACGGTGCCAACGTGGAGATTGCCGAGCTCGTGGGCGACGAGAACATCTATACCTTTGGCGCCTCGTCCAAACAGGTCGAGCAGCTCTACGCCGACGGCACCTACAACGCCGGCGTGCTCTACCGCAAGCCCGGCATTAAACTGCTGGTGGACTTCATCACCAACCCGGCCTTTATGGCGACCGGCAACGCCGAGCGCCTGCAGCGCCTGCACGACGACATTAAGGGCAAGGACTGGTTTATGGCCCTGCTCGACATTGAGGAGTACATCCAGACCAAGGAGCGCGTGCTGGCAGACTACGAGGACCAGGACGCTTGGATGCGCAAGACGCTCATCAATATCGCCAACGCCGGCACCTTCTCGTCCGACCGCACCATCTCCCAGTACAACGACGAGATCTGGCACCTGAACTAATTTCGCTTCCCTTACCCATCCTCTTGAGAAACGGAGTCGTGGCAACACGACTCCGTTTTTTGTGCCCGCACGTTACCCTGTGACCCGACTCGACCAAACAATCTCGATCTGTAACAACTACTCAACCAAAACGGTCCCAGCTGTTACAGATTGAGACATACCGGCCCCTCCCCTTGGGTTTATCTCAATCTGTAACATCTAGCAACTGAAATTCGCCTTTGGTGTTACAGATTTAGAAGAAATGGTTAGCTCGGCGGAACCGTCTCGATCTGTAACACCTAGCGTCCGAAATCGGCCCTACCCGTTACAGATCGAGACAAACGACCGGTCAGACACCCCCAGCACAAAGAAAGGCCCCCCTCTCGCCCAGCGGACGGGAGGGGAGCCTTATATGTGACCGCGGCAAAAGGATGGCAATACCGCAGTCGCTCAAAGGGAGGGCCTGGATGCACCGGGCCTAGATAAGGTTCTTGCCAGACACCTTATCGAAGAGATGGGTCGCGTTCTTCTCGAACTTGAACCAGATGGTGTCGCCAGCCTTGAGCGCGCCCTTGGCCTCGAGGTCGACGACGGGGATAATCAGGACAAACTGGCCGTCGGGGGCGGTCACGTGGACGTGCTCGGTCGAACCCATGAGCTCGGTCACCTCGACGGTACCCTGGAGCGCACCCTCCTCGCCCTTGTCGGCAAGCAGGATCTGCTCGGGGCGCACGCCGGCCGTGATCTCCTTCACGTCGCCGCCGTCCCAGTTAAGAGCGAGTTGAGCGCAGGTCTCGGGGGCGAGAGCAACGTTCATGTCCTCGGTCTTGACGGTAAAGCCGTTGCCCGAGCGCACCAGCTGGGCATCGAAGAAGTTCATCTGCGGCACGCCGATGAAGCCGGCGACGAAGATGTTCGCGGGATGGTTGAAGACCTCCTGCGGCGTGGCGATCTGCTGGACGACGCCGTCCTTCATGACCACGATGCGGTCGCCAAGGGTCATGGCCTCGGTCTGGTCGTGGGTGACGTAGATGAACGTGCCCTTGATCTCGTGGCGTAGCTTGATGAGCTCGGCACGCATCTGGTTACGCAGCTTGGCGTCCAGGTTGGATAGCGGCTCGTCCATCAGGAAGACCTTAGGATCACGCACGATGGCGCGGCCGATAGCGACACGCTGGCGCTGGCCGCCGGAGAGCGCCTTGGGCTTACGGTCTAGGTACTCAGTGATACCCAAAATCTCGGCAGCGGAGCGAACCTTGCGGTCGATCTCGTCCTTGGGGACCTTCTTGAGCTCAAGCGTAAACGCCATGTTCTCGTACACCGTCATATTGGGGTACAGAGCATAGCTCTGGAACACCATGGCAATGTCGCGGTCCTTGGGTGCCACGTCGTTGACGCGCTTGCCGTCGATGAACACGTCACCCGAAGTGATGTCCTCCAGGCCGGCGACCATGCGCATCGTCGTGGACTTGCCGCAGCCAGACGGGCCAACGAGAACGACAAACTCCTGGTCATGCACGGTGAGATTAAAATCCTCCACCGCGAGCACGCCGTCCTCGGTAACCTTGAGGTTGTGCTTCTTCTCCTCGGTCTTCTTCTTTTTGCCAAAGAAGCCCTTCTTTTTGGACTCGTTGTTGGGATACACCTTCTGAACATGTTTGAGAACGATCTCGGCCATGTATTTACCTTTCGATATGCGGCGCCGCGCTGAGGGGCGCCGCAGAAACTTGCAAAACAGTTACGGCATCAGCCCTTGACGGCACCTGCCACCACGCCGTCGATGATGTACTTCTGGCAGAGGATGTACATGATGACGATGGGGATAACGACCATCATGATGCAGGCCATCATGGGACCGAGCTCGACGTGGCCGTAGCCGCCGCGGAAGTACTGGATCAAGATAGGAATGGTCTTGTACTTGGTGGAGTCGAGCGTAAGGTAGGGCAGCAGATAGTCGTTCCAGACCCACATGGTCTCGAGGATGCCGACCGAAAGATAGGTGGGCTTCATGATGGGAAGGACGATCTTAAAGAACACCTGGACCGGGTTGCAGCCGTCGATCATGGCCGCCTCCTCGATCTCGAGCGGGATGTTCTTTACAAAACCGGCGAACATAAAGACCGCCAGGCCCGCGCCAAAGCCCAGATAGATAAAGCAGATGTTGAACGGCGTGTTAAAGCCGATGCGGTCCGCCAAATTGGACAGCGTGAACATGAGCATCTGGAAGGGCACGACCATCGAGAAGACGAACAGGTAATAGAAGAAGTTCGAGATCTTGTTGTTGACACGAACCACGTACCAAGCGCACATGGAGCAGCACACCAAGATCAGCACGACCGACGTGACCGTGATGATGAGCGAGTACATAAATGCCGAGGCAAAGCCCTGCTCGTTAAGGGCGTGCATGTAGTTTGCGAGGCCGTTGAACGTCTCGGGCGTGAGCAGATCGAATGCCGTGGTGGTGCTGATTGCGGTCGCTTTCTTAAAAGAATTAAGCGCAATCATGAACACGGGGTAGATCCACGCGAGCGACAGGATCGTAAAGAAAATCGAGAGCGCGCGGTTGATAACCTTATCGCGTTTCATTACTGCTGCACCTCCTTGGACCTCGTGGCCTTAAGCTGGATCATGGAGATGGCCACGACCAGGATGCAGAAGATAACCGCCTTGGCCTGACCAATGCCCTGCCATGCGATACCGGCACGCGAATAGAACGTGTTGTAGATGTTCAGGGCGAGCATCTCGGTGGAGTGCGCGGGGGCGCCGCCGGTAAGGGCGAGGTTCTGGTCGAACAGCTTAAAGCCGTTGGTGATGGACAGGAACAGGCAGATGGTGATGGTCGGCATCAGGTTAGGGATCTTAACCTTCCAAAACGTCTGCCATGCCGTAGCGCCGTCGACCTTGGCGGCCTCGATGTAGTCGGACGGAATGGACTGCAGACCAGCGATGTAGATGATCATCATGTAGCCGACCTGCTGCCACAGGGTCAGGATGATAAGGCCCCAGAAGCCAGCAGCAGAGTTAAGGGCGATGAGCTGGGCACCCACGTTGGAGAGCAGGCAGTTGATCAGAATCTGCCAAATGTAGCCCAGCACGATGCCGCCGATCAGGTTAGGCATAAAGAAGATCGTACGGAAGATGTTGGTGCCTTTGAGCGCCTTGCGGGTGAGCGCCTGCGCAATGGCCAGGGCGATCACGTTGATGAGCACCGTCGACAGGAAGGCAAACGCCACGGTAAAGAAGAACGACGTGGAGAACTGCGGATCGGACAGCGCGCGCACGTAGTTCTCGATACCGACAAAGTGCGCGTTACTAATGATAATAAACTGGCAGAACGAGAGATAGAAGCCCTGGATAAAAGGGATCACGAACCCGATCATAAACGCCAGGCACGTGGGCAGCATAAAGAGCGGCCACCAGCGCTTGAGTGCTTTGCCCATAAAAGGGTCCTTTCAATATGCAGGGGGCGGGCAAACCAACGTCTGCCCGCCCCCTGTCGCTAATCAGATAGCTTGGGCAGCAACTGCTTACTCGGAAGCGGCCTTCTCGGTCTTCCAGCCATCGACGAAGGCGTTCTTGACGCCGTCCCACTTGCTGTTATCGGCAGCGTAGGCAATCAGAGCCTGCTTGAGGTTCTTCTTCCACTCCTCAGAGGGGATGTAGACGAAGTCCCAAGCGACGGTCTTCTTGCCGTCCTTGGCCATGGCAACGGCCTGCTGCGAGAAGACGTTGGTGGTCTCCTTGGCGCTCTTGAACGGAGCGGTCAGACCCATCTTGTCGGCGATGATGCTGGTCGGGGTGTCAGCGGTGACGCACCAATACATGAAGTCCTCGGTGGCCTTCTGGGCATCCTCGGAAGCCTGGGAACTGACGCACCAGTAGTTCTCGCCGCCGGAGCACAGGCCCTGGTTCTCCTCGCCGTCAACACCGATGTAGATCGGCATCATGCCAATCTGATCGTCGGTCATGCCGGCCTTGACGAGGTCAGAGTAGGCCCAAGAGCCGTTCTGGTAGAAGACGGCCTTGCCGGTTGCGAACTCGTTGGTGGCGTCGTCGCCGGTCTTGGAAGCAAGCTGCGAAGGATCGCAGGTGGAGTCGGTGATGTACAGGTCGAAGATCTGCTTGTAGTTGTCGAGGAACTCACCCTTGATCTCGTCGTCCTCCTGGTTGTGCTCCTTCTCAAACTCGTAGTAGAGCGGCATGTTGGCAAGGTGGGTGGTGTAGCGCCAGCTGGAGGAGTCGTCCATGCCGGCGGAAGTGAAGGCACCCTCGACACCAAGCTCGTCCTTGCGGGCCTGGATGTCGTCGGCACAAGCCTTCAGCTTGTCGAAGGAGTTGATGTCCTCGGCCTTGTAGCCAGCCTTCTCGAGCAGCTGCTTGTTGTAGATGATGCCGAAGCTCTCCTGAACCCAGTCGATGCACACATCCTTGCCGTCGGACTGCAGAGCCAGGGAGTCGTCAATGAGCTCACCGCGGAGCTTGGTATCGGACAGGTCGGCGCAGTAATCCTTCCAGTTCTTAAGACCGGTGGGGCCGTTGACCTGGAACAGGGTCGGAGCGGAGCTCTTGGACATCTCGGACTTGAGCTTCTCCTCGTAGGTGTTGGAGGCAGCGGTCACGATCTTGACCTCGACGCCCTTCTCCTTCTTATAGGCCTTGGCGATCTCCTTCCACTCCTTGTCGACCTCGGGCTTGAATTGGAGGAAGTAGACCTCGGCAGCGTCACCAGAAGCAGAGGAGCCGGAGCCGGCAGAACCACCGCAACCCACGAGGCCCAGACCAAGAACTGCAGCCGCGGAACCAGCAAAGCCCAGGAACTGCCTTCTGCTCATTTCGTTCTTCATTACAATCCACCCTTTCACCCCGTGGCGGCCCCCTCTGCCGCCGCCTTCGGAGATTGGCTCGGGGACTTTGCCCCTTTTGCTGATTTGAACGATACGCTATTTGGCTAGTTGTTTGAACAAGTATTACTAGAGCGGTAGAAAAACTTCGGTGAACGGTAATTTCAACTTGATACTTGACAAGTTTTGTATAAACAATTATTTGTTATCGAATGCAGAGAAAACGCCCGGTCAAGCCGATGTACCGTCGGTTTGACCGGGCGTTTTCTCTTTGAGGCCATGAGTCTCGTCAGGCTGCGAGCTAGCCGGCTATCGCTTGGAATTGACACGGTAATGGAAGATCTCGGGGTGTGTGCGAGTGTGCGTCACCTCAAACAAGATGCCGTCCGAGGTGTACGACTGACTCTCCATGACGGCAACGCAGTTGTATTTGCCGAGGTCAAGATAGCTGCAGTCCTCATCGTTGGCGAGCTCGACACTCACCGTACGACGGCTCGCCATCACTTTGACACCGCGCTTGTGCTCCAGATAGCCGTAAATAGAATCTGCCGCGATCTCGGGAGTCAGGCCCTTGGCGATCGACGCCAAAAAATAGCCATGGTCCACTTGGCGCGCGTTGCCGTTGAGGCTTCGGACACGCACTACGCGAATCAACTCCTCGCCCACCTTAAAGCCCAGGTGACGAGAGAGTTGCTCGGTGCAAACCAGATGTTCGAAAGACTTAACGTCCGTAGATGCAACGGCATTGTTGCGCTTTGCAAACTCGCCAAACGACTCAACCTCTTCGAGTGCGCCCAACATGTCGGTTTCGCCCTTAAGCCAAATAACGCGCACGCCCTTGCCGTGTATGGGCTGCACAAACATCCCGTCGGCCAGCATACCCAAGGCGCGACGGACGGTATTGCGAGTGCATCCGAACTCCGCGGTCAGCTCGGCTTCGGTTGGCAGCATCTCCTGAAACGCATAGGTCCCATTAATGATGCGCGAGCGTATTTCTCGGTAGATTCCTTCGTATATCGCTTTTGGCATTGTTTCACCTCTATATTGTTCATTTCCGGCTAGGCACGATAGCATTTCTTAAAGTTGTTTAAACCGAATATCGGTAAAGCGACAGGATTTAACCGTTGACGGTTTCTGTCATGCCCAAATCGGTTTCGCTCAAAACTGCCGGTACGACAATCGTCTGGTCCTCTACAATGAATCCATTGTTTAAACGTTTCCCCACGCGCAACGCGCCTCGATATTCGGAAGGCAGAACATGCTGCAAAAAATCCAACGCTTTGGCGGGGCAATGTTCGCTCCCGCCATGCTGTTTTCTATATCGGGCCTCATGGTCGGCGTCTCCGCTCTCGCAACGACTGCGGACATCGTCGGCGATCTCGCCGTATACGGAACCCCTTGGTACGTTTTTTGGACCATCATCCAGCGCGGCTCGTGGACGGTCTTTAAACGCCTCCCGCTCCTTTTTGCCGTAGCGCTGCCCATCGGTCTTGCCCAAAAGCAACCGGCACGCTGCTGCCTCGAGGCACTCGTGGCCTATTTTGCCTATTGCTTCTTTTTGAGCGAGATCATTAAGCTGAGCGGAGACAACCTTGGGCTTAAGTACCCGTCATCTTTGACCCCCGCCAACGGTATCACCGTCATCGACGGCATCAAGACGCTCGACACCGGCATTATCGGCCCGCTGGTGGTATCGGCAACCGTCGTCGCCATCCATGACCGCTTCTACGATGCAGAGGTTCCCGATTGGCTCGGCACCTTCTCGGGCTCCTCGCTGGTCTACCTCATCAGCTTTTTTGCCGTGTTTGCCCTTGCCGCTATCTCGGCCGCCATCGTGCCCTACGTATACGATGTAACCGATACGCTGCGTCACGCGCTTGCAGGCGTCGGTCCCTTTGGCGTGGGCATCTTTGTCTTTTTAGAACGAGCACTCGAGCCCTTTGGCCTGCACCACCTGCTCTACATGCCGATCTACTACGACAACCTGGTCATTAACGACGGCATCTACGCCACGTGGAGCAGTTTGCTCCCCATCCTCTCCCATAGCACGCGCCCCCTTAATGAGCTTGCGCCGTGGGCCGGTTTTACCGCCACCGGCTGGGTCAAAGTCTTTGGCCTTCCTGCCATCGCAGCCGCGTTCTACTCCACCGCAAAACCAGAGCGCCGCGCCGGCCTCAGGGTCATCCTTGTTCCCGCCATCATCGCCTCGGTGGTTTGCGGCGTTACCGAGCCACTCGAGTTTCTCTTTATGTTCACCCACCCCGGGCTCTTTTTTCTCTATGCCGTCTTATCGTCTTGCCTTGCCACAACCATGAATCTCTTTGGCATCGTCGGCATCTTCTCGGGCGGCCTCATGGAGATGGCAGCCTTCAACTTTATTCCGCTCATGCGCACGCATGCCGGTGCCTATCTTTTGGCGCTCGGTATCGGCCTTGCCTTTAGCCTCATCTTTTTTGTTAGTTTTCGAGCACTCATCTTGGTCTATGACCTTAAGACGCCGGGCCGCGAGGATCATGTCGCCAATCGCGCGGCAATCGATCGTTTGACGGAAAGCGGCTTTGCCAAAGAGCAATCTCCCAATGACGAGGTCAATAGTCGATCCGATCAAGATCACGTCCTCGCTGAGCGGGTAATTCAGCTTTTAGGTGGCGTTGGCAATATCGTGGGCGCAACCAACTGCGCCACGCGCCTGCGCGTCGAAGTCGCAGACCCTTCTATCGTTGCAGATAACGCGTCGTTTGTCGCGGTGGGCGCCAAGGGCCTCATCATTACGGGCAAGACCGCCCAGGTGATCATCGGCATCTCCGTTCCCCGCGTTAAAGAGCATTTTGACCAGATCATGGGCCTCGAGCCGGGATTTGTGCCCACCACCTCAGCCTCCCCTGCCGCCAGCGCAGCCCATAAGCGCGGCGATATTTGCTTCTTCGATATCGACGGAACGCTCGCCTGGCAAGACCCCAGGCTCGCCCAAGACCTTCCCGAAGACGAGCGGGACCTCTCCCCCTATCCCAACGAGGCGGTTTCGCAGGCAATCCGCGAGTTTGTCGCCAACGGCAACATGGCCTTTATCTGCACGGGACGTACCCTGAGCTGCATCCACCCCAAACTTCTTGAGCTGCCCTGGACCGGCATCGTCTGTCTTGCGGGCGGTTACGCCGAGATCAACGGACACGCAATTCGCGATCTGTCGATGACGCCCAGTATGCTGCAGCGTCTTGCCCCCTACCTTGAGCAATCGGGCGAGGTCATCCGCTTTGAGGGCCTCAACGGCGTCGTGCGCATGAGTGCCGATGCTCCCGATGCTCCCGGATACGCGCGCACCCTGGGTGACGCAGTCACGCAGCTGCAACATTACAGTGTCTACAAGATCTTGATGTCTACATCGCTCGCCAACCACATCGCTCAAGATAAGGCACTTGAGCCGCTGCTGTGCTTTAACGAGCTCGAACTCGAGGTAACCGAAATCTCGCCCCGCGAATGCACGAAGCGCGGGGGTATCCAGTCTGTACTCGACGCCCTCGACCCCCACCACGGAACCGTATACGGCATTGGCGACGCCAGCAATGACGTCTCGCTGATGAATGCCGTCGATGTCGGTATCGCCATGGGCAATGCGCCGGACTATCTTAAAAAGCGCGCCGACTACATCACCGACTCGGTCGACAAAGATGGCGTCGTCAAGGCGCTCGAGCACTTTAGGCTTATATAAGCAGCCGGCACGCGCACGCGTCCCGTTTCCCCAAATCGCCAAAACAGACGCGCCGGCAACTCCAATGTGGCAATATGGTATCTGCACACCGCAACGATGCAAACTAAGAAAGAATGCGAGAACCCGTGTCCAGTCCGTTTACCAGCTTTTTAGCCCAGCACTTTGACCAGATTAACGACTATCTGGCCACGTTCTTTGACGGACAGGCGACCTCTGCCGATATCGAGCGCTACCTGTATGCGCCGCTCTCGGCTTTTACGGCCAACGCCGGCAAGCGCCACCGCCCGCTTATCTGTATGCTCGCCGCAACCGCAGTGGGCGGTAGCTTTGAGAGCGCCCGCAGCGCCGCGGCAGCCATCGAGCATTTCCAGTCGGGCGCGCTGATCCACGACGACATCGCCGACAACGGACAACTTCGTCGAGGCAAGCCCTGCATGCACCTTACCGAGGGCACGGGCCTTGCCATCAATTGTGGCGACCTGGCGCTCACCATGGTCACCAAGACGGTTCTCGACGACCCCACGCTGGAGTCCGACGTGAAGCTGCGTGTGCTCCACGAGCTTACCGAGATGATCGTCCGCACCATCGAGGGTCAAGCGCTCGACCTGGGTTGGGTCCGTGACGGGCGCTTTGATATCTCGGTTGATGACTACCTGGACATGGCGACGCACAAGACCGCGTACTACAGCGGAGCCACGCCACTTGCCGCCGGAGCCATTATCGGCGGCGGCAGCGAGGAGCAGATTGAGGCGCTGCGCGCCTTTGGCCTGCACACGGGCCTTGCCTTCCAGATCCAAGATGACCTGCTCAACTTGATCGGTATCAAGGAGGCCGCCAACAAGGACTTCCGCACCGATATCACCGAGGGCAAGCGCACCCTCGTCGCCGTGCACGCCCTGTCAGACGAGCGTTATCACGACGAGGTCGAGGCAATCCTTTCCTCGGGCACCGAGGACCCCGCGCAACTTGCACGCGCCGTGGAGATCTTCCAGGAGACCGGCTCCATCGATTACGCCCACACTTACGCGCTCGACCTGACCGCCAAGGCGAAAGCGGCCATCGAGAACGTTGAGCTTGATCCGCACGCACGCGAGCTGTTCCTCTCCATGGCAGATTTCTTTGTGGAGCGCCTTAACTAGCGGGGGTAATAAAACCTGTCAGCAGCGTATTTGGGTACAACTTGCTACACTGTTGAGTGCATGTTTATGCATCCCTTTGCGTTGTCTATCCGACACACGCTCAAATAGTACGAATGGTACGCCGAAAGGGGTTCGTTCATGGAACCTATTACAACGGGCATGCAGGGAGCAGCCGTCGAGGACGTGCAGTCTCGTCTCCTGCAGCTCGGCTACACGATTGATGCCGCCGAAGTCACCGACAAGTACTTTGGAGCCACCACTGAGCAGGCCGTCAGCACCTTCAGGCTCGACAGCGGCCTTGCTGCCGGTCATGCCGTCGATATCCCCTGTTGGAGCGCCCTTGTAGACGCTTCGTATAAGCTGGGCGACCGCACCCTCTATCTGCGCATGCCCAATTTCCATGGCGCCGATGTGCAGGCCCTGCAGCGCGCTCTCAACGTTTTGGGCTTTGCCTGTGGCGAAGACGACGGCTACTTTGGTCCGCATACCGAGGCCGCCCTGCAGCAGTTCCAGGAAAATGTCGGCCTGTTTGCCGACGGCATGGCCTTCCAGGACACCTACGCCTACGTCAACCGCCTGCACCATGTGTGGGAGGGCAAGCCCTCGGTCACCGAAGCCGAGTCCCGCATCGGTTTTGCTCGCGCCGCCAACGTGCTCGAGCGCTTCCAGATTGCCGTTATCGGCGAGGACCCCATCGCACGCAATGTTGCGTCGCGCATGTGGAATATCGCCACGGCAACGACCGACAACAGCGGCATGATGCTCTGCGACTCCGAGGTCCCAACCGACGTTGACCTGGTGCTCGAGATCGCAAGCGACGAGCTGCCCGCCGACGCCGCACCGCGCGCCACGATTGCCCTCGCCGAGTGCCACAACCTGGCCCAGCGCATCCGCACTGCCAATGTTGCCGCGCAGCAGAAGCCGGCTCGCATTCGCATTGAGCTCACGGGCATGACGCGCTACAACGGCACCTTCACGGCCAGCGACGCGCAGACACTCGCCGTACGCCTGCTCGATGGCGTTTGCGATGCCCTCGCAGATTAGGTAAACTAAACGAGTTGCTTTTGGGCAACACCACACATTGGGACGTAGTTCAACGGTAGAACTCCGGTTTTTGGTGCCGGCTGTTGGGGGTTCGAATCCCTCCGTCCCAGCCAAAGAAACAAGCCTCTCGAACGCATAGCCGATCGGGAGGCTTTTCTTGTGAGCAAGCGGAGGGATTCGAACCCGCAAGGAATCTACCTATATAAGACAGACGCCCCAGGCCCATAACGACCAAGAGCGCCTTGCATCTAGAATTATCAGCCCTGTTCCGAAAAGCGAGCCGCATGCAACAACCAAGTAACCACAGGCCCCGGGAGAGCGGGGACACCGGCTTAGGTTTATCGCGAGTTCCGCACGAACAGGAGGCCACTTAATGTGGCCTCCGTCGTGAGCAGGACTGTAGAGCAGGAAACCTAAGCCGGTGTCCCCGCTCTCCCGGGGCCGGCGGAATCTAGTTGTTCAGCATGCGGTCGAAGCTTCCCGAGTCACCATCTCGATAGTCTGCGGTCATCAGAATCTCCTGCGGAATGCGCCCGCCTTCACGTAGCACGTTGCGGAACTGCACGCGCGTAACCATGGGCAGATCCTTGATCGTCGCTGCCAGGTTCTGCGGCACGCCCTGGTTGGCAGCCGCGGGCTCGCACTCGCCGCCGGCCTTCATGCGACGCTTATGCTCGGCGAGCATGGCGCGGTACATGCCGGCATGCAGGCGAATCTCAACCACATTGGCATTGCGAGCCTGTTCGACGATGCGCGCGCCCTCGCGATCGATATCGCCCACGTAGTAGACGTAGTTAAAGCGATAGCCAATCTCGGCCAGATAATCATCCAGTGCGTGCGAGACGCTCGCCTTGCAGCCGCCGCCAAAAATCACGCCGCCCACCTTGGTACCAAAGAGCTTGGCATGTTTGCGTCCGCGCAGGAGCTTGACGATCTCGTCATAGGTATCCAGGTTCTCGACCATAATGAACGGCTTGTCGGCACCCAGCGTAAAGAAGCCCGTAAAGTGCACGGGGCGATTGGGGGCGACCTTGATCGCCTGCATGCTGATGCCCTTTTCGGTCATACGTCTGATCAGGCGCTCACCGTGCTTGCCGTCAAAAGCCTTCTCGTCGTTAAAGATCTGGTAGGCACGCTGGCGGCGCGAGGCAACCGGCGTATCGGCACCTCGGTTCTGCTCGATCCAAGCCTGGATGATTGCGATTTCCTCGGCAATCTTGCGGTTGGACATCTCGTTGTGCTGAGTGCGCTGCGGAGCCTTTTTGCCGTCCTTGCCCTCGACCTTTACGATCTGTGTCTGCTGCTCCTTGATCTTAGAGAGCGCCGTGGGCGTAGGGACAACTTTGAGCAGCTGCCTGCCTAAAACGCGGGCAAGGGCAAACGCCGAGGCCTCGCCGTGAACGGCCGACTTGGGCTGCTGGGCAGCAGTATCTGCTGCGGCAGACTCCGGCTTCCTCTGAGACTTGCGCTTAGAATCGCCTTGGGAATTGCGCTCGCGCTTCGGCATAGACGCCTGCTTCTGCGGACGAACGGACTTGCTCTCCTTCGCCGGCTGGCGCTTAGGCTGCCCCGAAGAAACCTCGGCCTTCGCATCCTCGTTCTGCGGCGTGGTCTTCTCGGCCGCAGTCTCAGCATGGGAACTGCGGCCCCCACGATGGCGACGGCGGCGAGGCTTGCTCGACGCGCCCTGCTCCGTCTGCTCATCAGTAGGCTGCTGGCCCTTGGCCTCGGCATCAACCTCAAGCTGCGGCTCAACAGGCTTTTGCTCGCGAGCCACCGGCTCAACGGCCTTCTCGTCCTTCTCGCCCTGAGTGGTCGAAGCCGGTTCGCTCTTCTCCTGACGCCTTACGGGATACGCGCGCCCCGCAAAACCACGTCCGGGACGGCATGAACCCGGAGCCTTCTTGGCAGACTCCTCAACATCGTCTGCAACCTCAGAAGACTCTTCAACCTCACGCGCGGCATCCTGCTGTGCAGCCTTAAAGTGAGCACCGCGACGGCGCTTGGGCTCTTGGGCCTCCACGGGCTTTTGCTCCTTCGTGGGCTTCTGCGACTCGGCAGCAACCTCGGTCTCAACAGCCTCGGCATCCGTCTCGCCCTTTTGAGCAACGGCGCGACGGAAGCGCTCCTGCTGGGCGCGGCGCTGCGCATCGCGCTTGCCACCCCCACCAAAACCGCCGCGTCCTGCCTTGGCCGTAAAGGCACGCACGACGTTCTCATCGAGCAACTCATCGGTATCGACATGCTCACGCGGAGCAGTTTCTTCCACAGCAGGCACGTCAGCGGAATCCTCGACGACAAAATCCTCGACGGACTCGGCAGGCTGCTCCTGGGCATCGCGGATCTCGGCATTGATGGTATAGAACGCCGGGCGCCCGTTAATGCCGCTACCCTCGATCTTGGTCACGATATTTGCCGCGATAAGCTCATCGCGCATCGCCTTGGTGTCACATTCCTTATCGACGGAGCGGAAAATCTGCGCCAGCGCGCTCGACTTAATCTTGAGTGCCTTGCGGCAAAGCAGGTCGTAGGCAACCAGCTTGGCACGCTCAGCAGAAAGCGATGTCTGGCTGCTCAGACGCTCAGCCAGGGCATCGACATTATTTTGGTTATCGGAATATACCGTCTTGGCCACGGGGCCCCTTTCATATGTACACATATACGTTTATATGGTACAACGCGCGCCCTTATCCATGCAAAACATCTGCGAGAACACTCGAGCACACTCGAGCGTCACCCACTTTTGCATGAAAAAAGACCGAGCCCGCGAAGTCGCGGACCCGGTCTTTCCGAGTCAAATGGATGGGAGATTCAACCCGTCCGACCGACTAGGCCTTGACGGCCTCGGCGTCAGCGGGAGCCTCGGCGGCAGCGGCGCGACCGTACTCGGCCTTGCCCATCTCGGACCACTCGGGCTCCTCATCAGGCATGGAGCCAGCCTCCTTGCCGAAGAACTCCTTGAGGCAGTTGACGGCGACGATGAGGCCCAGGACCATCAGCAGGACAGCGAAGACAAGCTGCAGGCCCTTGGTGGCGGCGACGGAGACGGCGGGCCGGGGGGGGGGGAGCGGGGGGGGAACCCCTGGT
>URRT01000020.1 GCA_900550355.1 uncultured Collinsella sp.
GAGCCCGCGCGCGAGCCCGAGAAGCCGGCCCGTCGCCGTCGTGGCAAGTTGCTGGGCGAGCCTAAGCCGGAGGCCAAGCTTCCGGGCGGCGTGGTGCAGCCCTCGTTGCCGTTTGGCGAACCGGAGCCCACGTCCGAGCCTGTAACCGAGCTGGGGCAGGAGACGCCGGCCGCCGAGCAGGCAGCTGCCGCCGAGACCGTCGCGCCCGCGCCCGAGGCCGCGTCCGCAGCCACCGAGGCCGCATCGGAGTCCAATGACCGCCTGGCCGCCATGATGCGCCGCAGCGCCCGCCGCGAGGAGGCCTATGTGCCCACCTCGCAGCTCCGCCGCTTTACCCTGCCCGATTCTGCGCCCATCATGCGCCGCGTCATGGGCTTTCTGTCCGACCAGGCCCGCACGCTCATCCATGCCGGCGTGTCGCGCGACCGCATCTGCATCGATCCTGGCCCGGGCTTTGGCAAGTCGGCTAACGAGGACATCGTCATCCAGCGCGAGACTGCCAAGATGGCGTCACTGGGCTATCCGCTCATGTGTGCCGTGTCGCGCAAGCGCTTTGTGGGCGCCGTCTCGGGCGTGACCGAGGCCGCCGAGCGCGATGCCGCTACGTTTGGCGTGTGCCTGGGCGCCATCCAGGCCGGTGCCAACATCGTGCGCGTGCACGACGCCGCGGGTTTTGCGCAGTTCCTGAACGGCTACTGGGCGGTTGCCAAGCCACAGCCGCGCCGCGCGTTTGTGGCCGTGGGCTCCAACCTGGGGCATCGCTGCGACAACATCCGCGCCGCACGCGAGATGATCGCCGAGATTCCACTCACCTGCGTGTCCAACTCCTCCAAGATTTACGAGAGCGAGCCGGCCTACGAGACGCGCCAGGACGCGTTTGCCAACGCCGTCATCGAGATCAAGACCGAGCTGGCGCCGCTGGTGCTGCTCGATGAGCTCATGAAGATCGAGGCCGAGCTGGGGCGCGACCGCTCCAAGAAGGCCAAGGCCAACGGTCCGCGCACCATCGACCTGGACCTGCTGTGGATGGATGGCGAGACCCACGGCGGCAAAAAGCTGCGCCTGCCGCATCCTCTCATTGGCGAGCGCGACTTTGTGCTGGTGCCGCTCGAGGACCTGATGCACGACCCGGCGCGGTTCTTCCGCTACAACGGTGTCGAGGTCAAGGAGCCCGAGGACCGCGTGGGCCATATCGTGGGCGAATTGGGGCGTATGTAGATGATCGAGATGAATGCTGTTGTCGCCGGCACCGAGCTCGACGCGGCGCGCGACGCGGGCCGCGAGGGCGTGTCCGCGGGCTGGTGCGCGTGGAGCGCGGGCGATGCTTCGCTGACGTTTTCGCTGGTTGTGCGCCCCGATGTGAACATGCATGCCTTCCACGGCCTGCCGTTTGTGGCCGCGATGGGCATGATGGACGCGCTCGTGGGCACGGCATCGACGCCGGGGTTGGGCCTTGCCGGTAAGGTGGGTATCCAGTGGCCGAGCGACATTGTGTGCGGCGCGCCCGCATTTGAGACGTCGTTCGCGCGCGTTACCGTGAACGGCGGTGCCGGTGCCGCGGGCATGTTCGGTGCCGTGACGGTGGATATTGAGCTTTCGGCGTTGAGCGAGCTCGGTGTGGATGCGGCCGACGAAGCGCTGGTCGAGGAGGTGGCCGCCGCCGTGCTGACCCGCGTGGACACCTGGGCGGTTGTTGCCAACACGCCGCAGGGCGCTGCCGGTCCGCTGGCTCCCGTGCTGGGCGAGTACTTCGACATGGTGCCGCTGCTGGGCCGCCAAGTTGCGGCGGTGTCGCCCAACGGCTTGCCGCTTGCGGTCGGTGTGTTTGCGGGCCTGGACATCTGGGGTCGTGCGACCATCAAGACCGATGCCGGCGAGCAAGAGTTTCCGCCCGAGGCTGTACGAATTCGCGGACTGTAGCGCGAGGCGCCAGCGCTCAAAGACAACGATGACAACAAGACCCTCCTCGGCCTGTGCCGGGGAGGGTTTCGCCTATCTGGGGAATAGGCTTGGCGAGCATTTGCGGGGACTGTGGCATCGGGCGTGCTTGACTTAAGCCCCTGCTCTATCCCAGCTCCTGCATGCGGCGGTAGATTTCGCAGATACCCTTGATGGTGAGCTGTCCGTCGACCACGTCGAAGGCGTCGGTCGAATCGGCGACGATGCTGGCGAGACCGCCCGTGGCGATAACGGTGGCGTCCTCGCGGCCCAGCTCGCGCTTCATGCGCGCGACTAGGCCCTCAGCCATTGCGGCGGCGCCCGTTACGGCGCCGACCTTGATGCACTCCTCGGTATCGCGGCCGATGGCGTGCTCGGGCGCCTCGAGCGGAACGCTGGCGAGCTTGGCGGCTCGGGCGGCGAGCGCGTCCATCGAAATGCGGATGCCCGGCGCAATCGCTCCACCAATGTAATAACCGTCCTCATCGATGACGTCGATATTGGTCGCGGTGCCAAAGTCCACCACGATTGCCGGCGCGCCGTAGAAAGTTTCGGCCGCAACGGCGTTAGCGACGCGGTCGGCACCTACGGCCTGGGGACGCGCCGCGCGCAGCTTGGTCACCGCGGCCGTCTGCGGTCCGATGACGATGGCGTCTGCGGCAATGCGGTCGGCCACGGCGTGCCATTCGCGCGAGAGCTGCGGCACCACGCCCGCAAAGGCGATCGCGTCGACCGCGTCGAGCGAAAGGCCGTACATCTTAAAGAAACCCATCAGGCGCACATGGATCTCGTCGGCGGTATAAGAGCGGTCGGTGGGCATGCGCCACGACTGCACCAGCTCGTCTCCGTCAAACAGGCCCATGGCCGTCTGCGTATTTCCCATATCGATAGCGAGCAGCATGTCTACTCCCGGTGTTGGCATAAAAGGACGCGCACCATTGTATACGTGCCGTCGACGGCGCTCGGCTGCGATTCGTTTACGGTGATAGGGGCTGAGGGGTTTTAAATATGAAGGAATTATGCTCTACGAGATTTTCCTTGCCGTTTACCGAACTCCCGTGTACTATTCTTTCTTGCGCACATGAGGCGCCCAGACATTGCGGGGTGGAGCAGTCTGGTAGCTCGCCGGGCTCATAACCCGGAGGTCGTAGGTTCAAATCCTGCCCCCGCGACCAAGAACTTGCAGCTCGTCGGCCTAGCCGGCGAGCTTTTTTGTTATTTCGGGACCGTGTTTTCGGTTCAATTCTCGGCCTCTCAATCAAAGATCTCGATCTGTAACATCTAGACCCGATTTGGGCGGCTAGGTGTTACAGATCGAGATATACCGGTGGGTTGGGTCGTGTTTGTCTAAATCTGTAACACGAGGGACGGATTTTGCCGAGTTGTTGTTATAGATTGAGATTTTCTAGCAGGCGGGTTTGGTTTGTCTCGATCTGTAACAGTAAGACCCGGTTTTGCCGCGTAACTGTTACAGATTGAGATAAACCGGCGGGCCGCCCTGCCCCATCCACCTGCCGCTACCTGCTGTCCGCCGATTTCCGTTGCGCTGTTGTATTCCCATGCCATATCCTCTAGACAACTACGCGGCATCATCGCCGCCGCGCCTACAAGAGAGGAATGTCCATGACCGCACCTGCATCCAAGCTGCTTCAGCCCATTACGGTTGGCCCCCTTGAGCTCAAAAACCGCATTATGTTCCCGCCGTTGACCACCGGCTACGAGGAGCGTGACGGCTCCATTGGCGAGCGCAGCCTGGCTTTTTACGAGCGCTTGGCCCGTGGCGGCGTGAGTTACATCGTCATCGGCGACGTTGCTCCCGTCATGACCGCAAGCCCCACGCCCAAGCTGGCGACCGACGCCCAAATCCCCACGTTTAAGGCCCTGGCCGATGCCGTCCACAAGCACGGCGCCAAGGTCGCGCTGCAGCTGTTCCACCCCGAGTACGACGTGCCCGGTGTCGGCCGCATGGTCATGGGATCCATGGCCGCCGCCAAGGCCGCGCAGGAGGCCAAGGCCGCCGGCGACGAGGAGACCTTTGCCGCCAAGATGGCCGAGTCCAACGAGATCCGCAACCAGGCCTACGCCAAGCTGCACCACGACATGCAGCACTTTGTGAACGAGGCGAGTGTGGAGCAGCTCACCCAGATCAAGGAGGCTATCGCCGCCTCGGCCGCTCGCGCGCAGCAGGCCGGCATCGACGCCATCGAGGTCCACGGCGACCGCCTGGTAGGTTCGCTGTGCTCGGCCATCCTCAACCAGCGCACCGACGAGTACGGCCGCGCGTTCGAGAACCGCGTTCGCTACGCGCTGGAGGTCGTCGCTGCCATTAAGGAAGCCGCGCCGCAGCTGATGGTGGAGTACAAGCTCCCCGTGATCATGGAGAACCCCGACGGCACGCCGCGCGGCAAGGGTGGCCTGCAGCCCGACGAGGCCTGCGAGTTTGCCAAGCTGCTCGAGGGCGCGGGCATCGATATGATTCAGGTCGCACAGGCCAACCACACCGGCAACATGGGCGACACCATTCCGCCCATGGGCGCCATGCCCTACAACTGGACGCTGCCCGTGGCCGAGCGCGTCAAGGCCCTGGTCTCCGTGCCGGTGGCAACCGTCGGCCGCGTTGTCTCGGTTGAGGCCGGCGAGAAGATTCTGGAAGACGGCTCCGCCGATATCATCGCTTATGGCCGCTCGCTCATGTGCGACCCCGACATTGCGCTGAAGGCCGCCACGGGCGAGCCCATTCGCGAGTGCCTCAACTGCAATAAGGGCTGTGTCGACGCGATTCAAAACCGCAAGTACATCTCGTGCGTGCTTAATGCCGAGAACGGCGACGAGGCGACCATCGCCATCAAGCCGGGCGAGGGCGACAAGAAGATCGCCGTGGTGGGCGGCGGTATTGCCGGCCTGGAGGCCGCGCGCGTGGCGGCCAAGCGCGGTTACGACGTGACCGTCTACGAGGCGAGCGATCATCTGGGCGGCCAGATTGTGCTGGCGGCCGCGCCTCCGCGCAAGGACGAGATTATGCGCTCGGTCGAGTACTACGAGAAGATTCTGCCTGGCCTGGGCGTGAAGGTTGAGCTCAACCATGCCGCTACCGCTGAGGACCTCAACGCCGCCGACGCCGCGATTGTGGCCGTGGGCGCGCACGACGTGGTCATCCCCGTTCCGGGTGCCGACTCGGAGAAGGTCGTCTCGAGCTGGGACGTGCTGGCCGGCAAGGTGGAGCTTACGGGCCGCGTCGCCGTCATTGGCGGCGGCCTGGTGGGCACCGAGACTGCCGAGTACCTGCTGCAGCACGGCTGCGAGGTGGCGATCGTGGAGATGCTCGACAAGATTGCCGCGGGCGAGTCCGAGACCATTCTGCCGCTGATTATGAGCGACTTTGCCGAGCACAACGTGGAGCAGCACGTGAAGACCCGCCTGACCGCCATTACCGACGAGGGCGTGGAGGCTGTTCGCACCACCGAGGACGGCGCCGAGGAGCCGGTGAAGATCGCCTGCGATTACGTGGTGATGGCCGTGGGCTCCAAGGCCAACGCGTTTGACCTGGATGGCGTGACGGTGCCCGTGACCTGCGTGGGCGACTGCTCGGGTGAGCGCACCGCCGACATTGCGAGCGCCATTCGCACGGCGTATCACGCGGCCAACGAGCTGTAGTTGAACATCGCGGCCAGGCGGGACGGTGGCACGGATCCGTCTCGCCCGGCTGTGTCCCGTCGGGTGTCAATCGGTGCGGGGCCTGCAAGCGCAGCAGGTCCCGCCCTTTTTGTTTTGCTCCGGTGGATGGCAATGCGCGGTAATCATGAGGAGTGAGGACGTCTACTGTCTCGCAGATCACTCAAAATTATTGGGGGAGGGGTTAATAACTATATCCTCTATACCAAAGGACATAAAGAGATGCCAATTTTGTTGACAAGCGAATGACGATTAGCTGCGAGTTAGCTACCAGCGTAAATAATCGATAAAGAAATGTCGTAATTTGGTGCCAAATGCCCAGATAACGCCGCGTCTATTTTAATTAACTGCTTTGAGCAAACAGTAAAATGCTACTATCTAACTTGCACGTAAGAAAGCAGATTAACGGTTAAGGCTAAGAAGTGGCAGGTATGTCGGAAGCAACTAGGACTCGCACGCATGCGCCTGAGGTTAGGCAGCGCGCCGTCGAGATCCTCCAAGAGGGGGTCGGTCATCGCGCCCTCGCTGCGGAGCTTGGCATTCCCCAGGCCACGGCTCGTCAGTGGGCCCGCGCGTATGCCGTGGGCGGTGCCGACGCCGTTCTCAACGCCGGTTCGCATCATCACACCTATTCGTACGACGTAAAGCTCGCTGTGGTTAAGGACCGTCTGGAAAACGGCTTGACGGTTCGCGAGGCCATGATCAAGCACAAGATTCCCAGCGAGTCTTCGGTCAAGGCTTGGTGCCGTCAGTACCGCGAGAGCGGTGAGTCCGCACTGGTCGATAAGCCGCGCGGTCGCAAGCCGCGCGTTAAAAAGGCGGAATAGCAAACGGGATGGTGCGCCCACAGGGGCGCATTTTTCTTGCCGCGCCAACTTTTTGGACCGGCGCGAGCCTATTGGGACATCCTCCAAAGTGCCCAATAAACCGCGCGCAGTGGCCCGCGCGTCCGTCGCTGCGGTAAAGGGACGTCACCCCTCTACTCCAATGCGGACAGACTCCTTGCCCCGTACGCCTAAAACTCCCCAGTTGACCGAAAACCTGCCACCGCAACCCCGTAATTGAGCTATAACGTTAAACAATTGCAGCGTTTTTGCATGGGGGAGTGATGGTATGACGCTACTGTATTTCCTTACCCTGTTTCCGCTGGTACCGGCGCTGGGCATGCTGCTCGCGCGCGGTGACCGCACCCGCGATGCGGTGGGGCTCATAGGCTCCGGCATTATTATGGCGGTGACAGTTGTAGTCGCCGTCATGTTTTTTGGCACGGGTCCGCAGAGCTTTGAGGTTGCCCCCGGCACCTCGCATGTGCTCTCGATCATCAGTTCCGTTATCGACGTCATCCTGTGCGCCGTCATCCTGTACAACGCGTACAAATATAGGAACGCGCTCACCACGGTGCTCAGCGTAGTCCAGTTGGTGGGCTCGCTCGCCTTTGCAGCCATGACGCTGCCCGCGACCGAAGCCGTCACCGCAACCCCGCTCTACCTGGACTACATGAGCGTGATCATGGTCCTCGCCGTCGGCATCGTCGGCAGCCTTATCTGCGTGTATGCCCTGGGCTACATGAAGGACTTCCAGGCCCACGACGAGCACGAGGCTGCGCTGCGCGGGCAGACCGCGCCCGACCGTCGCCCGCAGTTCCTGGCGCTTATGTTCCTGTTCCTCTCAGCCATGTTCGTCATCGTGACGAGCGACAACCTTGAGTGGCTGTTCTGCGGCTGGGAAATCACCACCGTGTGCTCGTTCCTTATGATTGGCTACACGCGCACGCCCGAGGCCATCAAGAACGCCTTCACCCAGATCATCCTCAACATGCTGGGCGGTATCGCGTTTTTGGCCGGACTCATGTACCTGCACGTTAACAGCATGCCGCTGACCATCTCGGGCATGATCGAGCTTTCCGGCGCCGGAACCGCGCAATCTGCGCTGCTGGTGATGCCGGTCATTCTGTTGTCGCTCGCCGCGCTCACCAAGGCCGCACAGATGCCGTTCCACACGTGGCTGTTGGGTGCCATGGTTGCCCCCACGCCCACGAGCGCCCTGCTGCACTCGTCAACCATGGTCAAAGCCGGCGTGTTCCTGATGGTCAAGCTGAGCCCACTCTATGCCATCTATCCCGTGACCGGCTTTATGGTCACGAGTGTGGGTGCCATCACGTTTTTGCTCGCTGCCCTCATGGCCATCTCGCAGAGCAACGCCAAACGTGTGCTCGCGTACTCCACCATTTCCAACTTGGGCCTTATCAGCGCCTGCTTGGGTGTCGGCGCGCCCGAGGCCGTATGGGCCGCCATCTTCCTAATCCTGTTCCACACGGTGGCAAAGTCGCTGCTGTTCCTGTGCGTGGGCACGGCCGAGCATCATATCGGCAGCCGCAATATCGAGGACATGGACGGTATGTTCAGCCGCATGCCGCACCTGACGCGCCTTATGATGCTGGGCATCATGGGCATGTTTGTGGCGCCGTTTGGCATGCTCGTGTCCAAGTGGGGCGCCCTGGTGGCGTTTGCGCAGACCGGCAACGTGCTCATGATCATGGTGCTGGCCTTTGGCTCGGCCGCGACGTTCTATTTTTGGGGCAAGTGGCTTGCCAAGCTTTCGGGCGTCGACCCCACGGCTCAAAACGTCGAGGTCAATGTCCATAAGACCGAATGGATGGCGCTCAACACCATCGCCGCGCTGCTGATTCTGTGCTGCGTGGCGTTTCCGGTTATCTCGAGCGGTCTGGTATCGCCCTATCTCGCCATGGTGTTTGGACGCGTGCCGTACGTTATTGGCAAGGACGCCATGTATCTGATGGTGGTTATCGTAGCGTTTATCGCCGTGGTGCTGCTGACGTCGTTCCGCGTGAGCAATAAGCCGCACGTCAACGTGTACCTTTCGGGCGTGGGAACCGACAAATATCGCCATTTCCGCGGCTCGATGGGACGCGAGGTGAAGGCCGAAAAGCGCAATTGGTACTCGGAGGACGCCCTTGGCGAGAAGCGTATTGGCCCCGCGGGTAGCGTCGTGTGCTGCAGCATTATCTTGTTTGCGCTGCTGTGTTGCGCGTGGATTGGGCCCGAGCGGCTTGCCATGAGCGCGCCCTCGGTGTTGCGCGGCAAGTATTTTGAAGGTTCGGGCGTCGTGGGCATCTTTATTGGCACCGTGGCGTTTGCCTTGATTGCGCCTTTGGTTGGTGGCCTGATCGACGGCGTTGACCGTAAGCTTTCGGCTCGCATGCAGGGCCGCGTGGGCCCGCGCCTGCTACAACCCTTCTACGATGTGGCCAAGCTCCTGCGCAAGGCCCCCGCCAGCGTAAACACCATGGACGACACCTACATGGCGTGCGCGCTCATCTTTACCGTGGTGGGCGGCGGCATCTTTGTGTCGGGCTCCAACACGCTGCTGTGCGCGTTTATGGTTACCCTCGCCGCGATCTTTGTGGTGTTGGCGTCCGCCTCGACGCAAAGCCCGTTTGCTCAGGTCGGCGCCGACCGCGAGCTGCTGCAGGTCATGAGTTACGAGCCCGCCGTTCTGCTGATGAGTGTGGGCCTGTACCTTGCCACCGACAGCTTCGATTCCATTGCTGTGACGGGGCAGTCGGCCCCTATCATCGTGTACAGCGCGCCCATTTTCCTCGCGTTGCTCGCGGTGCTTACCATCAAGCTGCGCAAGTCGCCGTTTGACCTTTCGTACTCGCATCATGCGCATCAGGAGATCGTCCAGGGCGTCGCCACCGAGATGAGCGGCGGCACGCTGGCCAAGATGACCCTTATGCACTGGTGCGAGACCGTGCTGTTTTTGATGTGGGTGGGCATGTTCTTTGTTTGGGACAACCCCGTGAGCTGGGTTGTAGCCCTGGTCGTGATGGCCGCGACGTATTTTGTCGAGGTCCTGATCGACAACACCTTCGCACGCAGCACCTGGCGCAGCTGCTTTAGGCTCGGATGGGGCGTGGCGCTGGTGTTTGGCTTGCTCAACCTTATGCCCATCCTCGTCGACGTGTTTATTTAGGAGGCGGCATCCATGGATCATAAAATGTCGCGCTCGCCGTGGGTTATTCATTACGACGGCTCGAGTTGCAACGGATGCGATATCGAGGTGCTGGCCTCGCTCACGCCGCTGTTCGATGCGGAGCGTTTTGGCGTGGTCAACACCGGCAACCCCAAGCATGCGGATATCTTTTTGGTGACGGGGTCGGTCAATGCCCAGAACCTGCCCGTCGTGCGCCAGATCTACAACCAGATGCTCGAGCCCAAGTGCGTGGTGGCTTGCGGTATCTGCGCGTGTTCGGGCGGCGTGTTCCGCGATGCCTATAACGTGATCGGCGGCGTGGACCGCGCGATTCCCGTGGATGTGTACGCGCCCGGGTGCGCCATTCGTCCCGAGACCGTGATCGATGCCATCGTGGAGGCGTGCGGCATCCTGGACCAGAAGGAGGCCGTGATGCGCGCCGGCGGCGACCCGCTCACCGTGGGCGGTGCCGCTACCTGGGACGGTGGCGTTGAGCTGGGCGAGGACGGGTTTGTGGCTGCGGGGGGCGGGGCTGGGGCCGCCGGTGACGCGCCTGACGGGAAGTCCGCTGCACCCGCCGCTGCAAAGGAGGCCGAGTAATGCAAAAGGCTATCTATACCACCGTCGGGATCGACGAGCTCCTGTCGCATGTCCAGGCGCTCAAGGGCGTCGGCGCGCGCTTTGTGCAAATGCACGCTGAGCGCAACGTAGATGACGGCTCGTACCGCTTGGTCTATACGTTTATCAACGTTCGTGCTGCTCAGGAGCATATTGCGCAGGACGGGAGCTATGCGATCGAGAACCTGGTGGTTGAGGGCATCGACCAGTACCAGGAGATTCCGTCCATCAGCTCATATTATCCGGCGGTGTTCCCGTTTGAAAATGAGGCTCACGACCTGTTTGGTCTTGCCATCACTGACATGCAGATCGACTTTAAGGGCTTTTTCTACCAGGTTTCGACTGCCGAGCCCATGAGCGTTATCACGCCCGAGGTGAAGGCCGCGCGCGAGAAAGCCATGAAGGTCCGTGCCGCTGCCGAGGCCAAGGCGCGCAAGGCCGCGGCCGAAAAGGCCGCCGCTGCAGCTGCTGCAGGGGAGGGCGCTGCGGGCGCCGGCGATGCTGCGGGCGCTGCTGCCGCTCAGCCCGCTGCGGCAACCGGCTCCGATGCTCAGCACGATGAGGCTGCTGCGAAGGCCGCGCTCAAGGCTGCCGAGATGGAGGCAAAGCTCGCCGCCATGGATCCCGAGAAAGCGGCCAAGGTCCGCGCGGCGCTTGCCGCCAAGGCCGCCCGCGACAAGCAGAAAAAGGAGGCGTAAGGTCCATGGCTCATCGCTCCGTAATTCCGTTTGGCCCGCAGCACCCGGTGCTGCCCGAGCCGCTTCATCTGGACCTAGTGATCGAGGACGACCGCGTCATCGAAGCAATTCCGCAGATCGGCTTTGTGCACCGCGGACTCGAGAAGCTCACCGAAAAGCGCGATATGCATCAGTTTGGCTACATCGCCGAGCGCATCTGCGGCATCTGCGCCGTGGGCCATAGCTGTGGCTACGCCAGCGCCTGCGAGCGCATGCTCGGCATCGAGGTGCCTGGTCGCGTGCAGTATATCCGCACCATTCTGCATGAGCTTTCGCGCATTCACTCGCACCTGCTGTGGCTGGGCCTGCTCGCCGATGCCTTTGGCTTTGAGGCGCTGTTCTATCGTTCGTGGACGCTGCGCGAGCAGATTCTCAAGATCTTTGAGAGCACTTGCGGCGGTCGCGTGATTCTGTCGATTAACGAGATTGGCGGCCTTAAACACGACATTGAGGATTCCGAGCTGGCGGGTATTGTCCAGACGCTCGACGCTATGCGCCCTGACTACGAGGCCGTGGTGCATACATTTTTGGACGACAATAGCTGCGGCGAGCGCCTGCATAGCGTGGGCGTGATCAGCAAGAAGGACGCGCTGGATCTGTCGATGGTCGGCCCGTTCGGTCGCGCCTCGGGCGTGGATTATGACGTGCGCATGTTCGGTGACGGTGCCTATGCGGACTTGGCTGCGTTTGAGCCGATTGTTGCCACCGATGGCGACTGTTATGCCCGCTGCCAGGTGCGTTGTGCCGAGGTTACGCAGGCCATGGACATTATCAAGGAGCTTGTCGGCAAGATTCCGCACGACGGTATCGGCGGGCGTACCAAGCTCACGCCGGCCGACGGCGCGCGCGGCGAGGTTGTGATTGAACAGCCGCGCGGCGAGGCATATTACTATGTGCGCGGTAACGGCACCAAGAACCTGGACCGTTTCCGCGTGCGCACGCCGACGTCGCAGAACCTGGCGGGTCTGACGCATGCGCTGCAGGGCGTGCTCCTTGCTAACGTGCCCATGATTATCCTGACCATCGACCCCTGCATTAGCTGCACGGAAAGGTAGGCGCGGCATGAGTTTACTGACATTTGCCAAGACGGCCTTGGGCTCTATGGTCAAGCAGCCGGTAACGGTGTGCTATCCGCAGGAGAAGCTCGCGGCACCCGAGCGCCTGCGCGGGCATATCGTTAACGACATGAACGTGTGCATCTGCTGTGGCATGTGCGCGCGCCGCTGCCCGGCGGGCGCACTCGCGGTCGATCGCAAGGGCGGAACGTGGTCGATCGACCCGTATGCCTGTGTGGTGTGCGGCGAGTGCATCGAAAGCTGTCCTAAACACTGCCTGAGCATGGACACCGCGCGCACTCCAGTCGCGGCGGACAAGACTCCCACAGTAGAAACCAAGCCGGAATAGCGTTGGGATGGGGCTGGTATAGCGCTGGAATAGGGGCCGGTGGGGCAAAAATGCCCCACCGGCCCCGCGCTTAAACGCGCGGTTGGGCTGCCACGAACAAAACTATGCCGGATTACGGGGCTGGATTGCGAATCCCCAACCATACAGAAAATCGAAAAACAAAACCGCAGGTAGATAGCCTGCCGTTTTTCAAAAAAAGGCTGTATGGATGAGGACTCCGACTTTAGCCCCGTAATCAGGCATAGTTTTGAAATAGCACCATATCCGTAGAAGCCCTTGATCTCCCGTGGACAGAGGGAAACGGATCATTTTTGCCTTGCGAGGGCTGCCGCGTGACCCGTCTGCCACGAAATGGGCCTATCTACTACGTTTAGGCGGCAGCCCTCGACCACGTCAAGTAATGCGAAATGAAAACCGCAGGTAGAACGCTTGCGGTTTTTCATGAAAAGCGGCTATGGTCGGGGGTATCGAGTCAAACGTAGTAGATGGCCCGATTTCGTGGCGAGCGTTACCAACTGATCCCCCGGGGACGGAGGAAAACGGATCATTTTTGCCTGATGGCTCCGAGTCGCACCCGTTTTCCTGCGAAAACTCTCGTGTCTCATCTTTGGTGAGACATTTGTCTCACGCCCAAAATCAAATCTGAAACGTGTGTCACCTGCCCTAATTGTGTCTCATTTCGTAACTTTAGGCTGATGCAAGGCCTGAGACCGCGAGAAGGGAGACACGATGGGTAAGTACACGAGGGGTCTCTTGGCGGTGATACTGGCCGTAGTGCTGGTGTTGCCAGCCGCAGCATTCGCCATGCTGCCCGAGGCCAACGCCAGGTCCAGCACAGGAATGGACGGACCGATAATGACCGGAAAGGTCGTCGACCCCGATACCAGCGGACGCTGGGAAATCTGGGCGGCAGGCCACGGCGGCAATAAGGTAACGACCCAAAACGTCGGCCGAATCTGGACCGATAAGACGGTCAAGGCAACCGGGGAAAACGAAGAGTCGGACTTTTTGACCACGCTTTCGGCGATGTCCTCGACGTCTAATTCAACCGTGACAGTCACCACGCCACTTGACATCGTGATGGTGTTGGATGCCTCCGGCTCGATGGATGATCCTATGGGTGGCGGAGATCGCACCAAGCGTATCGATGCACTGAAGAGCGCTGCGAACAGCTTTATCAACACCATCGCCAAACAAAACGAGGCTATCGAGGGCGTTGATAGGCAGCATAGGGTTGCCATTGTTAAGTTTGCGGGTGATAAGACTGATAAGGTCGGCAATGACACGTACTATCAAGGCCAATACAAGTACAACCACTCGCAGGTAATGAAGGGTTTGACCGATTGCTTCGGCGGCAACGTGAAAGCTCTTAAGGATACAGTTGCTGGAATCAAGCCAAGCGGTGCTACGCGTGCCGACTATGGTCTGGAACTGGCCGGGGATATCACTTCTGGTCGCGCAGATGCCAAGAAGATCGTTGTGTTCTTTACCGACGGCAAGCCAACGAGCTACAGCGAGTTTGATTCTGACGTCGCCAATGCTGCCGTGACGGCTGCCAAGAAGATGAAGGATGGCAAGGCCACCGTTTATACCATCGGCATCTTTAGTGGAGCGGACCCTGTTGCCGATCCCTCGAAAAAGGGGACAAGCGACGTCAACAAGTTTATGCACGCCGTGTCGAGTAATTATCCCGATGCCACGTCGTATGCGAGCGACGAGCTTGGCACGCGCGCGGAAAATTCCGACTACTACAAGTCGGCGACCAATGCTGAAGAGCTCAAGAAGGTCTTCGACGACATCTCACAGGCCATCACATCGGAGCCGCCTTATCCGACCGAAATCCATAAGGGCTACGACGAGACCAAGTCCGGCTACATCACGTTTACCGACGAGCTGGGCGACTTTATGCAGGTCGACGGATTTACCGAAGTCGTCATCAACGGCATGTCGTTTACCAAGGCGAGCAAGACGGTCAACAAAGAAACCAATACCGACACCTACGAGTTTTCCGGCAAGGCAAAAGACCTGCTCATCACCGTGCAGCGTGCTGGCGATGACAATCCCCGGAAGGGCGATATCGTAACGGTTAACATTCCTGCGTCGTTGATTCCGCTGAGTCACTTTAAGACCGTAGACGGCAAGCTTTCGGTCGACAACGTTAAGCCCATTCAGGTGAAGTATGCCTCGAGCGTGAAGAGCGCCGCACTTGACAACCTGTTTACGCCCGAGAAGGTAGCAGGGCTCAAGAACTACATCGAGCATAATACGACTGTCGTTGACGGCACCAAGACCGTGAGCTTCTACGCGAACAAGTGGAGCGGTGGTGCGCTGGGTGATACGGTTGCGACCTTTGAGCCTGCCGACACCAACCGCTACTACTACTTCCAGAAGCAGACTCCCATTTACGCGGATAAGGACTGCACGCAGCCTGCAAAGAATTCGCTGGCAGATACTGGCACCTATTACTACAAGGATGAGTTTGAGGAGCGGGGCTCGAACGGCGAGGCCAAGCCCGCCACTGCCGTCATCGAGTTTGTCGGCGGCGACGCAGCGAAGTTTGACGGCGCTCTTGTTGCCGACGAGGACGGCAACCTTTCGTTTAGCGTGGGAACCGCGCGTTTGGCCTTTATCGATGAGCTCCACACTACCAAGGGCAGCGTGGGCGGCAACAGCACTGGTACCGCGACCGACGTTCTCAACCCCAAGTGGAACAACGTGTCTGCCAAGGCGACCGCGACGCATGTCAATTCCTACCTGGGCAACAACGGCAAGATCAGCTTTGCGTATGACATGACGCCGGCAATGGTGAACACCAAGGCCAGCTTTGGCCTGACCAAGGTGCTCGAGGGTCGCGACTGGACGAATGCTGACGCGTTTGAGTTTGGCCTGACATCCGAGAGCGGCGCCCCGATGCCTGCGGCTAGGACTGCGACCGTGCGCAAGGCTGACCTGGACCAGGGCAAGGCTGTCATCGACTTCGGCACGATCGAATACACCGAACCTGGCACGTACGTCTACAAGGTCAGTGAAAAGCATGCCGGGACCACGATTGACGGCATCGCCTACAGCAAGAACGTCGCGGAGATCACCGTGACGGTAACGCCCGACAAGAAGGGCGAGCTGAGCGCTGGCGTGAAGGTGATCTCGGGCGAGACCGAGTTCAAGAACGTTTACGCCACGAATCCTGTTGAGTCCAGCGTCACCGACCAGATTACCGTGACCAAGTCTCTGACCGGGCGTGACCTTACGGCCGACGAGTTCAGCTTTGAGCTGCTCGAAATCATTGACAAGGAAGTTAAGCCTGTCGAGACCGTTGAGAACGCCGCCAACGGCAAGGTGACGTTCAGTGCCATCAAGTACACCGAGATCGGCCAGCACACCTACATGCTGCGCGAGGTCAAGGGCGACGCCGGCGGCATCACCTACGATGACGCGACCTACATCATCGTGACGACCATTGCCGGTAACGGCAAGGGTCAGCTGGTTGCCACGCACGAGCTGAAGGGCGCCAAGGACGCCAAGAGCATCAAGTTCAAGAACGTCTACACCACGAATGCTGCCGAGGTATCACTTGTGGGCAAGAAGAACCTGCAGGTCGCCGACGGCTTGACCCCGGCTGACATTGCCGGCAAGTTCACCTTTACCGTGACCGGTGAAGATGGTGCACCCATGCCCGCGAACGCGAGCGTGACCAATCATGCCAAGGGCAAGGTCGACTTTGGCAAGATCACCTTTACGCTCGACGACCTTAACAAGGCTCTGGGCGAGAAGCCCGAGAAGCGCGAGCACACCTTTACCTACACCGTGACCGAGTCCGGCGAGGTCGCTGGCGTGACCAACGACGCCAAGCTGTCGCGCGAGGTTTCCTTCACCGTGACTGATGACGGCAAGGGCAATCTGAGCGTATCCCACAAGCCGGACGGCGATGTGGCCTTCACGTTCACCAATACCTATAACGTGACGCCTGTCGAGACGAGCGTCACCGACCAGATTACCGCGAACAAGGTTCTGATCGGCCGCGACCTCAAGGAAGGCGAGTTCTCCTTCGAGCTCGTCGAGGGCGACAAGGTCGTCGCCACCGGCAAGAACGACGCCGAGGGCAACATCACGATGAGCGCCGTGAAGTACACCGAGGCCGGCGAGCACACCTACACGCTGCGCGAGGTCAACGGCGGAACCATCAGCAAGGGCATCACGTACGGCGACGCCAAGTACGCCATCGAGACCACCATTACCGACAAGGGCGATGGCACGCTCAAGGCTGAGCATGTCCTGAAGGACGCCACGGCTGCGACCTTCAAGAACACCTACAGCGTAACCCCGCTCGACGCAGAGCTCGACTTTGACCTGAGCAAGGCCATCGACGGTCGCGAGTGGACGGATGGGGACGAGTTCAGCTTTACCATTACCGCCCCCGATGGCGCCCCGCTACCCGATCCTGCAACCGTAACCGTGAGCGAGTACGATGCGAAGGACGGCATTGCCGCCATCAAGTTCGGCAAGATTCACTACACGGCTGCCGGAACCTACAAGTACGAGATCCGCGAGAACGCGGGCAATACGGTCGGCATGACGTATGACTCCCACGTCGCGACCGCCGAAGTGACCGTGACTGAGGACGGCGAGGGCAAGCTGACCGCCAATGTCACCAAGAAGGAAAACGGACGCTTCACCAACACGTACCGCACTGAGCTTAACTACACCGCGGCCGGCGGCCTCAAGCTCAGCAAGAGCCTCTCCGGACGTCCTATGACCGAGGGTCAGTTCACGTTTACCGTGAAGCCTGCCGACGAGGCCTCGGCCAACGCGCTTGGCCTGCTGCCCGGAGCCAACAACTTCAAGTCCCCTGCGACGGCAGAGGCAACGGTCGGCCTGATCGACATCCTAGCTGGTCATGAGGTCAAGTTTACGCAGGCTGACGCTGGCAAGACCTTCACGTACACCGTAGCCGAGAAGAATGACGGCAAGCCCGGTTACACCTACGACGACGCCGTGCGTACCGTGACGATCGCCGTCGCCGATGACGGTGCCGGTACGCTTACCGCCACGACGACCGTCTCCGGCGGTCCCGAGGGTACGCATACGACGGTCCACAAGAGCGGTGAGAACAAGGTCGAGAGTGCCCTGGTCCCGTTCCACAACAGCTACAGCGCTACGACCAATACGCCTGGTGGTACCGCTGCTCAGGTTGTCGCCACCAAGACCCTGACCGGTCGCCCGATGGTCGACGGCGAGTTCTGGTTCGGCATCGCCTATCAGGGCGAGCTTGTGGGCTACGAAAACCTCAAGCCCAATATCGGCGGGCATGTGAGCTTTGATGCGCTGCACTACGACACCGAGATGCTTGCCAATCTTGAGGCGGCTGGGCTTGCCCATCGTACCGACAAGGACGGTAAGCTCGCTTGGACCATTAACTACACGGCCTACGAAGATTTATTCGGGCTGCCAAATGGCGTTTCCGCTACAACGTGGAGCTTTGGCTTTAAGGTTATCGTCGTCGACAACGGTGACGGTACCCTGACGGCAACGGTCGACTACGGCGGCGTCGAGCCCTTGTTCGAGAACGTCTACGGCGCCGAG
>URRT01000021.1 GCA_900550355.1 uncultured Collinsella sp.
GACGGGCCCCAGATTGCCCATGCGCGCGCAAAAGCACGCCGCAGCAATCTGGGGCCCGTCCCCAAATACCTATAAATATGCAGGCCAGCGATGTGTTAACGATGCGCCAGCGGATGCGCCGCCAGATAGACCTCGGTCAGTTGCGTGCGGTCGACATGCGTGTAGACCTGCGTGGTCGAAATATCGGCATGGCCCAAAATCTCCTGCAGCACACGCAGGTCGGCACCGCCCGCGAGCATGTGGGTGGCAAAGGAGTGGCGCAAGGTATGGGGATGGAGCCCCACCAGCCCCACCTGACGCCCATACCGCTCGCATATCGCATGCACGGCCTGGCGCGACAGGCGACGTCCGTTCTTATTTAAAAAGACCGCCGAGGTCTCGGTTCCGCGGGCATGGGCCGCCAAGCGAGAACGTCCCTCAGTTACATAGAGCATCAGAGCTCGCGCCGCGCTTCCCACCAGCGGGGACAGGCGTTCCTTTGAGCCCTTACCGCGAACGAGTACAAAGCCATCGTCAATATGGATATCGCCCACATCGAGCCCCACCAACTCGCTCACACGCAAACCGCATCCGTAGAGCACTTCCAAGATGGCATGGTCGCGCAAGCCCATCTCGCCCTCGGGGAAGTCTTGATCGAGCAGAGCCGAGACATCCTCCACCGATAGATACTCCGGCAAACGCTCAGCCTTTTTAGGCAGGCGCAACGCCGCCGTTGGATTTTGGGCTACAGCCCCATCGCGCACCAAAAAGGCATGCAGGCCCTTCACGGCTGCAAGCGCACGCTCCACCGAGGCATCGGAATAGCCCCCATCGCGACGGTCGGCGACAAAGCCCTCCACGACCTGACGAGTCACCTCTTCAAAAGACACAATACCCGCCCGCTCCAGATAGGCGCAGTACGTCGTCAGGTCACGACGATAGGCCGCAATCGTGTTGCGCGCCAAACCCCGCTCGACCGCGAGGTAATCGAGATACTCCCCCGCCGCCACGGCGAGCGACGAGGGAGTAGCTTCGGTATGTTCCTTATTCGCCGGCACCCTTAGTCCGTAGCGAGGTTCATGGGCGTCACCTGCAGACGGTCGACACCCTCGTGCTGGCCGATCGAAGCGCGTACGAACTCGCGGAACAGCGGCTGCGGGTTGGTCGGGCGGCTCTTGAACTCGGGATGAGCCTGGGTTGCCACATACCACGGATGCACGTCGCGCGGCAGCTCGACCATCTCGACCAGGCGCTCGTCAGGCGACAGACCCGAGATAACCAAACCGGCGTCCTCGAGCTGGTCGCGGAAGGCGTTGTTGAACTCAAAGCGGTGACGGTGACGCTCGTAGACGAGTTCCTCGCCATATGCCTCGCGAGCAAGGGTATCGGCGGCGAGCTTGCACGGATAGGCGCCCAGGCGCATGGTGCCGCCCTTCTCGGTCACGTCCTCCTGCGAGCTCATCAGATCGATGACACTATACGGGCCATCCGGATCGAACTCAGAGGAGCTGGCGCCGGCAAGGCCGACGACATTGCGCGCAAATTCGCACACGGCCACCTGCATACCCAGGCAAATGCCCAGATACGGAATCTTGTGCTCACGGGCAAACTCGGCCGCGAGGATCTTGCCCTCCAGGGCGCGCTTGCCAAAGCCGCCGGGGACCAGGATGCCCGAGGCGTCGCCCAGAACCTCGGAGACATTCTGCTCGTCGAGGCTCTCGCCGTCGACCAGCTGGACGTCCACATGGCGATCGTAGAAGACGCCCGCATGGTGCAGGGCCTCGATAACCGACAGGTACGCATCGGGCAGCTGCGTGTACTTGCCCACGACGGCGATCTTCACCTTGTCGGCGTGATGGTTGGCGTGATTCTGTTTGCGCAGGAACTCGTTCCACTCGCTCATGTCGCGCTCACGCGGGTCCAGACCCAGGCGCTCGCAAATGCGCAGGTCAAAGTCCTGCTCGGCAAGCAGCTGCGGAACATCGTAAATGCTCGCGCAGTCCTCGTTGGTAAAGACGCAATCGGTGTCGACGTCGCAGAAGCTTGCGATCTTTCCGCGGATAGCGTCATCGATATGGTGGTCGGAGCGCAGCACGATAATATCGGGCTGGATGCCAAAGCTGCGGAGCTCCTTGACGGAATGCTGTGTGGGCTTGGTCTTGACCTCGTGGGCGGCGGCGATATAGGGAACGAGCGACACGTGGATGTAGCAGACGTTCTCGGGGCCGGCCTCCTTGCGGTACTGACGGATGGCCTCGACAAACGGCTGGGACTCGATGTCGCCAATCGTGCCGCCCAGCTCGGTGATGACTACATCGGAGCCGGTCTGCTCCTCGATGCGGCGGAACTTGTCCTTAATGGCATTGGTGACGTGGGGAATCACCTGCACGGTACCGCCCAAAAAGTCGCCGCGACGCTCGCGGGCGATTAGGCTTTTGTAGATGGCACCGGTCGTAAAGTTGGAATCGCGGGTCAGGTTCTCATCAATAAAGCGCTCGTAATGACCCAGGTCCAGGTCGGACTCGTAACCATCCTCGGTAACGAAGACCTCACCATGCTGGAACGGGCTCATGGTACCGGGGTCGACGTTCAGATACGGGTCGGCCTTCTGCATCGTTACTTTGTAGCCACGCGACTTGAGCAGACGGCCCAGCGAGGCCGCGGTGATACCCTTGCCCAGGGACGAAACCACGCCACCGGTTACGAACACATGCTTGGTCATATTGAGTTACCTGCGCTTCCCGTAGAAGTTGTTTATCCACATCTTACGGGTCTTCATTGTAATACTCGCGCCGCGGACCGTTCGCAATTTTTCTCGCGTGCGATTGCATTTCTCAATCTTGAAACAAAACGCCGCCCGGTTTCCCAGGCGGCGTCGCTATGGCAAGGGTTACATGCTGCTATCGATCAGCAACCTCGTCCTCAAGCATTTCTTGAACGAGTATGCCAGTACGGACGCCCTCAAGATACCACTCGCCACGTTCGGTGAGGCAAATGCCATTTGCAAGCTGACCGCCGTCGTCGCTATAACGCGAGACGACATCAATCATGCCTTCGGAATCCAAGCGATCGATTGCGGCGCGGGCACGATACGGCGAAACCCCCACGCGTTCGGCAAGCGTTTTGCGCGAGAAACCATACGGCCCGCCATTGTCTTCGGTTTGCTGGTCGATCTCCATCAACACCAGCACCTCGACACGCTTCATATCGTTGACACTCGCACGACCCTTGCCCGCCATAGCAGCCTCCTCAAACCGAGCACGAGCATCTAACGCGCCGTGCGCGACCGACACACCTCACGATGGCAGGTAATATCCATCATGCGGCATCCCGCCAAGGATGAAACAGTTACGGTTATTGTATACCGCTCTAATTGTTTCTAGGCAGGTAAACGGCTATTTTTCGCCGAAATAGGCGCTTTATTGATCAAAAAGCCGTACCGGGCGCTAACCCGATACGGCCAAAATGCAATGCAATTACCGCGATGCTTCAAACTTAGCGATGGAAGAAACCACGGCGCTCAAACTTGGGCTCGCAGCACACGTTGATACCCAGTTTGCGCAGTACCGTCTCGTCCGTCGGCGAGATGATAACGCTAAAGAAAGCATCGCAACCGCGCAACTGCTCCAGGCCCGAAAGGACGCGAGCGGCCGTCTCACTCGTGGCCGAGGTGATCGACAGCGCCATAAGCGTCTCGTCGGTGTGGAGGCGCGGGTTTTTGCTGCCCAGGAAATGCGTCTTGAGCTTGCTGATGGGCTCGATCGCTTCATCGCTAATGACCTCGAGCTCAAGGTCGACGCCCGAGACATGCTTGAGGGCGTTCATAATGAGCGAACTTGCGGCGCCCAGGCGCGTGGAGGTCTTACCGGTCACCACGGAGCCATCGGGCATGACCATGGCACCCACGGGACCGCCCGTCAGCTGCTCCCTGGTGAGGGCCGCCGAGCGCGCCGGTGAGTAGTTCTTATCGATGCCGGCTTTCTTCATAATAATCTTGAGACGGTCGACTTGCTCATCGCCCACGCCGGTACGGCGCACATTTTCGACCGCGGTAAAGTAGCGGCGGACGATCTCCATCTTGGAAGCGTCGCGGCAGGCATCGTCATCGGTGATGGCAAAGCCAACCATATTGACGCCCATGTCCGTAGGGCTCTGGTAGGGGCTCTTGCCCAGGATCTTTTCCATCAGGGCACGGACTACCGGGAAGGCCTCGACGTCGCGGTTGTAGTTGACCGTGGTCTTGTTGTAGGCCTCAAGGTGGAAGGAGTCGATGATGTTGGCGTCATCGAGGTCTGCCGTGGCGGCCTCGTAGGCAATGTTGACCGGATGCGTAAGGGGCAGATTCCAAACCGGGAAGGTCTCGAATTTGGCATAGCCGGCGGCCGTGCCATGCTTGTGCTCGTGATAGAGCTGAGACAGGCAGGTGGCAAGCTTGCCCGAGCCAGGACCGGGGGCAGTGACCACGACGAGCGGTCGGGTGGTCTCGACAAACTCGTTCTTGCCGTAGCCATCATCGGACACGATCAGATCGACATCGTGCGGGTAGCCCTCGATGGGATAGTGCAGCTTGGCAGGAATGCCGAGCGCGTTCAGGCGGTTGCGGAACACATCGGCAGCAGGCTGGCCGGCGTACTGGGTGATGACCACAGCCGCGACGGCAAAGCCGTTGCCGCGGAACAAGTCAACCAGGCGCAGCACATCCTCGTCATAGGTAATGCCAAGGTCACCGCGAGCCTTGTTTTTCTCGATATGGTTCGCGTTGATCGCGATGATAACCTCGACATCGTCGGCGATGCTCTTGAGCATGCGGAACTTGCTGTCCGGTTCAAAACCCGGCAGCACGCGGCTCGCATGATAGTCATCGAACAGCTTGCCGCCAAACTCCAAATAGAGCTTGCCACCAAACTGTGAGATGCGCTCCTTAATGTGAGCAGCCTGCAGCTCGATATACTTCGCATTGTCGAAACCCTGGCGCATGTATGGCTCCCGTCCCGTTTCCAATTAATGTTCTAGGCGATTATAACGGAGCAGACCCTCCCCAACGCCCAAGCAATCAACTGGCACCAACCAAACACGTCATCGATAAGTTGCGGTGGAATAGTTCCCGTTTAACCCCTCAAGACGGCCAAACAGGAACGATTCCACCGCAACTTCCCCTTTTTGGTTCAAACAAACCTGGCCTTTGTATCAATAATGGAAACGTCGCAGGTGGAGCATAAGTCAGCGAAAGCCCGCCAGAGCGAGCAAGGTGACGTGAAAGAGGAGGGCATAGGCCTTTTGGCCATGCCCGACGATTGAACGTCAGATTGCCGCTCTGGCGGGCTTGCAGCGTCGAGCGGTTCCGGCGTTTGGTAAAACGCCGGAACACAAGAGCGCCCCCTCCCGCGCACGGAACGGGAGGGGGCTAAAGGTAGGAGTCTACCGGTGGGTTGACCCCACCGGACAGACGATGACCAGGTGATCCTCTACAGGATCGTCAAGGTTTCCGTGGGGTACCCGTTGGGTACTTAGAGCAGCACGCAGGCGACGGTCAGGATGACGGCGCAGACGACGGAGAGAGCGACGATGAGCTTAAGGGCAAACTTGAGCCAGGTCGTCCACTCGATCTTGGCCAGGGCGAGACCGCCCATGATGGCGCCGGAGGTCGGGGTGAACAGGTTCACGACACCGATGGCGGCGGAGAAGATCATGACCATGACCTCGGGCGAGAAGCCGAGCTTAACAGCCAGCGGTCCCATGATGGGCATGGAGACGGTGGCCATACCAGAGGTCGAAGGGATCAGGAAGGACAGGCCGAAGTAGACCAGGAAGCTCATGGGAGCGAAGATCACGCCGGACAGGCCAGCCAGGGCATTGGCGGCAGCGTCGAGGACGAAGACATCGAGGCCGGTGTTAGCCATGAGGACGGAGATACCACGGGCGAGGGCGATGACGAGAACAACGGACATCATGTCGGCAGCGCCGGTGATGAAGGTGTTGACGATCTGCTTCTCGGACAGGCCACCGATGATACCGATCAGGACGGCCATGAGGAAGAACCAGGTGGAAGCCTCGTCGAAGTACCACTGGCCAATGGGCAGGCCGGTGATCAGGGCAGACCAGCCCTGGACGACGGCGTTACCGTCGGCGTCGTAGACAGCGCCGGCGTCGAAGAAGTTGGCGACGCCCTCGTTGAGGTCGGCCAGCGGAATGAAGCCGACGATCATGACGACGAAGGTGAAGGCGAAGGCGATCAGAACACCCTTCTGACGACCGGTGAGCTTGACCTCCTTGTGGACCTCGGAAGCAGCCTTGCCGTGAGCCTCTTCGGCGTCCTTGAGCTCCTGCATCGACAGGATGGTGGAACCCTTGTCAGCCTTGACCTTCTTGGCGTAGCTCATCACGAAGAAGATGGACATAGCGGTAGTGACAATCCACAGGACGGCACCGAGGCCGATGATGATGGACTGGTTGACCTCAATGCCAACGCCGGTCAGAGCGTCGACGGCAGCGCCGACGGCGAACGGGTTAACCGTGGAGCCCAGGCAGCCGCAGCCAGCGCCGAGCAGGACGGTAGCGGCACCGACCATGGGGTCGAAGCCAGCGGCCATCATGGTAGCGGCGAGCAGGGCGTAGAAGGGAACGGTCTCCTCGCACATACCATAGGTGGTACCACCGAGGGAGAAGATGAGCATCAGCACGGGAATGAGCATAATCTCGTTGCCCTTAAGCTTCTGCACCAGGACGGCGATGCCGTTGTCCAGGGCGCCGGTCTCGGTCATCATGCCGAGGAAGCCGCCCAGGATCATAACGAAGAGGCAGACGGGCAGAGCGTCAGCGAAGCCCAGGATCGGGGCGGTGCAGAAATCGCTCAGACGGGCGGCAGTAACCGCGCCACCGGACGTGCCGGAGACGATAACGGTAATCACTGCGACAATTGCCAGCAGAGCAAGAAGAATGGTGAACGATGAAGGCATACCGCGCTTTTTCTTAGCGGTCTCAGTCATAGTTCTCATCCCCCCTTCATAAATCATTTACTGATCTCGCCAGAAGCGGCTCTTCCGTGCCGTGCCTGCCGCTTGATGCGAGATTATTACCAGATAAAACCGCTCGGGGTGCGCAGTAATACACCCCGAGCGAGATGCTAGATGCTCTTACTTGAGCGTGGCGTACATGACAGCCTTAATGGTGTGCATGCGGTTCTCGGCCTCGTCGAAGACCTTGGAAGCGGGGCTCTCGAAGACCTCGTCGGTGACCTCCTGCTCGGTGATGCCGAACTGCTCGCACTTCTCGGCGCCAATCGTGGTGTTGGTGTCGTGGAAGCTGGGCAGGCAGTGCAGGAAGATGGCACCCGGGTTGGCCATAGCCATGACCTCGGAGGTAACGCGATACGGGGTGAGCTGAGCGATGCGCTCGGCCCAGACCTCGTCGGGCTCGCCCATGGAGACCCACACATCGGTGTAGATAACGTCGGCACCGGTGACGCCGTCCTTGACGTCGGTGGTCAGCTTGATGGTGCAGCCGTTGGCCTCGGCGATGGGCTTGCAGGCCTCGATGACGTCGTCGGCGGGCATGCACTCCTCGGGGCCGCAGGCCACGAAGTTCATGCCGAGCTTGGAGCAGACAACCATGAGGGAGCGAGCGACATTGTTCTTGCAGTCGCCCATGAAGACGAGGGTCTTGCCCTTGATGTCGTAGTTGAAGTTCTCCTGGACGGTCAGGATGTCGGCGAGCATCTGGGTGGGGTGCCACTCGGTGGTCAGGCCGTTCCACACGGGCACGCCGGACTTGGCAGCGAGCTCCTCGACGTCGTCCTGGGCAAAGCCACGGAACTCGATGCCGTCATACATACGGCCGAGAACGCGGGCGGTGTCCTCGATGGACTCCTTCTTGCCCATCTGCGACGAACCGGGATCGAGGTAGGTGACGCCCATGCCCAGATCCATGCCGCCGACCTCGAAGGCGCAGCGGGTACGAGTGGAGGTCTTCTGGAAGAGCAGAACGATGTTCTTGCCCTCGAGATAGCGGTGCGGAACGCCAGCGCGCTTCATGTCCTTGAAGTTCTTGGAAAGCTTGAGCAAGTACTCGATCTCCTCGGTGGAGAGGTCGAGGAGCTTGAGGAAGCTACGGCCGGAGAGGTTAACACCCATGGTTCGTTTCCTTTCGAAAAAATGAATTACATAAGTAATAGTGTTGCCCGTTTGACGGGCGAAACCGGTGCGGTTGTAGGGGGACCGCACCGGAACGTTAAAGTCTTAGAGGTCCTCGCGCCAGAAGGGCATGCTCATGCAGCGCGGGCCGCCGCGGCCGCGGGAGAGCTCGGCGGAGGGCACGACGAGAAGGTCCAGGCCCTCCTTGTACAGCACGTCGTTGGTGACGGTGTTGCGGGCGTAGACGCAGATCTTGCCGGGCTCGACGCACAGGGTGTTGGAGCCGTCGTTCCACTGCTCGCGGGAGGCCGCGATCGGGTCGCCGCCGCCGCAGGGGATCAGCTTGACCTGGTCGACGCCGGTGGCGTCCTCCAGGACGTGCTCGAGGGTGTCCTCGATCAGGCGGATGTTCACGTCGCCCGGGTTCTTGCCGGCGGTCAGCTCGTAGACGCGCAGGGTGCCCATGATGGCGGGGTGGATCGTGAACTTATCGACGTCGATCTGGGTGAAGACCGTGTCGAGGTGCATGAAGGCGCGCGAGACCGGGATGTCGAAGGCCAGGATGCGCTCGACCTTGGAGTCGGAGTTCCAGAAGATGTTCTGGGCCATGACGTCGATCGCGGCGGCCTGGGTGCGCTGGGAGATGCCGACGGCGAGGGTCTTCTCGTTGATGTTCAGCACGTCGCCGCCCTCGGTGTGGAACTGGCAGTCGCGGCGGAAGTACAGCGAGACGTCCTTGTAGTCGGGGTGGTACTTGAAGATGTACTTGCCGTACAGGGTCTCGCGGTTGCGGGTGACCGAGTACATGCGGTTGAGGTTGACGCCCTCGCCGACGACCGCGAACGGGTCGCGGGTGAAGTAGAGGTTGGGCATCGGGTCGATGATCAGGTCGGACTCGGACTCGGAGTTGACCAGGGAGTCGAGGGTCGTGGACGCCGTGAGGGGCATGTCTATCTCGGACTTGGTCATGCCGGCCATGGTCTTCTTGACGAACTCGAGGTTGTCCTCGATGGAGTCCAGCTTCTCGCGGACGATCTGCGGCATGTGCTGGCCGCGGATGCCGGCCTCGGCGATGTACTGGTCGGTGAACTCGGCGCGGGCGCCGGGGACCTGGTCGAACACCTCAGCGACGAGGTTCTCGAGATAGAGGACCTCCACGCCCTGGTCCCTCAGGATCTGGGCGAAGGTGTCGTGCTCCTGCTGCGCGACCTCCAGGAACGGGACGTCGTCGAACAGGAGTCGCTCGAGCTCGTCGGGCGGCAGGTTGAGGAGCTCGTCGCCGGGACGGTGCAGGCAGACCTTCCTGAGCTTGCCGATCTCGGAAGGCACGTGCAGACCTTTCGTCATGGCCTCCTACCTTTCTTTCGGGCCCTTGTCAGGGCCGATTCGTTAGCGCCCCTCCGTGTGAGGCGTTATTGCTGACGACATATTTATATCCAAAATCAGCTCATACTTCCACCTTGCCCCCGAACGGTTTTTTATAGGGGGTGAACGGCATACACATATACTTCACGCATGGCACACTTCATCTTAATAAAGCGTATTTACGTGCTTAAACGCGTTTTCAATCCAGAAATCAAATGGAACTAAACTTTGTTAAACCACCCTCAAATTGTATATTTCCAATAAAGCTATGAATAGAATTAGCGATTCGTACCACGTCTCAACCATTTTCATTTTTATTCAGAAAAAAGTTTGTCCTATTCATTTCTGGTAAACAAATTACCGTTTACCAGACGCTTGATACCGTTCACCGGAAGCTCAGTATAAGGCCCGGCGGATACCGACTCGCTTTACGGCCCCATTTGTAACAACTTGACTTCTCGGTATGGAAAAACGGATCCGCTTCCCCTAGGGAAACGGATCCGTTTTCGATTATCTTCGACCAATTTGGATAAGGCCCTCGAAGATCATCGGAATCCTAGCGATCAAACTCCGCCAGTGCCTCGCCCAACAGCCTCAGGCCCTCGCGCAGAACGTCCTCGCTCGCGCAGTAGCCCAGGCGTGCGCCGCAGGGAAGCTCAAAACGGCTACCGGGTACCAGCAGCACTCCCCTCTCGGACAGCAGGCGCCTGCAGAACTCCTCGTCATCCTCGGGAATATCCAGCTGGATAAACGAGGTGGACACGCCCTGCGGGGCCGTCCAGGAAACGCGATGCTGCGTATCGATCCAAGCCTGCGCGATATCGCGGTTGCCAAACACGATCTTGCGATTGCGCTCGAGAATCTTATCCTTGTGCTCAAGCACATAGGTCGCCAGGTCATCGTTGAACACTCCGCCGCAGATCATGGTGTAATCGCGATAGGTACGGATGCGGTTGGACACCTCTTCGTCGGCCACGACCCAGCCCACGCGGGCCGCAGGCGTCGAATAGGTCTTCGACAACGAGTTGGTGACAATGGCCCTCTCGTACACGTCGACCATCGACATAAAGGACTCAGTATTTTCGAGAGGCAGATACACCTCGTCACTCAGCACGTAGGCGCCCACCGAACGGGCGATCTCGGCAATCTGGCCGAGCATATCGGCATCGAGCACCGTACCGATGGGGTTCGATGCGTTGTTGATGCAGATGAGCTTGGTGTCGGGGCGCACCAAGCGCTTGAGTTCCTCGATATCGGGCTTCCAGCCGAGCTCTTCGCGTAGCTCCCAATACTCGACCTCGGCGCCCAGCGTGCGCGGAATCTCGTAGAGCGGCGCATAGGTGGGCCACTCGGCGATAACGTGGTCGCCGGGTTCGACCACAGCCATGATGGCGTTGAGGTTAGCGCCCGTGCAGCCATTGGTCTGCAGAATGTGATCGGGATTGACCTCGCGACGATACAGCTTGGCAACCTCGGCCTTAAACTCCGGCGAGCCCTCGATCCAGCCGTAGTTCATCTTCTCGCGGTCCAGGCGCTCGTAGAACGTGGCGCCGCCCTGCTCATCGAGCGCGCGCAGCTCGCCCATGGTGAGCGACGAGATCGTCGACTGGGCGATGTCCCACGTGGCGCTCTTCTCCCAAACGTTGAGCCATTCCTCAACGCCAATCGTCTTGATGTCCATGGCCAAGCTCCTTACAAAAGCAGTCATCCAATCGTGTTGACGTTCCTCATACAAGATTGGGGCGGTGCGAAAACCCGCACCGCCCCAATGGGAGACATCTAATGGCAGCTAGATGTATATATTATGACCTGTACGGGTCCTTGAAGACCCTAGAGGTCCTCGCGCCAGAAGGGCATGCTCATGCAGCGCGGGCCGCCGCGGCCGCGGGAGAGCTCGGCGGAGGGCACGACGAGAAGGTCCAGGCCCTCCTTGTACAGCACGTCGTTGGTGACGGTGTTGCGGGCGTAGACGCAGATCTTGCCGGGCTCGACGCACAGGGTGTTGGAGCCGTCGTTCCACTGCTCGCGGGAGGCCGCGATCGGGTCGCCGCCGCCGCAGGGGATCAGCTTGACCTGGTCGACGCCGGTGGCGTCCTCCAGGACGTGCTCGAGGGTGTCCTCGATCAGGCGGATGTTCACGTCGCCCGGGTTCTTGCCGGCGGTCAGCTCGTAGACGCGCAGGGTGCCCATGATGGCGGGGTGGATCGTGAACTTATCGACGTCGATCTGGGTGAAGACCGTGTCGAGGTGCATGAAGGCGCGCGAGACCGGGATGTCGAAGGCCAGGATGCGCTCGACCTTGGAGTCGGAGTTCCAGAAGATGTTCTGGGCCATGACGTCGATCGCGGCGGCCTGGGTGCGCTGGGAGATGCCGACGGCGAGGGTCTTCTCGTTGATGTTCAGCACGTCGCCGCCCTCGGTGTGGAACTGGCAGTCGCGGCGGAAGTACAGCGAGACGTCCTTGTAGTCGGGGTGGTACTTGAAGATGTACTTGCCGTACAGGGTCTCGCGGTTGCGGGTGACCGAGTACATGCGGTTGAGGTTGACGCCCTCGCCGACGACCGCGAACGGGTCGCGGGTGAAGTAGAGGTTGGGCATCGGGTCGATGATCAGGTCGGACTCGGACTCGGAGTTGACCAGGGAGTCGAGGGTCGTGGACGCCGTGAGGGGCATGTCTATCTCGGACTTGGTCATGCCGGCCATGGTCTTCTTGACGAACTCGAGGTTGTCCTCGATGGAGTCCAGCTTCTCGCGGACGATCTGCGGCATGTGCTGGCCGCGGATGCCGGCCTCGGCGATGTACTGGTCGGTGAACTCGGCGCGGGCGCCGGGGACCTGGTCGAACACCTCAGCGACGAGGTTCTCGAGATAGAGGACCTCCACGCCCTGGTCCCTCAGGATCTGGGCGAAGGTGTCGTGCTCCTGCTGCGCGACCTCCAGGAACGGGACGTCGTCGAACAGGAGTCGCTCGAGCTCGTCGGGCGGCAGGTTGAGGAGCTCGTCGCCGGGACGGTGCAGGCAGACCTTCCTGAGCTTGCCGATCTCGGAAGGCACGTGCAGACCTTTCGTCATGGCCTCCTACCTTTCTTTCGGGCCTTTCGGCCGAATCTCTCAGCGCCCTTCCGTAACGGGCACTGCTTGCTGACAGCTCTAGTTATATCCAAATTCCACCCGCAATTCCACCTCGCCCCCGAACGGTCAACAAAGTGCGATGAACGGTATATCGCATGTGATTCCCCCATGATGTACTTCGGCGTTCTAAAGTAACTTTTCTAAGGTAAACGCTCTTTTTTCTTAAAAACCATTTGCGATTGCGTCTCTAAACTTTTGATTCAGAATTGCATAGCTAAATCGGTTTTATGTATATAAATGATGTTTGTTTACGTTTCCGCCTGCATTCAATGATATTCAGCTATCCATCATTCTTATTCACACTTACGTACCAGTTGAGTGAGGATATAGACCGCTTGCAGACGAGCAGGGCGTCAGTCCTATGACTCGTCAGCGTAAGAAGTAGGTAAAGATACCGTTCACGCGATACGTTCGTGCCAGCGGTCGACTAAATTGAGACAATAGTGAATAAGAGTTAGGCTACCGTCCCCTACGGGGACTGAACGGACAGATGCATATGCCGAGCAAAATCGAAAAGAAGCAAGCCGCTGCAAAGCTGCGCAAGCCGCCGCGCGACTTCTCGTACACGCAAAACCGAGAGCTTAGCTGGCTGCGCTTTAACAACCGCGTGCTCGACGAAGCCTTCGATGAGACCGTTCCGCTGTTCGAGCGTCTAAAGTTCGTGTCGATTTTCGAGTCTAACCTCGACGAGTTTCTCATGGTGCGCGTGGGCGGCCTGTCCGATCTGGCAGAGCTCAAAAAACAGCCTGTCGACAACAAGAGCAATATGACCGCCTCCGAACAGGTCGATGCTGTCATGGCCGAAATGCCCGGGCTCCTTACTCGTTGGGAATCCATCTTTAAGAGCATCGAAGGCAAGCTCGACACCTTGGGCGTTCACCGCGCCCGCATCGATTCGCTTACGCCCGAGGAGCGCACCTTCGTAACCCGCTACTTCCAGGCCTACGTGTCGCCGGTCATCTCGCCGCTGGTCATCGATCCGCGCCACCCCTTCCCCAACCTGCGCAACGGCGCGCTCTATCTGGCCTGTGGTCTGGACGGCGCCACCGACGAGGAGAGCCTGCTGGGCCTTATCGAGATTCCCGCCTCGATGAACCGCGTGGTCGAGATTCCCTCGCCCACCGGCACCTACTCCTACATCTTGCTCGAGGACGTCATTCTCGCCTGCCTGGACAGCTGCTTTGGCTCCTATAAGCCGCTGGATCGTGCGCTGATCCGCGTCACCCGCAACGCCGACATCGATCCGGACGGCGAGGGCGTCGAAGAGGAAGAGGACTACCGCCAGCACATGAAGCGCATCCTCAAGAAGCGCCTGCGCCTGCAGCCGGTAGTGCTCGCCGTCTCGGGGTCGCTCGAGAAGGCGACGCTCAAGACTATCCGCAAGGCGCTCGAGCTCTCGCGTCGCTCGGTCTTTACCTGCGATATCCCGCTCGACCTGGGCTACGTCTTTGGCATTGAGGGCAAGATTCCCGAGCACCTGCGCAACGAGCTGCTCTTTACGCCGTTTAAGCCGCAGCCCAACCCCAACATCGACATGACCCGCTCCATCCGCGAACAGGTGCTGCAGGGCGACAAGCTGCTCTTTTATCCCTACGAGGCCATGAACCCCTTCCTGGATCTGGTGCACGAGGCCGCCTACGACCCCGAGTGCATCTCGCTGCGCATCACGCTCTACCGCGTGGCCAAGCAGAGCCGCCTGTGCGAATCGCTGATCGATGCTGCCGAGAACGGCAAAGAGGTCACGGTGCTCATGGAACTTCGTGCCCGCTTTGACGAGCAGAACAACATCGAGTGGGCCGAGCGTCTGGAAGAGGCGGGCTGCACCGTCATCTATGGTTCCGAGGGCTTTAAATGCCACTCAAAGATCTGCCAGCTCACCTATCGCGAGGGCATGGCGCTCACCCGTCTCACGCTTTTGGGCACCGGCAACTTTAACGAGAAGACGGCCAAACTCTACAGCGACTTTATGCTCATGACCGCCCATCCCGGCATCGGTGAAGACGCCAACCTGTTCTTCCGCAATCTGTCGCTGGGCAACCTGCGCGGCGACTACCGCTTCCTGGGTGTGGCGCCCGTCGGACTGAAACCGCTCATCATGCGCGGCCTGGATCGCGAGATCCAGCGCGCCCTTGCCGGCGAGCCCGCCCGCGTGTTCTTTAAGCTCAACTCGCTGACCGACCGCGAGGTTATCGACAAGATCGCCGAGGCATCGTGTGCCGGCGTGCGCGTAGACATGATCATCCGCGGCATCTCGTGCCTCAAGCCCGGTGTTCCGGGCAAGACCGAGAACGTGCATGTCCGCTCCATCGTCGGACGCTTTTTGGAGCACGCGCGCGTCTATGCTTTCGGCGTGGACTCGGACATGATTTACCTGAGCTCGGCAGACATGATGACGCGCAACACCGAGCACCGCGTGGAGATCGCCTTCCCCGTGCTCGACCCCACCTGCCGCGCCCTAGTGCACGAGTACATGGGCATGCAGCTGCGGGACAACGTGAAGGCCCGCAGCCTCACGAGCGACGGCACCTGGGTCCCCGTGGAACGTGCAGAGGGTGAGAAACCCTTCAACTCGCAGGAAGCTCTACTGGAGCGTGCCTATCGCAACGCCGAGGCCGCCGCGCAGCAGCGTGCGCAGGAGAAGGAACGTGTGGCCGAGGAGGCCATTCAGGCCGAGGTTGAACACGGGGCAGCTGCCAAACCGGAAGCGGTTGCAGCTCCCCCGGTGAATGAGCCCGAGGCTGCCGCAGAGCCCGCCGTGGAGAAAGCGCCCGAGCCCGCTACCGCGACTCCGGAGCCCGCCGCCGAGGCAAAGCTCGCACCTGCACCTGAGCCGCAGCCGTCCACAACCGAGGTTCAGAAGGTCCAGGCGACCGTCATTGAGCCCGAGCCCGCACCTGCACCTCAGCCCGAGCCGCAGGTCACCAAACCCGCACCCGAAACGAGCGCCCGTCGCGATAAGCCCGCCGGCAAGACCAAAGCCATTGAGCGCCATCGCCCCGGTCGCGTGCGCATGGGCCTGGGCCTGATCGGCCTGGGTCTTAAGACGCTCATTACCGGCAAGACGAAATAGACGTTTGTAGAAGCGCCCCGTATTTGAGGAATGCCCCAGATACGGGGCGCTTTTCCCTGCTACCATGGTTGCGAACAAAACCGCGAATGGCAGGCAGGAATATGAAGCTCACCATAGAATCGATGACGTACGGCACCGACGGTCTGGCACATGCCGACAACGGCAAGGCCGTCTTTGTGCAGGGCGCCGTGGCAGGCGACACCGTCGAAGCCGAGGTCGTGCAGGACGGCAAGTCGTTTATGCGCGCCCGCACGACCGAGATTCTGGAGCCGAGCCCCGATCGCATTCAGCCCCCCTGCCCCTTCGTGGGCATCTGCGGTGGTTGTTCGTGGGGCAACCTCTCGCGCACGGCGCAGCTTGCCGCCAAGGAGCAAAACCTGCGTTCCGCACTCGAGCGTATCGGCAAGTTCAGCCCCGATCAGGTCGATGAGTTGGTACAGCCCATCTGCCACACCAAGGACGACTGGGGTTACCGCAATAAAATCGAGCTCGAACCGACCGTCGTCAACGGTCGCGTGCGCCTTGGCATGCACGGCGTCGACCCCAGCAAGATCGTGACCGTCGATTCGTGCCCGCTGTTCGATAAGCGTTTTCCCAAGGCGCTCAAGTCAGTCGTCGGCGCGCTCAACTATCTGAGCGGCAGCCACAACCTGGGTCTGGAGCGCGTGGGCATTCGTGCCTCGCGTCGCACCAAGGCACTCGAGATCGCGCTTTGGACGCCCACAGGCTCTTTTCCGCGCTCGCAGGTCTCCCGCGTGCTGGCGGACGCCGCTCATCCCACGAGCATCGTGCGCGTGATGAGCAAGGGCGAAAAGAAGGCCCGCCGTGTCTCCAAGGTCGAAATGCTCGCCGGAGAGGGCTCATGGACCGAGAATATCGCCGAGGGTCAGATGCGCTTGTCTGCCCCGTCTTTTTTCCAGGTCAACACCAAGGGTGCCGAGATTTTGATCGATCTTGTCATGAAAGCGCTCGACCCGCAGGAAGACGAGCTTGCCGTGGACCTGTACTGCGGTGCCGGCACCTTTACCCTGCCGCTCGCCCGCCGCTGCGACTTTGTCGCCGCCGTCGAGGCCTACGGCCCCGCCGTGCGCGATCTACGCCGTAACCTGGAGATCAACAAGCTTGATAACGTCGACGTCATTGGCGGAGACGCGGTGCGCGAGTTCCCCGACCAGGACGCCGATGTCCTAGTAGTCGACCCGCCGCGTGCAGGCCTCGCCCCCGAAGCGATCGACCTTATCGCCAGCACGAGTGCTCGCGATGTCGCCTACGTGAGCTGCGACCCGGCCACCCTGGCGCGCGATCTCAAACGCTTTGTCGAAGAAGGCACCTTCTCCCCCGTAAAGATCACGCCAGTCGACCTGTTCCCGCAAACCTTCCACTGCGAGACCGTCGTCCACCTTAGGCGCAACTAGACTATTTGCCCAAGACCACGCCCGATGATTTTTCAAGGACGGGGAAAATAAATTTGTACCGAATGATTATTTAATCCCCGTCCCGAAATAGAACCGCCCCCTTATTACTTGAACATTAGAAATGGGGGCTTCTTTATGGACGGGAGAGTCAGGCACGACGCCACGCTGAGAACTCTTGCAGCAGAGCTTTGCGACAGGGGGTACGGGCGCGCCGAAGGCCGGCGGGAGGCCGAAGGGTGCCCGGACCCGGCCGGGGCCGGCGGCGTGCGAGGGCAAGCTCATGCGACAGAGCTGCTGCCCGGGCGCCTGAAGGACGAGTTCTACAGGAACCGGACGTGGCGGAGCTTCGAGGAGTTCAAGCGGGACCTCGAAGCCTATACCGTTCACTGGAACAAGAGGAGGCGGGTTAAGCAAAAGGGACTGACCCCGGAGGAGTTCCTGAATCAGTCCCCATGTGTGACATAGGTCGCTAATTGACCCGTCCAAGTATCGGGGCGAAGATCATTTCAGCGCCGTTTGAGAAAGCTAGACGCCTTCGGGCAGGTTATCCCGGACACGGGGCGGCCGCCTCGACCGACCTCGGCCCTCACCCACCTCAACTGCTCCTCAATTACATAGAGCTGGTCGAAAAGGGCGCAAGCTAGCGGGCGCCTTCCTCGTCGTCGTTGGGTCGGTAGGTGATGAACTCGATAACAAAGGCCAGAACGGCAGAGACGAGTGAGGCGATGATCGCGTAGATCATGTGGGAGATCCCGGCGCCACCAGGGGTCGCGTCGATGAAGTTGAGCAGGTTGA
>URRT01000022.1 GCA_900550355.1 uncultured Collinsella sp.
GGACGGAGAGGTCGACGACCTCCTTGCCCAGCAGCTCGGCCAGAATACCGGTGCGGATGTCGGCGATGTCGGCCGCGCGCAGACGGAACATCTCGTCGTCCATGGACAGGAACATGTTCTCGAACATGGTCGAGGTGTCCATGAGCGCCTGCTCGGCGCAGGTACCACCGTCAATGGCGGCGTTGATGGCGTCAGTCATGCCCGGGTCCTGAGCCAGGACAATGTGTCCGCTCATGATCTCGGCCTCGGCCTCGCCCACCGTCTCCTTCATGTGGTCGGCCTGAGCCTGGGTCTTCTCGCAGAAGACCGAAAGAGCGGACTGATAGCGCTCCTTCTCTGCTGCCGAATCAGCAACCTCGTGCGGCTCAAACGTCAAGTCGGGATCGACGGCGACCATGACGGTGCCGATGCCGATGCCCTCGGAAGCGTTGACTCCCTGATACATTCCCATTCCTCTCTCCGTGTCATGTGATAAAGCGTTTTGCCATATCCATGACAAAAGAGCGCAGCTACCTTACAACAGGTCACTGCGCCCCCAAATATGAACTTAGTTGTTCAACATGCGACCCGTTTGAGTTCTACTCGCCAAGACCGCTCTTGATGAGCTCGATGGCAGCAGCCAGAGCCTCGGCCTCGTCAGCGCCGTCGCACTTGACCTCGACCTCGGTACCGCAGGGGATACCAGCAGCCATAAGTGCCATCGGTGACTTGCCGTTGACCTCCTTCTCGGGGGTGACGACCGTCACGTCACAGGCATACTTGCCCATGGTGGAGGCGAACAGACCAGCCGGACGCATGTGCAGACCCTGAGGATTAACGAGGGTAGCCTTCTCAGAAACCATAATTGACTCCTTTTTGTGTTTAACCCCTGTCATGCATGTGGCAGGAGTCAGATTCACGACGTTGTTTATATTAACTCACATCAAACGGTTTTTCATTGTGTTTCACACGAATTGTTGGACAGATGTCGTTCCTGTACGCTTGCCTGCCGGGCGGGGCAGTTAAGTTTGCTGCTCTACAGTCCTGCGCAAGGCGGAAAGCACATTAAGTGCTTTCCTTTGCGTGCGGAACTCGCGACAAACTTCATGCCCTCCGGTCCGCCCGGCGGGCGAGCTGCGGAAACTCGGTCGGTCCAGAGCAATATCGGCGGAACGGAATTCTGGCTGAGGATCTGTTCGCGACAAAGACTCAATGGGCAGTTCCCTCTATGTCCTTCTGTAAGTTGCGGTGAAATAGGGACTGATTTTGCGGTTGAAACGTTTAAACAGTCCTTATTTCACCGCAAGTTAGAAGAAGGGGAATGAAAAAAGGCGGGGGCTCCGGGTGGAGTCCTCGCCTTTGTTACAGGGGGCGATGGTATTCGCGTACCGTGGAATTAGACCAGGCGAGCGTTGATCGTCTTGGCGATCTCGGCGGCGTCGGTGGAACCCTTGACGGTGGCACGGAAGTCCTCGTCCATGAGCGCCTCGGCGACCTTGGAAAGGATCTTGAGGTGCGTGGTGCCAGCCTGTGCACCCGGGATGAGCAGGGCGATAACCACGTTGACGGGAGCGCCGTCCATGGTGTCCCAACCGGTCACGCCGGACTCGTCCTTGACGACGATGACGGCAGCCTCGGTAATGGCGTCGGACTTGGCGTGCGGGATGGCGAAGCCCTCCATCATGCCCGTGGTGCCCTCGGCCTCGCGGGCCAGGAAAGCGTTCATCACGGCGTCGGCGTCGCTTGCGATACCGGCCTTGGCGGCCTGGTTGGAAACGAAGCTCAGAGCCTCGTCACGAGAAGCGAAGTCCTCGGCGACAAAGACATTCTCGACCTTCACGAAGTCGGCAGCCTCGGCCTTGGGGGCCTCGACGGCAGCGGCCTTGGGGGGCTCAACGGGCTTGGCTGCAGGAGCGGCCTTCTGGTTCTTCTCGAAGTCGTACTTCTTGAAGGCCACGAACAGGATGCCACCAACAACAGCGCCGATGAGGATCGCGAGGACCCAAAGCGGACCGTTCTCGACAACGGGCAGGACCAGGAAGCCACCGTGAGGCGCCGGATCGTGAACGTTGAACATAATGGTCAGGATCGAAGCGATAGAGGAACCGAGCATCATGATGGGCATGACGGGCCAGATGTTCTTGGTCATGAACGGAATGGCGCCCTCGGTGATGTGGGTGCAACCAAGGATGAGGTTGACGACACCGGCGTCGTGATCCTCCTGGCTGAAGTACTTCTTGCCGACAACGACGGCAAAGGTGGTGATCAGCGGCGGAACGATGCAGGCGGCGGAGACGGCAGCCATGAAGTTGGTGCCGAAGTTGTAGGTATCGGTGCCAACGCCGGCGGCCAGGGCCTCGGTGAGCATAGCGGTACCGGTGACGTAAGCAGCCTTGTTGACCGGGCCGCCCATGTCAAAGGCGCACATGCAGCCGATAGCAAGACCCAGGACAACGGCGCCAGAGGCGGACAGGCCCTTGAGGAAGTCCATCATGGCGGTGTTGATGGCAGCCATGGGGCCGGAAATGCCGAGCATGACCAGGCCGACAATAGCCGTCGAGAACAGCGGGTACAGGAAGATAGCCTTGAGGCCGTCCAGGTTCTTGGGCAGGCCGGCAAAGACCTTCTCGAGTAGCAGGATGACATAGCCGGCGAGGAAGCCGCCAACGATGCCGCCCAGGAAGCCGAAGCCCACGCCGGCGCCACCGGCGTCGATCATGCCGGTCTCGGCGTTAACAGGCAGGCCCTGGATGGCGATCATACCGGCAACAAAGCCGGGGACGAGCGCCGGGCGCTTGCCGATGGATTCGGCGATGTAGGCGGAAAGCACCGGAACCATAAGGTTCATGGCGATGCCGCCGATGATCTTGAGCATCGCAGCAAAGCTGTTGTAGTCAGACGCCGTCGAATCGAAGGACGTAATGCCCCACAGGAACGAAACGGCGGTCAGAACACCACCGGCAACGACGAAGACCAGCATGTGGCTGACGCCGTTCATGAGGTGCTTGTAGATGATGTGACCGATGGACTCCTTCTCCTCGACCTCATCCTCGATATCGGCAGCAGCTGCAACCGTGTCGTCACCCTTGGCGGCGAGCGCGCGGTCAATCAGCTTACCGGCGGCCTCAACGGACAGGGCCTTGGAAACACCAACGGAAACCATGGGCTTGCCGGCGAAACGCTCAGCCTGGACATCCTTGTCGGCTGCGACGACAACGGCCTTGGCGCCAGCAATCTCGCTCTTGGTGAGCTCGTTCTCGACACCGACCTGGCCATGAGTCTCGACCTTAATGGTCAGACCGCGCTCGGCAGCTGCCTTCTCCAGCGCTTCCTTCGCCATGAAGGTGTGCGCAATGCCGGTCGGGCAACCGGTGGCGGCGATGATGTCAAACTTAGCCATGTGTCCCTCCTTCTTGAGTACAGCGCCCGCGGGCGCTCCCCTACACGCGCTTCGATGCGCGTTTTTCCACAACTGAAAGATACCAACCTACCGTCCGCGTGAGAAGAGGCAAGGTGCAATTCTCCGGTGAAAGGTTCTTTCATAACCGTAAACGGTAGGTGAAAGTTTACCATCAACACTTGAAACGGCAAGGTGTATCTTGTAATTGGAAATGCCCGTATACTATGGCATTGCAAATCAAATTGGATTTTCATGCCAACCAGGAGCCATCCATGACCGATAGTAGCAAGAGCGCACTTTCCCTCATAAGCACCCATCAGGGATACAGCGAGTCCGAGCAGCGCATTGTCGACTATATATTGGAGCACCAGTCCGAGGCGCCACGCCTCACGGCCGCTCAGCTCTCACGCGCCGCCGCCACGTCCGAGGCGACCGTTTCGCGCTTCTGCCGAAAGCTTGGCTTTGGCAGCTTCCGCAGCTTTCAGTTTTCGTTGGCGAGGGATTTGGAAAGCCAGCGCAACGAGGGCCTGACTGACGAGGTCTCGCTCGACAATATGGAGCAGAGCCTCAAGAACATCCTGGCTGCCAAGGTGAGCGAGCTTAATGCAACCATCGACGGAATCGACCACGATACGCTGGCGGCTGTTGTGCATGCCCTTAAGCATGCAGGGGTTATTGAGTTTGCAGCTGTGGGCAATACGAACGCGGTCGCGCTCGATGCGACGTTTAAGTTTTCGCAGCTGGGCCTGCGCTGCATGGCGAGCACCATTAGCGAGACATCAATCGGCTTTGCGCTCACGTTGCGCCCGGGTGACGTCATCGTGCTCATCTCAAACTCCGGCAAATCGCGCCGACTGAATCGCATGGCAAAAGCGGCTCGCAACTGCGGCGCAACCGTAGTCGTCATCAGCAGCGACAGCAAATCCCCGCTCGCGCGTCTGGCAGACTACACTTTTAATACCGTCAACCACGAAGCGCTGCTGACGACAGGCGACTTTGCGTTCTCTAAGATCAGTGCCACGATGATCATCGAAGTCATCTACAACTTCCTGCTGCCCGAGATTGAAGACGCTCGCGAACATATCAGCTACTACGAGGAGCTCATCCAGCCGGATAAGGTCGTTGAGTAAAACGCGTAGTGGGACAAAAATTTCAGTCTATTTTGTCCCATCAACACCGCTGATACGACCTAACCTCGAGCTTCTTTGAGCATCTGCTTTGCGTGGGCCAAGCTTGCCTCCGATTGATCGCCGCTCAACATGCGGGCGATCTCGGCGGTACGCGCTTCGCCGGTTACCTCGTCCAAAAGCGTCTGGGGAACATCGCCCGGTTCCTTGCTGACAACATAATGCTTGTCAGCCATGACGGCGACCTGCGCCAAGTGAGTTACGACAATCACCTGATGCGTAGCGGCGAGATCTGCCAGCACGCTCGCGAGGGCACGTGCGGTAGAGCCGCCGACACCGGCATCGACCTCATCGAACACGAGCGTATCGACACCATCGGCGTTACCCAAAACTACCTTACTCGCCAACATGACGCGGCTGAGCTCGCCGCCCGACGCAATTCGACGCAGGGGGCGCGGCGTCAAACCGGCACCGCTGCGGTATAGCAGCTCGTAGCTCGAAGGACCAACGGGCGTCCACTCAGCACGGGGAAGATCACGCGACTCCCAGACGAGCTCGGCACTACCCATCTCCAAGCGCGCCATCTGGCGGCCAACCTCGTGGCAGAAGCGCGGGGCCGCCGTATTGCGAGCGCGCTTAAGTGCCTTGGCAGCGGCAAACATCTCGCGCTCGGCGCTCCCGAGTGCCTCACGCGCCTTTTTGATCTGCTCATCGCCATCATCGACCAGGGACAGCAGTTCTTGCGAGCGATCGCGCATGGCGAAAACATCGTCCATAGTGGGACCCCACTGACGCAACAGGCCCTTGAGGTCGGAATACCGCTCACGCATGCGAGCGAGCTCGCGCGGGTCGAAGGCGACGGCATCGCGATAGGTACGAAGCTCGTTGGCACAATCCTCAAGCGAGATGCAGGCATCCGAAAGCGCATCGGCAATGTCGCCCAGCTTGCGGTCAACGGCCGCCATACGTGAAAGCTCGGCCACGGCGCCATTCACGGCATCGAGCGCTCCCCCTTCGGCGGCAAGCGATGCATGGGCATCGTTAGCTGTGGCAACCAGCACCTCGGCATGTTCGGAGCGCGGCAGCAGTTCCTCGAGTTCCTCATACTCGCCCGGCTTAGGGTCGACCTCGCCGATGCGCTCGAGGGCAAAGCGCGCCTCCTCGACGCGGCTCCCCTGCGCACGCGAGGCCTCCTCGACGCGACGGACCTCCTTAGCGGCCGCGCGCGAGGCTTTAAAGCAAGCACGGTAGTGCTCGAGCGCCTCGAGCGCAGAACGCCCCGCCCACGCATCGACCATCGCAACGTGATGCGCCGGATCGAGCAAGCGCTGGTGCTCGTGCTGGCCGCACAGATCCATCATCACGCCAACGCGCTCCGAGAGCTCGCGCACACTGGCGATGCGACCGTCAATCTTCACGCGGCTGCGGCCCTCGGCAGAAAGACTGCGCTGTACGGTAAAGCCTTCCGTGTCGTGTGGACCGTCGAACAGCCGCGCCTCGACGCTCGCCAGCGTCTCGCCCTCGCGCACCGTCGACGAATCCGCACGCTCGCCCAAAATAAGCTTGAGGGCCGAGAGCAGCGCGGTCTTGCCGGCGCCGGTCTCACCGGTCAGGACAGTCAGGCCGGCACTCGGCACCAGCGTCGCCTCGCGAATGAGTGCAATGTTAGAAACCTGCAGCTCATCGATCATGACGGACTCCGTAGAATACGCGGCTCACCGAGTTATAGAAGCTCTCGGGGCCGTAATCGAGCAGCAGCACATCTCCGGGCCCGCGGCGCACCGCCACGCTCTCAACGGTGCCATCGCAGGTAATAAACTGTCCATCGATAGCGATCGCCGGAACGCTCGGGCGATCATCGGACATAAAGATTTCGACGACATCACTCGGCGAAGTCAAGAAGGCACGGGCCTGAATGGTGTGCGGCGCAATGGGTACGCAGACCATGCCCGTGTAATCGGGGCTCACGATGGGGCCACCGGCGGAAAGCGCATAGCCGGTGGAGCCGGTCGCTGTCGAAACGACAACACCGTCACCGCGCAGGCGGTCGATATGGTGGCCGGAAACCGTAATGTCAAATTCGACCATATCGGACAGGGGGCCGCGCGTAAGCGCCATGTCGTTAAGGGCGAAGGTGCGCACGACATCCTTCGTTCCGTCTTCGCGCACGGACACGATATCCGCGGCGATGGTGGCGCGACGGCTCACGTGCAGCTCGCCGGAAAGGGCGTCGCTCACGACCTGCAGAATGTCGCGCTCCTCGGGGCTCGCAGCAGTTAAAAAGCCCAGATGGCCGTAGGAAAGACCGAGGATGGGAATCTCACGATGGTTGAGGATGCGGGCAGCGCGCAGCAACGTACCGTCACCGCCGAGCGTAATGACCAGATCGGAGCCGTCAATATCAGGAGTGCTTTGAATCTTCGATCGCTGGTCGGCAGCCCATGCGACCTCATAGCCCTGGCGCGTCAACCAAAGCTCGAGCATCAGGCCGCTCTCGACCGCCTCTTGCTTGTAGTAATTAGGAACCAGAAAGACCTTCATAGCGTTGCAGCTTTCTCGCTCAAAACCGATACCTGGGATTGCAGCTCGTCTTGCGAGCGGTCGCCAGATTCAAATCTAGTGCCGTACAGGAAAAACTCAACGTTTCCCTTGGCACCATGAATGGGCGACACGCACACATCGACCGGGAACAGCCCCTTGGCAGCAAAGAGTTCAACTGCCGCAACGAGTGTATCGCGGCGCACGACGGGATCGGTCACAATGCCGCCCTCGCCCACCAGCGCCGCCGGAGCCTCAAACTGCGGCTTTACGAGCGTGCAAAACGAACCCGAAGGCTTCAGGCACGCCAGCACGGCGTCGATGATATTCGCAATACTCGTAAAAGACACATCGCACACGGCCAGATCGATAGCACCGCCGTAGCCGAGCTCGGGCAACTGCGTCACATTCGTGCGCTCGTGGAGCGTCACACGATCGTCTTGGCGCAGCGACCAGTCGAACTGGGCACGGCCTACGTCGACCGAGACAACAGTCGCAGCTCCGCGCTTGAGCAGGCAATCGGTAAAGCCGCCAGTAGAGCAGCCAACATCCAGACAGGCAAGGCCCGTCGGATTGATGCCAAACGCATCAAGCGAGCCTTCGAGCTTAAGACCGCCGCGGCCAACATAGGGAATGCGCCCCTTCACGTGCAGCGGCAGGCCCGGGATCACCTTAAGGCCCGGCGAAGTTAAACGCTCGCCCCCACTCGAGACCAAGCCGGCCATAAGAGTGCGAAGGGCATCCGCGCGATCGGCGCAGATGCCCTGTGAAATCAGTTCGTCATCAAGACGCACGCGTTTCATGAATGCCATCAACCATTCGTATCCGGAGATGCGGCCTAGCTATCCTGGGATTCGTTTGCCGCATCCTCATCGTATTCCTGCTCGAGCTTGTCGGCCTCACGCGGCGTCAGCTCAAACTTGTCGACCATATCGACCGCGCGGGAGCCAAGCTCAATCGCCTCGTCAAACAGATCGAGCGAACGCTCCAAGGACGTATCCTTGGAGCGAACGGTAGCGATGATCTGGTCCAGACGGTCCGAGATCTCGTCAAAGTTGCGGACGGAACCCTCTGGCATGGCTACTCCTCGACGGAGTCGGCCTCGACGGCCTCAGCAGCGTCCGAATCCTCGGCCAGCACACCAGCCTCAGCCTGAGCAACCGCAACCTTTGCGGCAGCCTCAGCAGCCTGTGCCTCCTCGCGAGCGCGATCCTCGGCCAGCAGCTCCTGGTATAGGTCCTCGCCCGGCAGCTCCTCGCTGCGAGCGATCTTACCCAGCACGCCATTGACGAACGACGCGGACTGGTCGGTGCCATAGGCCTTGGCAAGCTCGACGGCCTCGTTGATCACGATGGCGTCCGAGACCTCCTCGTCGGTGAGGAAACGCATCTCGTAAACGGCGATACGCAGCAGATTGCGGTCGGCGCCGGGCATGCGCATAAGATCCCAGTTCTTGGCAACGGAGCGCAGAGCACAGTCGATGCGGTCGATATGCTCGTAGGCACCTCGGCACAGCTCCAGCGCATAGGGATCGAGGGGACCCTTCGAGATCAGGAAATCACCCTCGAGGACGCGCTCGAGCGGGCTGTCCGTGGCCTCGGCCTGGAACAGCAGCTGTAGCGCCTGACTGCGGGCAAGCGTACGCCCGCGATAAACCTTAAGGCTCAAAGGTTACTCCTTGGGGAAAACGAGGCCGTCGATGCAAACGTCAACGCGCTCGACCTCAACGCCAACCTGGGCATCGATGGCGGCGACCACGGCAGCGCGAACGGCCTCGGCGAGTTTCTTGAACGGATAGCCAAAGAACACCACGACGCGCACGGTGAGTGCAAGCTTGTCGCCAACGACCTCGGCCTCGACCGCCGGCTCGGAAGCCGGGGCCTTGGACGAGAGCATCATGGAGACAAGGTTGGTGGCAAGGTCCTTGACGCCAACGGAGGCGATGCCCTCGACATCGGACACGGCGCGCGAGACGATGGCGGTCAGAACATCGGGCGAAATGCCGATGCCGTCAATCTTGATTTCCTGGGGCATGAGTCCTCCTAGAAAAGTTGGTTGCTAGACGCGGGAGACGAACTTGCCGTCGCGGGTGTCAACCTTGATGACCTCGCCCTCGTTGAGGTACATGGGGACCTGGATGACAGCGCCGGTGTCGATCGTGGCCGGCTTGGTGGAACCCTGGACGGTGTCACCCTTAAAGCCCGGGTCGGTTTGGACGATGGTGGTCTCGATGAACATCGGCGGAGTCACGCCCATGAGCTCATCGTCAGCGAAGAGCAGCTGGCAGATGTCGTTCTCGCGCAGCCACTTGGAGTTCTCGCCCACCATGTCCTCGGGAACGGGAACCTGCTCATAGGACTCGTTGTCCATGAAGATGTAGTCGGTGCCATCGTTGTAGAGGTACTGGAACTCACGGGTGGTGAGCATGACGCTCTCGAACTTGGTGCCGGCGTTGCAGGTGTTCTCGACGACGCGGCCACTCTTGATGTCGCGGGTCTTGTAGCGCACAAACGCGCCGCCCTTGCCCGGCTTGACATGCTGGAACTCGACGATGGTGTAGACCTTGTCCTTGATGCGGAGACCGAGGCCGTTCTTGAAGTCGGCGGTAGAAATGGTAGGCATAGCGACCTTTCTTGTTATGGGCAGAACGCACAAGCGTCCAAATTACATACGATAGAAATTATACACTTGCAGACGGCGCCTGCGGCGAGCGCATAAAAAGAGAACGCGGGACGTCCGAATCGATCCGAACGCCCCGCCCCAAACTATCTACCGAAGTAGACTAGCAATCGATAACGTGCAGGTCATGCGGGGTCTTAGTGAAGGGCTCGTAGCCGTTCTCGGTGACCACGCCGTAGTCCTCCAGGCGCACGCCGCCCACGCCGGGCAGGTAGACGCCGGGCTCCATGGTGATAACCGAGCCGACCTCGATGGTGTTCTTGCTGCGGTTGAAGTTGGGCAGCTCGTGGATGTCGATACCGACGCCGTGGCCCAAGCCATGGTTATAGTAATCGCCATAGCCGGCATCGCCGATGATCTTCTTGGAGAGCTTAAAGATGTCGTTGCCCTCGACGCCCGGATGGATGGCGGCGACGCATTCCTCGTGCGTGCGGCGCACGAGTGCGTACAGGTCGACTTGCTCCTGCGTGGGCTCGCCCATCACGACGGTGCGTGTCATGTCGGAGCGGTAATCACAGTAGCCCGCGCCGTAATCCATAAGAACGAAATCGCCCTTCTCGATCACGCGGTCGCTCGGCACGGCATGCGGGTTGGCGGTGTTGGGACCGCTCGCCACGATGGAGCCGAAGGCAAGGCTATCGGCGCCGTTGGCGAACATAAAGTTCTCGAGCTCGTTGCGAACCTGCTTCTCGGTCATACCAGGCTTAATAAAGCCGAGCATGTGCTGGAAGGCGGCGTCGGTGATCGACTGCGCATGGCGCATGAGCTCGATCTCCTCAGCGTCCTTAATGGCGCGCATCTTGCGAATGTCGGCATGCATCAGCGGCAGCATGCAGGCGACGGAACGATCCTCCAGACCACGCTGAATACCCTGATAGAAGTTGATCTGCATGTCGTCCTCGACAGCGCAGACGCGGCACTTGTTGGCCGCGATTTTGCCGGCGACCCAACCGGGGATGGTGCCCTCGTCCATGTCGTAGACCCAAGGGCTGCCGGCGGGCGTGTTCTCCTCAAAGCTGTTGAGGTAGCGCGAGTCGGTGTGGAACAGGCACTGGTCGGCCGTAATAAACGCAGCGTGCGGAAACTCGAAGGTGTAGTCGAAGACGCCTTTCACGCCCGTAAGCCAACGAAGGTTGGCCTCGTCGCGTACCACGATGGCGTCGTAGCCACGCTCGGCCATAAGGGCACGGACACGCTCGATACGACCGGCGGGACCGGCAGCAAACTCAGACATGCAGATTCCTTTCTTGTTGTCTCTAAAAAGACGGGACGGGTCTCAACCGAACGACGGAATCGCATGCGATCCGCAACCGATTGGAAACCCGCCCCTCAACATGATACGAAAGACGATGGATGTCAATAAAACTTAGAGAAGTTCTTTGCGAGAAGCCAAGTAGGCGTGAGCATGGCGCTCAAGAACCTCGTCCTCAACGTTCGTTAGGCGAATGGCGCCGAGTGCCGCGGGCAGCGGCAGCATGCTGCGGTTTGAGCGCGCGAACTGCTGCCTGCGGAACTCCTCGATATATGCGGCAGGCTCCAGATCGAAGGCAAGTTCCTCGATACCAAAGTCCTCCAGGCAGTCATCGACCTCAAAGACGTAATCGATATCGAAATCGCAGGCATCATGTGCTAGGCGCGCCTCAAAGCGCATGCCCTCGGATAACAGCTGATAGGCAGGGACCTGCGAAGCGGCATCGCCCAAGCAAGCGCGCAGGGTGCGCTCCCCCGTCTTGCCAAAATCGAGCGCATGGCGAGCGCTCGGGTTCGTGGCCGTCAGCACGTCCTTGCGGGCAGTCTGAGACCATTGGACGGCATTGACGAGTGCGACCTCCTCGCCCGCGAGAATCTCGGGGACGGTCTCAATAAACTGATTCCAGCGGGACTTGCTGCTCGAAAGCATGGTGCCAACAAGTACCACAAAGCCGAGCTTGAGGTCCTCGGGGTCCGTCTCGCGAACAAGGTCGAGGTCACACACGACCAAGCCCGGTTCGGGACGAAACGCGATAGCGGGAAGCGCATTGGCCGACGAGGCGACGAGCGGCTTCATGGTCGTCGCGACCGTGAGCATGGCGTCGAACGTCGTCGGCAGCAGCGCGCACTCGGTGCGACCGCACCACTGGTTGGCGCACCAGCTAACAACCGAGCAGGTTGAGGCATCGCCAACGGCGACAACCAAATCGTCGCAGGTAATGCCGTTAGCCGACAGGGCGCCAAAGACGGTATCGGCATCGGCCAGCGTAGCGCCGGCAGGCGAAACCTCGAAGACGAGCAGCGACACGGCAAAGCCGGCGTCGACCAGCGCATGCTCGACGACCTCGCCAAAACGCTCGGATGTGGCGTCGTTCCAAACCACCATCGCGCGCTTAGGCTTGCCCACGGCCGAGGCAAACATGCGCGAAAGCTCATCGAACGCACCCAATCCGACACGGACATCGACGCTGCGGTTTTGGAAATTGATCAGTTGACGGCGAATCATAGCAGTCCACGCTCCAAAAGCATCTCGGCACAAAGGTAGGAAACGTCCTCGAAGGACTTGTTGCGAATATCAAGGGTAAGGTCGGCGGCCTGTCGATACAGCGGACGGCGATGCTCAAACAGGCGCGCGGCATGCTCGGGCGAGCGGAAATCGGGGCGCGTGTCGGACCGACGAATCTGGCGAATCGAATCCTCGAAGTCGCCCTCGAGGTACACACACGTACCCATTTCGTGCATCAACTCAATATTCACCGGCGTCTCGACGATACCGCCCCCGCACGAAACCAACAGGCTGCGCTCGCTTTGGAGCGAACGGAGCGCCGAGGTCTCGAGCTCGCGAAAACGATCCTCGCCCTCGGTCTCAAAAATCTCGGTTACCGACTTGCCGCAACGGCGCACGACCAGGCGGTCGGTATCGATAAAACGCCGCTTGAACATAGTGCCGACGTTGCGCGCGAGTGTCGATTTGCCCGCGCCCAAAAAGCCGATAAAGAAGATATGGTCGCAGCCGTGTTTGATGTGCTGAGACATGGCGAAACCTATTCCTCGCAGGGAAGGTCGCGCAGGGCCCGGCGCTCAAAGATACGGAAGATCTGCGTGTACCACAGGTCCTGGGTTGCCTGCGGCTTAACCAGGATAGTATCGACGCCGGCAAAATTGCCGCTCCACACATCAGTGTAGAGCTGATCACCGATCAGCACCGCCTCGTCGGCTGTGGCGCCGAGGCGCTTAAGACCCGCCTTGAGGGCAAACGGCGCCGGCTTCATGGCGTGGCTGATGGCCTCGAGTCCCAGCTCGCGTGCAGAGCTCATGACCTGGTCGCGATGCCAGTTGTTGGACACCATGCACAGCTTAAAGCCTTTGGCGCGGGCGGCATCGAGCCAAGCGGAAACCGCGGCGGGAACCTGCTCGGTGTCGCGCGGCACCAGGGTGTTATCGCGATCGAGCAGAATGGCGCGTTTGCCGTCGGCCCACAGGGTATCAAGGTCGATGCGATCGACCGAGGCAACGTATCGTTTGGGGCTAAAAATCCTCATGCTAATTCCAAGACTGTTGATGCTCTTCGTAGGTTTGCGAGAAGTACTCCTCGTCCTGCGTAATGTAGAAATACAGGTCATCGGAGTCGGTCGGCTCAAGCGTGGCCTTAAGCGCCTCGAGCGACGGAGAGCAGATGGGCGTGGGCGGCAGGCCCTCGTGCTTATAGGTGTTATACGGACTATCGCTCTGCAGGTCGTCGGCGGTAACCTCGCCACCGGTGACATACATCATGGTCGCATCGCTGTTGAGATAGCGCAGACCGTCGAGCTTGCCGGCAAGGCGGTTGTAGAAGACCGAGGCCACGTGCGCACGTTGATCGGCGTTGAGGCCCTCGCGCTCAACGATAGAGGCCAAGTTGACGATGTCGTAGTCGGACATCTCCACACCATAGCGCTCCTTGATCTTGGCTTCGCAGCTCGCAAAGTCAAGCGACTTGTACTCGGTCTTAAACTGATCGAGCATAGCACGAATCACGTCATCGGCCGTCGGCGAATCGCCCAACGAATAAGTCTTGGGGAACAAGAAACCCTCAAGCGAGTCGTTGGCGGCGCCCTTAAGGAAGCTATAGTCGTCCACGTAGTTGGAGGCCTTGGCCTGGTTGAGGAAGTCTTCCTTAGAGATGCCGTCGTAGGCCTGGGCCACACGGTCGGCGACTTGATCGACCGTTAGGCCCTCAGGGATAGTCAGCGCATTGGAGCCCGCGTTGGGACCTTCCATGAGCTGCTGAACAACCTTGGTCGCATCCATGAGCGTGGTAAACGAATAGGTGCCAGGCTTGAGCGACATATCGGCGTTGAGCTTTTTCACCGCCGCATAGTAATCCTTGGGATTTTCGACGATATGGTTCTCGGAGAGAATCGAGGCGATAGTATCGCCCGAAGCACCGTCGGGAATGGTCACCGTAACCTGCTGACCAGCCGTGACCTTGGTATCCCCACCGGCGAAGAAGCCCTTGACGGCCGGCACGACAAAGAAAGCGATCGCAGCAAGCGCAAGCACCGCCACCACAACGCCGATGATCATGGGAACCGGAGCACTCTTCTTTTGAGCACCGCGACGAGCATGCGTGTTGTAGCTCGAGCGGGTCGCCGGAGCAACGCCATGCGAACCGCGAGTGTGATGCGAATGCGATTGAGGGGCCTGAGTTCGCTGGGTAGGTGCCTGCTGCTTAAAGCGGGTACCGCCTGCAGGCTGGGCCGTACGAGCAGTGGGCTGCTGAGCCGCGTGAGAAGCCGAATGCTGAACAGAACGAGCAGAAGGCTGCTGACCCGTCCGTTGAACAGGTTGGGCCGAATGAGAGAAGGACTGCACCGAGCGCGCGGCAGGCTGAGCTGCGCGCTGCGTCGGCTGTGCCGGACGCTGGCCAGGCTGAGCAGGGCGCGACGCCGGCTGCCGTGTACGATTCTGCTGGCGCGGATCGGAAGCGCTAGGCATGCGAAACCTCCTCGTTTTTACGATCGAGCCACGTCTGCAAAAACAGGCTGGCGGCAATCATGTCGATCTTGCCCCTCATCTGCTTTTCGTTGAGGCCCTGCTCGCGCAGGATACGCTTGGCCTCTTGCGAAGACAGACGTTCGTCCTCAAACTCCAGTGGAAGATCGAGCTTGTCGGCAATCTTTTGCGCCACGGCGGCAACGCGCTCGGCCTGGGGGCCGGGCTCACCGGCCATGGTCAAGGGACGTCCGCTAACCAGGATGTCGGGCTCATAGTCCTCGACCAGGTAGCGGAACGTCTTGGCCATACCGGTGACCTCGGCGGCCGGGAGCACCTTGACGGGCATCGCCATCTTGCCATCACGGCTCGAGACGGCGATGCCGATCCTGGTCTCCCCTATGTCCAGCGCAAGCGCGACCACAGTGACTTCTTAGATTCTTAGGCGCCGAGCGCGGTCTTGGCGGCCGCGAGGGCATCGGCGATGCCGGCAGCATTCTTGCCACCGGCCTGGGCCATGTTGGGACGGCCACCACCGCGACCGTCGACCAGACCCGCGATCTGCTTGATCACGTTACCGGCGTGGAACCCGGCCTTCACGGCGTCATCGGAGCCGGCAGCGAGCAGGGCCGGAGTGCCCTTCTCAGTCACGCTTGCGACGACACAAGCGACAGGGCCGGCGACCTTCTGGTGCACGGTATCCCATACGTTGCGCAGGTCGGCAGCTTCAAGGCCCTGGAGCTCAGCAACGACGAGCTTGTAGCCACCGAGCTCGACAGCACCCTCGATGGCGCTGGAGATCGCATCGGAAGAGCCACCGGTGAGCGCCTTCTTGAGTTTATTGGACGTCTCGCGCAGCTCGACCTGCAGGTTCTCCACACGGGCGGGAACCTCGTCGACGCGGCACTTGAGCGCAGCGGCGGCGGCGTCAACGAGTGCCAGGCGGTCGGCCATATAGTCGAGTGCACCCTTGGAGGTCACGGCTTCGATACGGCGGACATTGGAGCCCGTGGAGGACTCGGAAATGATCTTGAACAGGCCAATCTCGGCGGTATTGGCGGCATGGGTGCCACCACAGAGCTCGCGGGAGAACGGCTGGTCCTCGGCGCCCACGGAGACGACGCGGACGACATCGCCGTACTTCTCTCCAAACAGAGCGACAGCGCCGGCAGCCTTAGCCTCGTCGATGCCCATAACACGGGTCACAACCGGCTTGGAGGCGAAGATCTGCTGGTTGACCAGGTCCTCGACAGCCTTGAGCTGCTCGGAGGACAGGGCCTCGAAGTGCGTGAAGTCAAAACGCAGGTGCTCGGGCGTCACCAGCGAGCCGGCCTGGGAGACATGCTCGCCCAGGACCTGCTTAAGCGCAGCGTCGAGCAGGTGGGTGGCAGTGTGGTTGCGGCGCAGGAAGCCACGGCGCTCGGCGTCGAGCGCGGCGGTCACGGTAGCACCGACGGTCAGCGTGCCCTCAGCAACGTGCGCGACGTGGGCATACAGGCCATTGTGGTTCTTGGTGTCAGCAACAGTCAGAACAACGCCCTCGGCGGAAAGCTTGCCGGCGTCGCCCTGCTGGCCACCCATCTCGGCGTAGAACGGGGTGCGGTCGAGCACGACCTCGACGTCCTCGCCGGCGGCAGCGGAATCGACGGACTCGCCGTTGCGCACGATGGCGACGACCTTGGCGCCCTCGATCACATCGTTGTCATAGCCGTCGAACTCGGTCGCGGCGACCTTGTCGGAAAGCTCGACCCACACGTCGTTGAAGCTGCCCCAGGCATCGCCCTTGGCGTTGGCGCGGGCGCGGGCCTTCTGGTCCTCCATGCAAGCGGTAAAGCCATCCATGTCGACGTCGTGCCCAGCGGTACCGGCGATCTCAACGGTCAGATCGATGGGGAAACCAAAGGTGTCGTGCAGCTTAAAGGCGACATCGCCCGGAAGCACAGCGCCCTCGGCAAGCGCTGTCAGGGCCTCGTCCAGGTAGACACGGCCATTGTCGAGCGTCGTGGAGAAGCGCTCCTCCTCGGAGGCGACGATACCCTTGACGAGCGCGACGTTCTTGAGCAGCTCGGGATAAGCCTCGCCCATTTGAGCGTTGACCTCGTCGATGAACTTGGTCAGGAAGGCGCCCTCGATGCCCAGCAGGCGACCGTGGAACACGGCACGGCGGAGCAGACGGCGAAGGACGTACTCGCGACCCTCGTTGCCGGGAAGGATGCCGTCCGAGATCATAAAGTCGACAGCACGGGAGTGGTCGGCGATGATGCGCAGGGAGCGGCTGGCGCCGGAGTAATCGTCGGCATCATAGGTCTTGCCGCTAATCTCCTCACCGAGCTTGATGAGGTGCTGCATCAGATCGCCGTCGTAGTTAGCAGTCTTGTGCTGCATGATAGCGGCCATGCGCTCCAGGCCCATGCCCGTATCGAGGTTGCGGTGCGGCAGCTCCGGCATGGAGCCGTCCTCCTGGCGGTCGTACTGGGTAAACACGAGGTTCCAGAACTCAAGGAAGCGGTCGCAGTCGCAGCCAGGCTTGCAGTCGGGGCTGCCACACCCTACGTCGGGACCCTGATCGAAATAGATTTCAGAGCAGGGACCGCAGGGGCCGGTAGGACCAGCGCGCCAGAAGTTATCTTCTTCACCCAGCTTGGAAATATGATCCTCTGGAACACCAAGGCTCTTCCAGATTTCAATGGTCTCGTCGTCGTTTTCGAAAACGGTAAAGTAGAGCTTTTCAGCAGGAAGCCCCAATACCTCGGTAGAGAATTCGTATGCCCAAGCACACATTTCGTTTTTGAAGTACTTACCAAAACTAAAGTTGCCCAACATTTCAAAGAAGCTTAGGTGGCGAGCATCACCGATATTGTCGATGTCGTTGGTGCGTACGCACTTCTGAGCGGTGGTAGCGCCAATGTAGCGGCTATCAAGCTCCTTCTGATGAAGGAAGTAGGGCTTGAACTGAACCATGCCAGCGCTGGTAAGCAGCAGTGATGGATCATCGGGGATCAGGGAAGAAGAAGGCATGCGCTTGCAGCCCTTTTCCTCGAAGAACGCCAGGTACTTCTCGCGAATTTCGGCGGTAGTCATATAGTTCATACGATATTGTTCCTCTTCGAAGTGTTCATCGTTTAGTAATTTGCCAAATGCAGATTCTATCATTTTCCGTGCTTTGCCCCACGCGAAGTAACCTGAGTCGCAGAAAACTCACCAGTGGCATCGGC
>URRT01000023.1 GCA_900550355.1 uncultured Collinsella sp.
TGCAGCAGCTCGGCCACATTTGCATCGGGGTTCTGACACAGGATATCGAGCAGCTCGATAAAGTCACGGATGACCTCACGGGGCGTCAGGTGCGTATCGGCTCCCACGCGGCCGAACTCAATCTTGAGGAAGTCCACCAAGTCGTTCTCGGTAAGCGTGGGCGTCCAGCCAAAGTATCCGGCATGGATCTGCATGAGTTTTTCGATCAGCACCAGCAACTCCTCGTAGGTGAGTGGCTGCAGGCGGGTGATGGGCGCGAGCATGTCCTTAAGGTCCTCGCGTGCAAAGCGGCCTTGAGCGAGTCGGCTGCGCAGGGCCTCGTAGGAGAACACGCCGCGGCGGCGGTCTTCGATGGAGGTTGGCGTGCCGCCCATGATCATGCCCAGGTACTGCGCCTTGCCCTGGAGCGTGTCGTTGTACATGGTCAGGATCTTCTCGTAGTTGTATTGGCGCGTGATCGCGTTGGGAATCTTGTACAGATTCACGAGCTCGTCGATGAGCACCAGCATGCCCTTGTAGCCGCTGCAGACCAAAAAGCGCGCAATGAGCTTAACGTAGTCGTACCAGTCGTCATCACTGATGATGGTCGAGGAGCCCAGCTCGGCGCGTGCCTCACTCTTGGTGCGGTACTCGCCGCGAATCCATTTGGTCACGCGGCTCATGGCTTCTTCGTCGCCCTCGGATACTGCCGCGCGGTAGCGGCGGAGCATGCGGGCGAAGTCGAAGCCGTGGACCATTTCCTCGAGCGGGGCCAGTTGGGCATTGACGGCAGACTCATCGGCATCGGCACACGAGGCGACCCAGCGATCCAGGATAAGGTTGAGCGCACCGCCCTCGGGGCGCGTTTTAGTCGATATGTTGCGGATGAGCTCACGGTAGGTGGCAAGGCCCTGTCCCTGGCCGCCCTGCAGGCGGCGCTCGGGCGACAGGTCGGCATCAGCGACGACGAATCCCTCGCCCATGGCGTGCGTGCGGATGGTCTGGAGCAAAAAGCTCTTGCCGGCGCCGTAGCGACCGACCAGAAAGCGGAAGCTCGCGCCACCGTCGGCGATGAGACTCAGGTCGGTGAGCAGGGCGCGGATTTCGACCTCGCGCCCTACGGTGATGTAGGGAAGGCCGATGCGCGGGACCACGCCGCCCTTGAGCGAGTTGAGAATGACGGCGGCGACGCGCTTGGGCACGCGGGGTGCTGCGGATGCGGTATCACTCATAGTCTAGGTATCCTCTCACGTCTGCTTCGTAGTCCTCGATAATTTGCGGTCCTGCCGCGCCAAATTCAATTACGGTGTCACCCACCAGGTCAAAGAGCGCCTCATTGATGCTATCGACGAGCATGTCCTCGCTCTGCCCCGACCTCTCCACTGCCGATTCCGTCTGTGCCGTGTCCTGCTCGAGCAGTGCGCGGAGATAGGCGTCTGCGGCAGGCGTGAGTTCGTTCGTGGCGTCAGCGGGCGCAGCAGCTGCGAACACGGGCGTCGGCGCGAGAAGCGGTGCCACGACACCAAACTGTTCGGTGGAAATGGTTGGCTCGTCGGCTTCGTTGCGCTCCGTGGGCGCCGCGATCGGCTCGGCCATCACGTCGGCCGCGGGCTTGGCTTCCGGTTGCTCGGATTCCGCCGTATCGACCTCTGTGGGCACATCGTCCTCGCGCTCCTCATCGATCAAAAGCGCTTCGCGCGTTTGCGCGGCGGCGCTCCGAATGTGTCCCAGCTGGCTCAGATCGATATCGATCTTTATGGGCTGGTGTGCGGCATCCCACGAAAGCCATGCCACGATCTCGTCATCGATGATCTTGGCCAGATATTTGGGGACCTTCTCCTCCTTCAGGGGGTGGGTGGGGTCTAGGGCCAGGCGTAGGCGTTGGTCGCAGGCGCGCATCATCTCACCAAGCTTGCTGCTTTTTTGCCTGCTGCCGTGAATTCGCATGCATTCCCAAAAGCCGTTTTGACAATGGTAAATATGGATGGGATCCAGACGGTATTCGCAGTCCTCGTGGCGATTAGGCGCAAAGAACACGGCCGAGGCAAACATGGTATAGGGCATGGCCGTCTCCTCCCCAAACAAGCTCGCCACGATACTGGTCTTTCGGTGCGTGTCATAGTAGCGCGCCATACGGACATACACGGCACATGCCACGTGGCGCAGGTCGCGATGGTGGCTGCGATCGAGTCTCGAGTTATTGAGGTTGTACGTGGAGAGGGCGTTGATAGCAGCCATGAGTCGCTCCTCGCGCACCTCATCGGGCGGAAGGGGGAGCGTGGGCTCGGAGGTTTTGCGACGCTTAGGGGTCTGGCCGGACGGTGCCGGTGCTGGTACAAGGTCTCGTGCCGCGCGTCGCAGTTCGATAAGAGCGTTATCGAACATGACGGTTTTAGAGTCGCGAAGCAGCTCGGGGTTGAGCCCGTGGAAAACGGCGTAATCTTGCAACCACACGCGTGCAAACCGGTCGATGCCGGGCTCGAAGGCACGATAGGCATCCCAAAAGGCCTTGATCTTGTTAAAACCATCGAGTGGGTCATCTACGCCAATGCCGCAGATCAATTCGTAGAGATACAGGAAGGCAAAGGACGTAGATGTTTCCTCGACAGTTCCGCGGCGCACTTGGGCGCGCCAGGTAAAATAGCCACGCAGCTGCCGATCGCTCATGGCATTGTAGGTGGGAAAGTACGACTTAAAGGTGCCGTTGTAGGGGCAGTCGTCCTCAAAGTCGGCCATCAGCAGGCCTTGGCGGTAGAAAAGCTCGGCTTCCGAAAGCCAGCGACCCGCGCCGCCTTTGGGGTCATCCTGCCAGCGCGATATCTCGCGCATCTTGCGGTACTGGTCGGGGAGGAAATTCTGCATCTGACGGCCGGTCTTGAGAATCGGCTCGTCAGCATAGACTTCGCTTGAGAAGCGAGCAGACTGATGGGTCCGGGCCTCGGCCATAATGCGCTCGATGAGCATCTTGATGTCCTGGTCGGCCACCGTCTCTCCTCCCCTAACGCAGCTTCGATGACCTCATATCATAGCACAGCATCAAACAGGTGTTCGAGATACCGCTACGTAGATAGATTTAGAACAGGAGGGCGTAGATGACGGCTATGACAACGGAGGGGAGCATATTAGCCGTGCGGAAGGTCTGAGGACGGATGAGGTTGACGCCGACGCAGAAGATGAGCATGGAGCCTACGAGCGAAAGGCTGTCGAGGGCGGCGGTGGTCATGATGGGGGAGAGCGCTCCGGCAAAGAGCGTAATCGTTCCCTGGAATACGGCAACGGGCAGGGCGGAGAAGATGCAGCCGCGGCCGAGCGAAGCCGTCATGGTGCAGACGATGATGCAGTCCAACGCGCCCTTGAGGGCGAGCGTGGACCAGTCGCCGAGCAAGCCGTCTTGGATTGATCCCACGATAGCCATGGCACCGATGCAGACGGTCAGCGATGTCGAGACAAAGGCATTGGTGAACTCGTTGTCTCCCTCGCTGCCGGTTTTGCGCTTGAGCCATTCGCCCAGGTTTTCGATGCCGGCTTCCAGGTTAATGGCCTCGCCGATGAGCGAGCCGAGGGCAAACGAGACGATGAGCATGGTGGTGCCGGTGGTCGCCAGCGTTTTCCCGTCAACGACGAGCATCTTTTGCATGGTGCCACCCAGTCCGATAAACAGAACGCACAGTCCCGACGCTTTCATGAGCGTGTCTTGGATGCGCGGTGTAATGAAGCGGCCGCCCGCTAATCCCAAAAGACCGCCCGCAACTAAAAGCACAACGTTGATGATTGTTCCCAAGCCCGGCATGAGCCCTCCTGTATTGATGCCAACGTGGCAATCGTAGCAGAACGAAATGCGAGGCACATCGCGACTCATCTAATACGTTATATAAGTGGTGTTAGGAATGATGCGCAGCATTTAGCCTCAGGTGGTTGTCGGGACATAGGGATAGTAGTCAAAGCGCAGTGTCATAAGCCGCTGTGGGGATTCAATAGCCGCGGCGATGATATTGGCATCGCGGGCACGATCAAACCCTTCGAGTTCGATCTGATACGAGACGTCTTGCATAATGTCCAGACGTCGCCAGGCTAGGAGTGTGTCACCATCGAATTCCAAGGTCTTGCCTCCGTCTGGAGCAACGGCGTATAGACGCAGCTTGGCGGTGGTTGCAGGGTCGACAACCGTGACCTTTTTAATTTCGTTTCGAGTATTCTTGGCGCCCAACAAGGTGAGCAGTGTTGGGGCCACGACCTCGCCCGATGGCAAAAAGACGACTTCGATGGATTCAGGAAATGCGATGATGGCCGACTTGCGGACGGGCTGATTGGCGGCGGCAACTTCGATGTTCGCAGCGTCGATGACCTCTGTATGGTCGAGCGCGGCAAGCACGCAGCAGTTACCTTCATCGATCTCTTGAGGATCAGCAAGCCCCAGACTGTCCGCGAGCTCGGGATCGTTTGGATCGGTAGCGGGCTCATTCGGTGCTTCGAAAGAAGCTGGGACGCTGTTTGTCGGCGACGGCGTGTCGCCCGCACCTGCTTCTTTATCCGTGCTCTCTTCTTGTATGGTTGCGTTGATGGGTTCGTCGTTTGAGGGGAGCGTCTTGGCGTCAAGCGCGGAGGGGAGAATTCTGATGGCTCCGGATCCGTTCCACTCCATTTCGAGAAGCGCCGGGTCGGCAAGAATGCGTTGCCTGCTTTGCGCGTGGGCATCGATTTCAATAGGGCCTGCCTCTATCCCTCGTGTAAGGCTGAGTGATCCGGCTGGCTTCTCGAAATGAGCGTCTGTGTCTTTGGCGCTGACGGCGTAGAACAGCAGGGACGCTTCTCCCGCCGCGATGGCATCGGTGCCGGCTTTGGTCAGCCGCAACGATGCCGTGAATGAGAGGGTGGGCTGCGTGTCGTCTGCATTCGCGGCGGCGCAGCCCAGACATATACCGCCTCCTTTCTCAGAAAACGTACCGTCGAAGGCGACCTTCGCTCCGTTCGCCGAGTCATCGACCGAAGCGATGTCGATGCGCAGCTCTAAATTGCATGGATCGCCATCTGCATCGAGCGCAACCGAGCGCCACGTGCAGACGACACACCCCGCCTGGGAGCCGTTTGCCTTGTTCGAACGATTGATATCCACGACTATCGAGCCGTCCGTATTACGACGAAGGCATCCCGAGGTTGAGATCGCGGCCTGTGCGATCGAAAAACGCTTGCACGCAATGGCGCTCGACGGATTTGGTGCGGAACTTAGGACTGCTGGTAAGGAGTCTGCCATGACGGGAGTCGCCCAAGCGGCGACAGGCGTTCCGGTTGCGAGCGCGCCGCAGAGTGCGACGACGGGCAAAAGGTTCTTCGATGCCATGGGGTCTCCTTAGCTAATTTAGTGCGGCCTGTCCATGTTTTGTTTCTGGCTGCGTTTGATGTGCAGACCGAGGCCGGCGGTTCCTGCGCCTGCTGCTGTGGCGCCTGCTGCCAAGAGCCATCGTCTGTCGCCTGTCTGCGCCAACGGTTTCTCGCGGTCGTCGCGGTCGAGCTCCGAGAGGTCGACCGTCACTTGCGTGGCGGCCTGCGCCTGTTCTTGCTGGGCAAAGGCCATGGCTGGCCCAAACGCTAAGATGCTGACGGCGGCGGCCAGGGCGACGGCCTTATGCCGTGTGCGCACCGGGCTCGACCGTCCAGGTGATCGTCGCAACCTGATCGCCTTCGCCGGTTACGCGGAAGATGTCGCGCGTGACGCGGGCGACGTTTCCGCTTGTCTTGAGCTTGATTTTGTCCGTGCCGCCGGCAATGCCCTGGTAGCCCATGTCGAAGGCTGCATTCTTGGAAAGATCGAGGCCCGTCCCCTGCATTGCGGCGCTGGCGTTCTGGAGCGCGCCGTCGGGGCCGACCTTAAAGTCGATGGAGTTCTGCGCGGTTCCGGCCTTGGCGTCGGCGGCAATGGTCCAGGTGTTCATGGCGTCGATCTTCATGTTGGTGACATGGATGCCGTAGGCCGAATGATTGTCGATGGTGGTCGCGTCTTCTGAGGGGCCCTGAAGCGTGCCGTCGGCCTTGGCGACGAAGGGAATAACCGTCGGAACTTTGAACTCAACGTTGTCGATCTCGGTCCTGACCATTACCTTCGTGGTTCCAACGCGCCCGGCTGCCATAGCTGGCGTCGGGGCGGCGCTCATTGCGAGCGCGAGCGCGAGCCCTGTGCCCACGACGAGCGCTCTGACTCCGTTCATGTTCCTGGTGGTATCCATGGCCGTTCCTTTCTATTCGCCGCGGGCCGTTCCCGCGATGATTGGACGAATGCTGGTGAATTGCATGCGGTGCCGCGTCGGTCGGAAGGCTAGTTCTCGGCTTGCTCAACCCGTACCTTGACACGTGTCGGATTGCCGTGGCTGTCGAGGGTCTTGGCATCGAGTGCCTGGATCTCGATGTACGCCTCGCCTTCTTTGATGTCGCCGGCGGGGCACGTTTCGATTGTCTTGCCGGTCTTGACCACACCGGATTCGTACATGGTCTCGTCGTTTTGGATGACGCGGAATCGCTGGGGAAACTTGTTGTCTTGGACGTTTTGCACGTTGACGCGCAGCTTGCCGTCCTCCTGCAGCTGAGCGACCGGTGCGACCGAAATCGTCATCATGTTGTCGCGGACGATGGCGTCGAGCTCATCTTGGATTTCCTGACGCGTTTTGCCCTCGGCCGTCGTAACCGAAGCGCCCGCCTCGGGTACGGGCTGCGACTGCCAAGCGTATAGTCCTACGGCGACAAGGGCACAGACGATGGCCAAGCAGGCAACGATGAGCTTCTTGCGACGACTCAGACCTGCAAAGTGGGGTGGCTTTTTCGCGCTCATGCGGCATCCTTGGCGGTATAGATGCGCGCAAAGGTGGACGGGTCCGCTCCAAAGAGCATGCGAAGCATCAGGCGGCGCGAGTAGACAAGCTCGTCGAAGTCGGGAGGAAGCTCGATGTCGTGGATACGTGCGATGTGGTGGGCGAGCGCCGAGAACGACTCAGGGTCGCAGATCACATCGGTGGTAACGTGGTAGACCGTCGTATCGGGGAATGCCTCTTCGTCGAAAGGCAGGAGATGGGGATCGTCGTCGACTTCGATGGCGATGCCGTACTGGGGCCAGTAATATGCCATGGGAACCTCCCTGCTTCTGGGGCCAAAACTTCTATCGGTTTTGGCTGTCGACGCCGACCGTATCAGCCGCTACTTGACCAATTTCTAACCAAATGCTTGACGGATTGGCGTCTCCGCAGGTAAAAGGCGGCAAAAAATACTCCAACTTTTTTCGAGCGACAATCACGCGGTCGGCGACGGCGGGGCCATATGTGTCAAAAGCATCGTCTGCCGAGGAAATCAAGCCGCTCGCCGAATTGCACGAACGTAAAAATCGCCAATTATGGAGACGGTCTCGAACACGTCGACGAAACGATGCGGTAACATCTCCCTGCAAACACTGTAGTTAGCTAAAGGGGAGTTCGCGTGTCTGTAACCATCAAACCCTTCACCGACGAGTTCGAAGAGTATGGTCGCGATGAGTCTCGCGCATCGGGCGAGGCCTCGAGCATCTCGTTTCCGACAACGGAAGACGAGGTCCGTGCCATTTTGGAAAAGCTCCATGCCGAGCGTGTCCCGGTAACGGTTCAGGGCGCCCGAACCGGCCTTGCCGCCGGTGCCGTGCCCCACGGCGGGCATATCCTCAATACTTCCCGTATGAATCGCTACTTGGGCCTTCGCCGCGATGAACAAGGCCAATTTCTGCTGCGCGTGGAGCTGGGCGTTGTGCTCTCGGAGCTGCGCAAGCAACTGAGTAAGAAGGTGCTGCCGACTGCTGGTTGGGACCATGCATCGCTTGAGGCCTACGAGGAGTTCCAAGAGGCCCCCGAGCAGTTCTTTCCCACCGATCCCACCGAGACGTCTGCCTGTCTGGGCGGCATGGCGGCATGTAACGCCTCTGGTGCCCGCAGCTACGCCTACGGCCCCATGCGCCCACATATCACGGGACTCCACGTCGCGCTGGCTGATGGCGATTTGCTTGAGCTTCAGCGCGGCGAGGCTTTTGCCCAGGGCCGCCACCTGTCGCTCGTGACGGCAGCGGGCCGTGCACTCGAGCTCGATCTTCCTGACTACACCATGCCCAAGACAAAAAATGCCTCAGGCTATTTCGTTGCGGACGAAATGGACGCCATCGACCTCTTTATCGGTGCTTGCGGCACGCTCGGCGTTATCACCGAGCTCGAGATTGCCCTGCAGGCGGCGCCTGCGGTCGTTTGGGGTGTGAGCTGCTTTTTCGATAGCGAAGACAAGGCCGTGTCCTTTACCGATTCCGTGCGCCCCGTCCTGTCCCATGCGGCTGCCATCGAGTACTTCGACACTGGCGCCCTGGATATTCTACGTCGCCAGCGCGAGCAGTCGACGGCGTTTGCCTCGCTGCCGGCGCTCGACAAAGAGGCCAAGGTCTGTGTCTACGTGGAGCTCGACTGCGACGACGAAGCCCAGGCGACTGAGGAGCTGTATCACTTGGGGTGGGTACTAGAGCTTGCGGGCGGCAGCGACGATGCGACGTGGGTCGCGCGCACCGAGGTCGATCGCGAGTGTCAGCGATTCTTCCGCCATGCGGTGCCCGAGAGCGTCAACATGCTCATCGACGAGCGTCGCCGCACGGATCCTACCATCACCAAACTGGGTTCGGACATGTCGGTGCCCAATGCACGCTTGGCCGATGTCATCGCCCTTTATCGCCGCACGTTGTCCGAAAGTGGGCTTGAATCTGCTGCCTGGGGGCACATCGGTAACAACCATCTGCATGTGAACATCCTGCCGCGCGATGCGCAGGACTACCGTCGCGGTGGCGAGCTGTTTGCCCAGTGGGCTGCGGAGGTAACGGCTATGGGAGGCGCCGTCTCCGCCGAACACGGCGTCGGCAAGATCAAAGCGGGCTTCTTAGAGACGATGTACGGCCACGAGGCCATGGTCGAATCGGCTCGACTCAAGCTGCAGCTCGATCCTGCCGGGCAGCTGGGCCGTGGCAACCTGTTTTCGGAGAAGCTCTTGGATGAGTTCGTCCAGAAAGGGGGCGCGTGAAGATGAGCGACTTCCATATGGTGGTGTGCGTTAAGGCGGTGCCGGGCAGCACCGAGGTCAAGATGGACCCCAAGACCAATACCATCGTGCGCGATGGCAAGCAGGCGGTCATTAACCCCTTTGACGCGAGCGCTTTGGAATGCGCGCTGGCGCTGAAGGACGACTTTATCGGCTTTGGCATGGACGTGCGCGTAACGGTGGTGTCGATGGGCATCCCCGCGACTGAATCGCTATTGCGCGACTGCATCGCCCGAGGCGCCGATGACGCACTGCTGCTAACCGATCGCGCCTTTGCGGGTGCCGATACCCTGGCAACCACCTATGCCCTCAAGTGCGGCATCGAGGCGCTCGACGAGGACTTCGACCTGCTCATCTGCGGCAAGATGGCGGTGGACGGCGATACGGCCCAGATTGGCCCCGAACTTGCCGGTGCCTTTGAGATTCCCTGCGTGACCGACGTGAGTTGCGTGCAAAGCGCGGGCTTTACGACGTGTGGCTCGCTGGCGCTCGTTCACGGGTGCGGTGCCGGCGAGGAGACGGTGTGTCTTGAGATGCCGTGCGCGATGACGACTGCCAAGGAGATTGGCCAGTTGCGTATGCCGAGTATTGCCGGTATTCGCGCGGCAGAGGAGGCGGACGTGTGCGCGGTCAGTGCCGCCGACGTGAACGCCGACCCCGCGCGTTGCGGCCTTGCCGGATCACCGACACAGGTCGTGCGATCGTTTGTGCCCGACCGCGACCAAACGTGCGAGGACGTTGACGGAACGGCGTCCGAGCAGGCGGCAAAGCTTGCCAAGATTATCGAGGGGATGGCATAGATGAGCGGACTGATTATCGATAGCGAAGCCTGTATCGGCTGCGGTCGCTGCGTTCGCGCCTGCGCCTCGGGCGGCATTGTGGTGGAGGGCGAGCGTCCCAACCGATGCGCCCGCGTGACCGAAGGCTGCATCTTGTGCGGCGGGTGCGTCGATGCCTGTCCCGTCAACGCTATCTCGATCGAGCGAGACGAAGCTGCCGGCGCGGCAGACCTTGATGCATATCGAGACATTTGGGTATTCGCGCAGACCGACGAGCACGATACGGTGAATCCCGTTGCCTATGAGCTCATGGGCAAGGGCCGCGAGCTTGCCGATGCTCGTGGCTGCCGTCTGGTGGCGCTGGTCGGTATGGGCCCCGAGGGTTCTCTCGGTGACCTGGAGCATCTGGTTTGCGCGGGCGCCGACGAAGTCCTGGCCTGTCGCGACGAGCGCCTGCGCCAAAACGATGCGGAGGTCTACGCCCGCTCGATCTGCGATTTGGTAGCCGAACGCAAACCCGAGGCCATCCTATACGGCGCGACCGCTTTTGGCCGCGAACTGGCACCCGGCGTTGCCGTGCGTTTGCAGACGGGCCTTACGGCTGACTGCACCGTACTTTCGATGGATACGGAGACGGGGCTGCTGCAACAGACGCGTCCGGCGTTTGGCGGCAACCTGATGGCCACCATCGTCTGCCCCAATCATCGTCCCCAGATGGCAACGGTTCGTCCCGGCATCTTTAAGGCGCCCGACTTCGACTACGGCCGTTCCGGCACGATCACCCAGGTGATGCTTGCGGAAGACGTTAAGGCCCGTGTCGAGATCTCGATTCCCGCCGAGGAGTGGGGGCGGCAGGCTTCGATCGCCGATGCCGAGCGCCTGGTCGTGGTGGGTCGCGGCATTGGTTCCAAGAAAAACCTGCCGCTGATGCGAAGGCTCGCCGAGGCTCTGGGAGCCGAGCTTGGTTGCACGCGACCTGTCGTGGAGGCCGGCTGGTTGGAGTATCGCCATCAGATTGGCCAGACCGGCGTATCGGTTTCGCCCAAGCTTCTCGTGAGTATCGGTGTTTCGGGCGCCATCCAGCATCTTGCCGGCATCGGTGGGGCGGAGTGCATTATCGCCATCAATGAGGACCCGGATGCCCCCATTTTCGGCGCTGCCCAGTACAAGGTTGTTGGGGACGCCGTCGAGGTCGTCGAGGAGCTGCTGGCCCAGCTTGAGCGCTAGGCGCGCGCCAGCCAGTCGCGCATCTCGTCCTTTAGGCGGCTCCAGGTTGCCTGCGTGGCGGGGTCGGTAAAGGGCTGTGTAATGCCAAAGGGCGCGTCGAGCAGGCGGTGGATATCACCCTGTTCGCGCGCCAGCGCACGGCTTGCCGGATAGACGAGCTCAAACATAAAGCAGATAAGCCCCACCAAGAAGTCGGCGGGCTCATCGCGCTCATCACGTGCGACGCAGCGGTGCTCGTCAAAGGCGGCAAGTGTCGGCGACGAGAAACGGCTGCCGGGAAACGTCTTCTCGTCCACCTTGAGGATAGTGTCGACGGTGCTGTCGGCGATGGTGCGCATAATGTCGATCTTGTCACCATCGCGCACGATATCGCAGAAGCTTCGCGTGCGCACGTCGAGCTGCGCGGGTAGACGGAAATCGCTGTGATAGGCAATGCTCGCTCGGATGAGCTCATCTTCTGCCGGGTCATCGATAAAGTCGCGGATGCTCGTTACGGCGGGTGCATCGGCGGGATTCTCGCCAAAGAGGACCTCGATGCCCAGCGCCGCATGGCTCATGCTCTCGGCGTCCTTAAAGGTGTCCCAGCGTCGCAGCTGCTCGAAGCGGCCCATATCGTGTAGCAGGCCGCAAAGCCATGCCAGGTCAATATCTTCTGACGACCAGCCCTGCTCGCGCGCTACGGCATCGCATGCCTCGGCCACGTGGTACGTATGCTCGATTTTGAGCGCGATGCGTGGGTTGGTGGCGTCGTAGGCATCGGTGTAGCTTTTGAAGGCCGCGCGCGCCCGGTCTCGATCGATAGCTGTCATAATGACTTCCTAAAAAGTTGTGTCTTTCGATCCGGTGGCAATTGTAGGTGAACTCGGTTGCTGTCGGATGATGATTCTGCCGTGTCGCTACATGCGGTTCGGAGACCTTGTCAGGATGAGAAGCGTATGGTGCTCAAAATCGTTAGAACCGTCTGGCCAGTGATGCTTACCTATGTTGCAATAGGCGCGCCGTGCGGAATGATCATGGGGCAGACGGGAATGGAGCCCTGGATGGTCTTTGCCCTGAGCAGCACGTTTGTGACGGGCAGCGGCCAGTTTATGATCTGCAATCTTTGGCTGGCGGGTGTACCGGCGCCTTCGATTATCGCGAGCGTTGCCGCCATCTCCTCGCGTTTTGCGCTTTACTCGGCATCGATCGCGCCGCATCTGACGGGTGCCTCGAAGCGTCAGACGCTGGCTGTTGCCGCGACACTTACCGAGGAGGCATATGGCATCTCGCTTGCCAAGTTGGTTGAAGGGGAGGATTGGGGCCCGCGCGAGTCCTTTGTGCTCAACGTGATCCTCATCGCAACATGGGGCGTTTCGTGTACGATGGGCGCCATCGTCGGCGCCGTTGTCGATGTTCCCACCGCCATTGCAGCTTTTGTCTGCACCTCGCTCTTTATCTGCCTGCTCTTTTCGCAGCGGCTGTCGCGCGGCAACGTTGTCGCGGCGGTTTCGGGCGCGGTGTCCGTCGCCGTATGCAAGTTCTTGGGGTGGACGAATATCGCCGTGCCTGCAAGCGTGCTCGTCGGCGTTGCCGCGGCGCTTGTGTGCGATGCTCTCGCCGAAGGAAGGGATGCTCGCGATGCCCGTTAATGAGTTTTTGGTCCTGTGGCTGTCGTCGTGGGCGGCCATCGCATTTTTCCGCATTGCCCCAGTGTTTGCCTTGCGCGGGAGAACGCTGTCGCCCCGCGTTACCGAGGCCTTGGGTTATATTCCGCCCGCTGCCTTTGCGGCACTGGTCGCTAACGATTTGATAAGCCCTGGCGCTTTCGACGCCGGCTTGTGGCAGGGCTTGATTCCCTGGATTGCGGCTGCCGGTGTCGTGGCGGTGGCAATCAAGACAAAATCGATGCTGTGGTGCTGCGTCTCGGGCATCGTACTCTATATTGTCTTGAGCCTTATATAGGGCTGGCGTCGCGGGCGCCGAATCTCGTTCCATCCCAACTTGTAGAATTTTTCACCGAGCTGGTCTATTTCTTCTGGTACCATGGTCAAACTTTACTGTAGCAAAGCGTGACGTGGGCTTTTGTACCCCGTCAGCGGAAATGGGGGTTTCATGGCACAGGAAGCAACCGCCAACGAGCAAAAGAAATTCAAGGTCCCGCGCATCCCGGGCGACATCATGATCTATCCCATGATCGTCGGTCTTTTGCTAAACACCTTCTGCCCGCAGGTTTTTGAGATCGGCGGCTTCTTTACGGCTGCCTGCCGCGGTGGGTCCAATACCATCGTCGCCGCGATCCTGCTGTTTGTGGGCGCCGGCATCAGCTTTAAGTCCACGCCGGGCGCCATCAAGACCGGTATCGTCGTGCTGATCCCCAAGCTGGTCGTCGCAGCGGCTCTCGGCCTGGGCGTGGCATATTTCTTTAACGACAACTTCCTGGGTCTGAGCTCCGTGTCTATCATCGGCGGCATCACGTTTTGCAACATGGCGCTCTATACGGGCATCATGGGCGAGTTCGGCGATGAGTCCGAGCAGGGCGCCGTCGGTATCCTGTTCTTTACGGCCGGCCCCGCCGTCACGATGATCATCCTCGGTGTCTCGGGTCTCGCCGACATCCCCGTCGGCACTATCATCGGATCCATCCTGCCGCTTGTTATCGGCATGGTCCTGGGCAACTTGTTCCCGTTTATCAAGAACCTGCTGGTCCCCGGCGCCAATCCCGCGATCGCTGTCATCGGTTTTCAGCTCGGTGCGTCCATGAGCCTTTCGAGCTTCATCACCGGCGGCATTTCGGGCATCCTGCTGGGCCTCATCACGCTCTTTATCGTCGGTCCCATTACCTTTGCCTTCGAGCACCTGTGTGGCGGCAACGGCAAGGCGGCCGTTGCCTGCTCCACCATTGCCGGCACGGCCATGACCACGCCGGTCGCCCTCGCCGAGGTCGCTCCGCGCTATGCCGAGCTTGCGCCCACCGCGTATGCGCAGATCGCCACTGCCGTCATCATCACGGCAATCATGGCCCCGATTCTGACTGGCTGGGTCGATAAGAAGTTCTGCCACGGCAAAGAGGATCTGTCGGTCGAAGGCGTCGAGGCTATTGAGGAGGCCGTCGCGACCGACATCGACGGCGAGTAACGGCCGTTACCGATAATTGATTCCGGCGTGCAGTTCGCGCCGTCCGAGCGCCCGAACGGAAACTGTTTTGCAGTGATGTTCGGGCGCTTTGCTATTATTCCCCTTACCCCTGCAGAGAAAGGGGCGTTTGGCGCCTGGGCGCGACTCGGGCGATTCTGGCCACTTGGATATAGAGGGAATGGCACCTGGTGATTAAGGCACTCAAGATCGAGATATTCCTGCTGTGCATGATTATTCTTATCGGACTTGCCGTACGAAGTCGTCGCTCCCTGTTCTCGAGCACCCAGCAGCTTTTGTTTAGCATGCTGGGCTACACGTCTGCTGCCTACATTTTCTTCGATATGATCTGGACGCTCTCGGACGGCGTGAGCACTCCTGTAGGCATCACGGCCAACTGGATTTCCAACGCGGTTTCGTTTTCGCTGTTCGCCATCGCGTGCCTCATTTGGTTTTTCTATTCCGAGACGATGCAGGGCTCACGGCTTCTGACCACGCCCTATAGGGTGATACTTTTAACGTTGCCAACCGCTTTGGTGGTCGTGTTGGCATTTACCAGCTACTGGACGCACACTATGTTCTATATCGATACGCAGGGCGTATATCGTCGCGGAGCGCTTTATATGATTCAGCCTATCGTTAGCTACTGCTACGTCATATATACGTCCTTGCATGCCTTTATTCAGGCTCGAAAAGTCGAAAGCTTGCAAAAGAAGGCCATTTATCGCACCCTCGCCTTTTTTGCGGTTCCCGCTCTGGTGGGCGGTACCTTCCAGGTTTTGTTTTCGGTACCGGGCCTTTGCTTCGGTATAACGCTGAGCATCCTGCTGCTCTATATCGTCTATCAGGAGCAACTAATCTCGACTGACCCGTTGACTGGACTCAACAACCGTAACCGTTTTGAGACCTATATGCTGTCGCTCTTTTCAAATGTGGATCAGGCCGAAGATGTATATCTGCTTATGATGGACGCTGACGGCTTTAAGCAGATTAACGATCGCTATGGACATGTGGAGGGTGACCATGCTCTTCAGGTAATATCCGCTGCGCTCAAAGAGGTCTGCTCGGCGTCTGGTGGCTTTATCGCGCGTTATGGTGGCGATGAGTTCGTGGTGCTCCAAAAGGCAGCGGCGGAACAGGATATCATGCATCTGTGCGCGACAATCAACGACGAGCTCGCGCATGCCGAGGTGCCGTATGCATTGCGGATGTCCATCGGTTGCGCGCGGGTCGGCGATAGCGTTGATACCTGGCAAGACTTACTTCGCGCTGCCGATGCAGAGCTCTATCGCGTCAAGGCCGAGAAAAAGAAAGCCGGCGTACAAATACGCTAGAAAAGGGGCGCACGACCGTGTTTGGTCGTGCGCCCCTTTTGCGTTTGTGGGGGGCCGCCGGCCATAATGCCCAGGCGCGGTGCGGCAAGACGGGCGTCTGCCGCCGCGACTCGGTACGAAATCAACGAGAACCAGTGTGCTCCATTAAGCTAAAGTATGCGAATGCCCTCCCTAAAAAGGTGAGCTCGCTAGGCTTTTTTGGGCCTGTTGACGATGATGATGCCGCCGCAGACCAACAGCAGGGCAACGATGACGGTAACGGGGCTCGTGCCCGCGCCTTCGCCGAGCAGTAGCGCGCTCAGCAGCACACCAAAGACGGGGTTCATAAACCCAAAGACCGAGACGCGGCTGACGGGGTTGACGGCAAGCAGGCGCGACCACAGCGAGTAGGCGACCGCGGAGATAAGCGCCATGTAGATGATGAGCACGATGGCGGGGACAATCGCCGTGGGGGAGAGCGCGCCACCCATCAAAAAGCCGATGGCGGTGAGGACCAGGCCGCCGACTAAAAACTGCCAGCCGGCAAGCAAAACACCGTCGTGCTTGCGCGAGAAGATGCCGATCAGGCAGGTCGAAAGAGCACCCGCGACAGTGGAGGCTAGGATAAAGCCCTCGCCATCGAGCCTGAAGCCAAAGGTGCCATCTGCGCCCGAAAGGTTGACGAGCGCGACGCCGGCAAAGCCCAGCGCACAGCCAAGCACCTTGGCCGTATTGAGCTTCTCGGTGTGAAATGCCAGGGCGGCAAAGAGGATTGCGAGGAAGTTGGCGCTGGCCTCGATGATGGAGCTCGACATGGCGCTGGCGCGCGAGAGGCCCAGATAGAAAAAGAAGTACTGCCCGATAGTCTGGAAGAGCGACAAGACAAAGATGGGCTTGATGTCGCGCGCTTGCGGTATGAGGGGGCGGCGTTGGGCCGCGCTCATCCCAACGATAACCAGGGCGCCGGCAAGCGTAAAGCGTAAACCTGCAAAGAGCAGCTGCGAAGCGCTGTCGTGCGCCGGGATACCAAAGAGTGCGTAGCCGATCTTGATGCAGGGAAAGGCCGATCCCCAGAGTGCACAGCAAACAAGACAGCCCAGGATGAGTCCGGGCAGGGTGGCGAGATACGGCTTGCGGCTTTCCATGATGTCCTTCCTACATGCGCGAAGCAAAAAAGAACCCGCCACCGGATGTGTCGGTGGCGGGTGTTGTTACCCGAAGGGATTGTACCCGATGGGAAAGGTTTAAGCGAAGTAGGCCACGCCGCTCTCAAAGATCGGCATGAACTTATCGCCGGGGACATGCTCGGGCACGTTGCGGTACAGGTTGTCGCCGCGACGCTCGGCATGGCCCATCTTGCCCAGGACGCGGCCGTCGGGGCTCGTGATGCCCTCGATG
>URRT01000024.1 GCA_900550355.1 uncultured Collinsella sp.
TATCCCACCAAGCCGCGCCACGACGTCGCCGGCACCAAGCGCGAACTCGCCCGCCTCGTCAAGAAGGACGGCGTCAACACCATCGTCATCGGCAACGGCACCGCCAGCCGCGAGACCGAGGAAGTCGTCTCGGAGTTCATTGCCGAGCAGGCGCCCAGCCTTCGCTACACCATCGTCAACGAGGCCGGCGCGTCGGTGTACTCCGCTTCCGAGCTCGCCAGCCAGGAATATCCCGATCTGGACGTCACCGTGCGTGGCGCCATGAGCCTGGGCCGCCGCCTGCAAGACCCGCTGGCAGAGCTCGTCAAGATTCCGCCCCAGTCCATCGGCGTGGGCCAGTACCAGCACGACCTTGACCAGGCCGAGCTCTCGCGCACCCTGGGCCACGTGGTGGAGGACGTCGTCAACCGTGTGGGCGTCGACGTGAACACCGCGAGCGCGAGCCTGCTGGGATACGTATCGGGCATCACGCCGAGCGTGGCCAAGAACATCGTGGCGTACCGCGAGGAAAACGGCGCCTTTACCGATCGCCGCCAGCTCAAGAAGGTCCCTAAGCTGGGACCCAAGGCATACCTCAACGCCGCGGGCTTTTTGCGCATCAGCGGCGGCAAGAACCCGCTCGACGCGACAAGCGTCCACCCCGAGAGCTACGAGGTGGCCACATCCGTCTTGGAGCGCGCCGGTGTGGCGGCCAGTGAGCTCAGCCGCGGCGGCGTACCCGACATCGAGCGCCGTCTGGGCAGCATATCGACGCTGGCAAGCGACCTGGACTGCGGCACCCTCACGCTCATCGACATTGTCAACGAGCTCAAGAAGCCCGGCCGCGACTCGCGCGACGACGCGCCCGAGGTGGTCTTTAGCCGCTCGGCGCTTTCCATCGACGATCTGGAGCCCGGCATGGAGCTCAAGGGCACGGTGCGCAACGTCGTCGACTTTGGCGCCTTCGTCGACGTGGGCGTGCACCAGGACGGCCTCGTGCATATCTCCAAGCTGGCCAACCGCTTCGTCAAGCACCCGAGCGACGTGGTGCGCGTCGGTGACACGGTCAAGGTGTGGGTCGAAAAGGTCGATCGCGACCGCAAGAAGATCTCGCTCACCATGGTACAGGGGAAGTAAACCGCCAAAGCAGGGGTACCCCCTGTAGTGACGTGCAAAATCGCGAGTATTCTGCAAATTCCGCTGTTCCGGATGCCTCCCAGAGGCGAAAAAGCAAAAAAAACAGCCCCCGTTTTAGCGTCGTCAGAGCCAAAACGGGGGCCGTTCCGTGCTTCACCCAACTGGTAAAAGCCTTTACCTTGCTGAATACTCTCAATTTTGCACGGCGCAGGCAGGGGTACCTTTGCCCACGGCAGGATATGGAAGCCAAGCGCCAACTTGCTGGCAAGCTCGTGTCGGCAGCCCCGGCCTTTCCTTTGCCTAGCGCGACCCTCGAGAAGCGCGTGAGCGATAGGGAAAGGAAAGGCCGGGGCGAGCAGCCCGCGGCGTAGCCAGTGTTCGCGTTACGGCAGGATATGGAAGCCCAAAGCGGCGATATCCTTGGCAAAGCCGCGCACGGTGTCGAGCGAGACCTCGTACGGGTCACGGCCGATGTTCTCGCGCTTGGCCAGGATGCTGTTGGGCACCGTGATGATCTGGCAACCGCAGGCCTCGGCCTGGTAAATGTTGATGAGCTCGCGCGTGGACGCCCACAGGACCTCACAGTTGGGCTTGGCGGCGGCCTTCTTGACCGACTCCGTCATAAACGGAATGGGGTCGACGCCGGTGTCGGCGATGCGGCCGGCAAAGAGCGAGATGATGGACGGCGTCTCGGTGTCAACGGCCTCGACCATCTCGTCAACCTGCTTAGGCGTAAAGATGGTGGTGACGTTGACCTTGATGCCGTCGGCGGAAAGCTTGCGGACCAGCTCGGCGGTGGACTCGCCCTTGGTGGTCACGCACGGAATCTTGACGTAGACGTTCTCGGCCCAGGTAGCGATCTCGCGGGCCTCGACCTCCATGGTCTCGACGTCGTCGGCAAAGACCTCAAACGACACGGACACATCGGTGATGTGGGCCAGGACCTCCTTGGCAAACGCGCGGTAATCCGTCACGCCGCCCTTCTTCATAAGGGACGGGTTGGTCGTGAAACCCTGAACGTTGCCGTTCTCGTACATGTCGAGCATGCCCTCGAGGTTTGCACCGTCAGCGAACACCTTGATTGCCATCTGCCTGATTCCTTTCGTCTGCATATGGGCGTTGGACTGCTAAACACTTTACCTACGTTTATCAAGGCGTGAGCTGCGGTTTTTTGTCTTCTCGGCGAACGGTATAAACGCTTTAGCGTTTTTGAGCACACCTTCCAGCAGCAAAACGATTTTGCAGGGCGGGCCCATTTGAGCCGCCCGCCGCGGGTGAACGGTAATTGGGCGGTTCCCGCTAGATCAACCCAAAGTGGCGCATCGCCGTGACGGTGCCGTCGTGCTCGAGGTCGTCGGTCACATAGTCGGCGACCGCCTTGACCTCGGGCATGGCGTTGCCCATGGCGACAGCCATCTCGACAGCGGCGAGTATGCCCAGGTCGTTGCCCGAATCGCCGAAGCCAAAGGTGCGCGCGTTACGGCTGCATCCCAGATACTCCAGTGCTCGCGCCACGCCCATGCCCTTGTCAATGCCCTTGGGGCTCAGCTCGCGGTTTGCTTGCTGGGCTCGCTTGGAAGATCGGCGGTAAACGCGTCTCCCAGTCAATCCGGCACCGCCGAGGCAAACCCCACACGCGCCCGCCGGCAAGCGGCACGCGCCCGCCAACGCAAAGGTCCGGCGGGACGCACCTAGCATCCCGCCGGACCGTCACTCGTCCAGGAGGTCGCCGCGACGAGCCCCTAGATCTTCGCAAGCTCCTCGGAGATGACGCGACAGACATCCTCAGCCTGAGGCATCACGCCGTACATCTCGAAGAAGCCGTGGTCGCAGCCGCGATAACGAATCGCAGTGACGTCAACGCCCGCATCCTGCAGCCTCTTCGCGAACAGCTCGTCCTGATAGCGCAGATAGTCATACTCGGAAGAGATGATGACCGTGCGGGGGAACGCGCTCACGTCCTCCGCGAACAGCGCGGAAATCAGCGGGTCGAGCATCTTGTCCGCATCGCCGTTGACGTACATGGGCGGAAGGTCGTTGTTGGCGAGGCGAATGCGATCAACCCTGCTCAGCGCCTCGGGCCTCTGCTCATCCACGACCTCGTACAGGTCATAGGACCACTCATCCGGAACGGGACCGCCATCAACGAGCGGATAAAGCTCGACAACCGCCTTGATCCTATCCGCGTGAGAGCCCTCGAGCACGACGGCATTCGACAGGCTGCCACCCGCAGAGTCACCAGCCACGGCAATGCGAGTCGCATCAACGCCCAGCTCGTCAGCGTGATCGACAAGCCAGTCGAGCGTCTTCACGCAGTCCTCAACGCCACCCGGGAACATCGTCTCGGGAGACAGGCGGTACTCCGGATAGATCGCGACGCAACCCGTGCGCTCCACGATGTCGCGCAGGCAGTTCTCGTACTGGCCGATGTTGCCCACCATGAACCCGCCGCCATGGATGAACACGAGCGCGGCAGACCCATCCTCGTGCCCCTCCGGCGTGAAGATGTGCAGCGGAATGCCCTTGTCGCCGAAGTGCATGACGACGGTCTTCTTGGCAACGTTCGCGCCCCTCACGACGTGGGTCTCCTTGTTGGGCGCGGAGCGCCACGCGATCACGTCCACCGGTCCGGCCGGCGCCGACCCCGCCGCAGGAGCCGCAGCGAGCTTCGCGTGCGAACGAGCATAGACGCGCGGATCGAGCACGTGCTCGCGGTCGTCACCCGGCACGGGCTTCAGCATCAGCCTCAGGCCGTTAGGCTCGACAACCTCCCTCGCGCCACTCTCAAGCACCTCAAGCTCGGAAGTGGGGTACTTCCTATCCTCGGCGCTCATGGCTAGCCGATCTTCAGCTCGTCGAGCCTGGCGTCGAGCTTGGCCATCTCGTCGGCGGAAAGCTCCCACTCGAACGTCTCGCAGTTCTGAATCGCGTGGGCGTCCGTGCGCACGCCCACGAGAGCGGTGCCCACGTACTCCTTCTGGGTGCTCCAGTTCACGGCAACCTGCGCCACGGGTTTGTCGTGGGCCTCGGCGATCTCGTCCATGACCTTGAGCAGCTCCTGGACGCGCGAGAACTTGGGCTCCCGGAAGTAGTCGTAGAAGCCACCGCGGACGTCGCCTTCCTCGAACTTCGTCAGCTCGCGGAACTTGCCCGACAGGATGCCCGCGCCAAGGGAGCCATAGGTGAAGGAGTCGATGCCACGCTCGTAGCCCCACTTGATGAGGTCCTCGGAGGAGCGGTCAACCATAGAGTAGGGCGGCTGCTGGACGTCAATCTGAGCGACCTTCTCGCACTCCTCGATCATCTCGGTCGTGAAGTTGGAGACGCCGATGTGGCGAATCTTGCCCTGCTCCTTGAGGAGCTGGAGGGCGCACATCGTCTCGGAGAACGGAGTCTTAGCGTCGGGCCAGTGCACGAAGTAGAAGTCGATGTAGTCGGTGCGGAGGTTGCGCAGCGAGCTCTCGACCTCCCTCATGATGTTCTTGAACGAGGAGTCGCGGTCATAGCCGGCGGCGCTGGTGATCAGGCCAACCTTGGTCGAGAGCAGGTAGCTCTCTCTGTCGACGCCCCTGAGCGCGTTGCCGACGACCTTCTCGGACGTGCCGTTGCCATAGCACGGCGCGGTGTCGATGAGGTTGACGCCGTGATCGAGCATGGTGCGGATGGCGGACATGCTGGCGGCGTCATCGTTCTCACCAAAGGAGTCGCCGCCGATCGCCCAGGTGCCCACAGCGAGCTGGGAGACGTCGACATCGGAATTCTTGAGGTGCGTGTAGCGCATGTTCTCTCCTTCTAATGGGACGGCACGCGTCGAATGTCCTCGATCGCGTGCCGCCGGGAATTGCCTTAAACAAGCTTCGAATGATCCGGAAGCCGCCCTACACGATGCCCACGAGGCCGAGGACGAGCGCCAGAATCATGATGCCAACCAGGATGATGTTGACGTTCACGTTCTTCTTGCGCAGGAGCCAGAGGACGACGAGCGTAAGCCCCAGGGGCACGATGCCCTTGAAGATCGAGTCGAGGTAGGTCTGGATCATGACGGGGTCAGAGTCCTGAACCGGAATGGACAGGATCGTGTTGAATTGGACGTTCGCCGCAGTCATGGCACCGATCATCACGAGGCCAACCGTGGAGGTCGCCTTGGTGATGAGCTTCATGAGACCACCCTCGTACATCTCGGAGATGAAGTTGGTGCCCATGCTGAAGCCGAGGTAGGTCATGAAGTATCGGCAGAGGATCGACGGGATGTTGTAGATCAGCAGGAACATGATCGCGCCGAGGGGCGAGCCGCTCATGGCGAGGTTGATGCCAATGCCGGCAGCGATGACACGCAGGACGCCCCAGAAGATTGCGTCACCGATGCCGGACATCGGGCCCATCAGGGAAACCTTGATGCCGTCGATGGACTCGGTGTTGAAGTCTTCGTGCTGCGAGTTCTCCCTCTCCATGGAGGCGACGAGGCCCATGGCGAACGTGCCGACGTTCTGGGTAATGTTGTACCAAGTCGTGTGACGCTTCATGGCTTCGGCACGGGCCTCGGGGTCATCGGCGTAGTAGCGGTTAAGCGCGGGCTGGACGGAGTACAGCCAGCCGTCGGCGCCAGCCTTGACGGAACCGCCGGCGCAGGAGGCGAACACGGAGAAAGAGCGCAGGAAAATGCTGTTGAGCATCTTCTTGTCTTCAGGGCTCACATTCTTGGTCAGGTTGCTCATGCGAAGAAATCCTCCTCGTCGCTGGTTACAGAGTCGTTGGAAACGGCCTGGGTGGCCAAGCCCTTCTTGGTGAGATCGAAAATCTCCTTGTCGCGGAGGGCGGAGGCAACCGCGATGATGACGCCGAGAACCGCGATGGCGATCATCGGGAGGCCGAGGTACTGGTAGAGCGTGAAGCCCAGGAAGAAGTAGATGCTGAGCTCGGTGCTCCACAGCATCTGGAGCAGGAGCGCCATACCAACGGCGGGCAGGAGGGCGCCCACGGCGTTGAGGCCGCTCATGACATTGGCCGGAATCTGGTTGACGATAGCGGCAACGGGCTCAGCGCCAAGGTAAACGCCGAGGAAGGCGATGAGGCCAAAGGCGGCGTACTTAACGAACCAGAGAACGAAGTGCTGAAGCGCGAGGCCCTTCTCGTTGCCCTCGGCGGCCATCTTGTCAAAGGTGGCGGCGAAGAACGCGAGGAACACGTTGTTCATGAAGATCGAGAGGAACGCGGTGACGACGCCAACGGGAACGGCCAGCGTGATGGCGGCGCCTTGGTCGATGCCGGCGCCAACGGTGAAGGCGACGGCGAGGGCGGTCGCGGTAACGGGCTCGGCGGAGATGGCGCCACCGATGTTAACCGCGCCCATGAAGATTGCCTCGAGAGAGGCACCGATGATGACACCGGTCTTGACGTCGCCCATCAGAAGGCCCGCAACGAGGCCGACCACGAGAGGACGCTCGATCATACACTGACCGAGAACCCAGTTGCCGCCGTAGCAAATCAGCACGGTCAACCAGGCCATTACTGCTAACTCAATCATTTGACTTCCTTTCTCTCATTTCATTTGACCGCCTGGCCAAATCCCCTTGTTTCTCCGCCGCCTCGATCAGACTCTTGAGAGGAGTCTTGGGATTGGACGGGATAAGCTGATGGAAAACCGGAATACCCTGCTCGCAAAGCTCCTTCGCGGCCTCGAGCTCATCCGGGTTGAGCATGATCGTGGAGTTGAGGGCGACCTTGCTATCCGGATCGGACTTGTCGAAGCGGCCGACATTGGCAACGTTCACGCCCTCGATCTTGCCCGGTGCGCCTTTAACGAGCTCAAGCACGTCACGCACGCAGTTGGTGAGCGCGAAGATGCGCATGGAGTCCGCACGCGGATCGTTCGCGATGCGGCAAGCATCCGGAACATCCTTGACGAGGAGCTTCTGGCCCGCCGGCGTACCCATGGAAAGCGTCATGCGAAGGGCATCACTCTCCACGGCGTGCTTGTTGGCGACGATGATCCTGGTGGTGTTGAGCTCCTTGGTCCACACCAGGGCGACCTGCCCGTGAATCAGACGGTCATCGACTCGAACCTGAACAATCATTGTTTCCTCTCCTTACTTATTAGTGCTCTCTAATCGAAGAAGTCTCCGTCGGACCCCTCGTTGTCCGCGGCCTTGCTCGGAGGCTCGACGACCTGCATCGTCGCCCTCGCCAGCTCGACGCTCTGCTTGATCGAATCTGCCGTGACCGGCTCAGCGCCGAGGAGCGCCTCGATCACGAGACCGAGGTTCATACCGGTAACATGGACGATCCCGCGCTTCTCCGGCTCCATGAGGACGACCTTCTGGAAGACGGAGCCACCGTAGATGTCGGTGAAGATGATGGCCTCGTCCTCAGGGCCCACCGAGTCAATAAACGCCTGGATGCGAGGGGTGAAATCGGAGTCGTCCACGTAGCAGTCAACTGCTTCCACCATGTCCGCCATACCGGTCAGGATCTCGATCGAGCTCCTGATTCCGCTTGCGAGGTGACCGTGCGACGCGACAAGAACTTTCTTCATCGAGTCTCTCCTAGAGCGAATAGTGGTTGGGGTTCAGAAGCTGGATCTTGCTTGCGACGAACGCGCGCATGTCGGGGGCGGCGTCCATCAGGAGGCCAATGCCGTTGCCGTCGTTCTTGCCGGAGCTGATGTCCTTCTCGAAGGCGCGGTACATGGAGCGGAAGTACTCCGTGGCGATGTTGAACTTGCTCATGCCGAGGTTCACGGCCTCCTGGAGCTGCTCGTCGGGGATGTCGGAGCATCCGTGCATGACGAGGGGGACGCTGACGGCCTCCCTGCAGGCCTTGATGCGCTCCATGTCGAGGTTCGGGACCTTGACGTAGGGGCCGTGGGCGTTGCCGACGGCGATGGCGAGCGAACCACAGCCGGTGCCCTCGACGAACTCCTCGGCGAGGTTCGGGTCGGTATAGTGGTCGCTGTTCACGAAGTCGTTGGCGTCGGAGCCGTTGCCGACGTGGCCGAGCTCGGCCTCGATGTCAACGTCGAAGATCTTGGCGACCTGGACGACGTCCTTCGTGAGCTGGAAGTTCTCCTCATAGGGAAGCGAGGAGCCGTCGACCATGACGGAGGGGAAACCGGCCTTGACGCCCTTGACGGCGATCTCGTAACCAGCGGAGTGATCCTGGTGGACGGCGACGGGCACGCTCGCGCGCTCGGCGTAATAGCGGGCGGCGAAGGCGATGATGTCGAGGGCACAGTGGTCCTCGAAGCCGGGCCAGTACTGGATGATGATAGGCATGTGCTCATCCTCGGCGGCCTGGATCGCATAACGGATGGTCTCCGTGTTGATGACGTTGATCGCGGGCACGCCATAGTGGTGCTCGGTCGCATGTTGAAGAAGCTCGTTGACCTTGATGAGAGACATCTTTGTCTTCCTTTCACTTGGATAACCATTGGATTGGACAGTTCTCAGCTCGTCAGCTGGTTGAACACGAAGAGAAGCGCGAAGCAGGCAGGCGCTTGCAAAACGCGGTGGAACCTATGCGGCCGACTGGCCCTCAGGCTGTGGCGCTGCGCTTCGACGCCACAGTACGTACGCCACAAAAGCAACGACCGCAGCAATCGTTGAAGCGAGGGCGAAGGCCAGAAAACACGCGTGCGTGCCGAGCGCGTCGCACGCCCAACCGCCAAACAGGTTCGCAACCACGACGGACAGACCGCTCTGAACCATCGCGAAGGCGCTCTGACCTCGAGCGCGACAATCCTCGTAAGTGTGGTTGGCAATGTAGGTAACGCAGGAGTAGTAGACGGTCATGTAACTCACGCTCTGCAGCAGCTGGCCGCAGATCATGACCGGGACGATGCCGGTGCCCACGAGCACGAGCCTGAGCGCCGCCATGAAGCAGGAAAAGATCAGGAGGTTCATCTCGCCGAAGCGCCTGACCAGCTTGGAGGAAACGAGCAGGATGGGGATCTCGCTCGCAGCGGAGACCGCACTCAGGACGCCCACGAGGTTCTGACCCTCGCCAAGCTCGACCGCGTAGCGGCCCAAGAACGCCCCGATGAAGCCAATCGCGGCCGAACTGATGAAGGCGAAGACCAAGACGAAGGCGATCTCATTGCTGGTAAACAGCGAGAGGAGGCCCTTTCCGTGGGAGACCTTGGGATCGTCCGCGGCATTGGCGCGAATTCCCGCCTCGGGGAGGCGCCACATGTGAGCCGCGAAGACCACCAGCGCGGCAGAGACCACCGCGAACTGGATTTGAGGAGCCATGTCGAGCAGCCGACCGACGATCAGGACGACGATGGCATAGCCGATAGTGCCACCCATGCGAATGCGAGAAAAGTCCAGGCCAGAGCGATCCGCGAGCTCGATGACGAGGGAGTCGCTCAGGGGCAGGAGCCCCGAGAAAAACGCCGAGAACGCAAAGGTTACGAGAAGGACCGGGACGAACGTCGACGCCAGGTAATACAGCGGAGCGAGTACCGCCGCCGCAAGGCAGAGGATCACGATGACCGCGCGGCGGCGCCCGAGCTTGTCGGCGATCGTCGACCAGAGCGGCTGGATGGCGAGCGCACACACCGGGGTCGCCGCGAGGAGGATGCCGGTCTGGGCTGCGCTGAGGCCGAGGCTCGTGTAGTGAGCGGAGAGGAACGGCGAGTACACGCCCGCGCAGACCCAGTAGAGGACGTTCGCGAAGAACAGCGAAGTCATGCTTGCGTTTGTCCTGGCGTTGTGCATCGTGCTTCTCCCTTCTTGCTCGCCGGGTGCCTGTCTGGGCTTCGAAGTGATTCGCCATCTAGCGTGAAACAAAGTTGTGAGGCGTTGGAACAATGTTCTGTTGTTTCATCGTTTTCGTGCCGTTGTTTCACGGCTCATAAGATAGCAGCTCAAGATGAGATTGCGCCGGGGAAGCACCGATTTACCGTGAACGGTAGGAAATCAGCGGTAAAACGCTATTTCACCGCTTATGAAACATTTTGCTTTATTTTCACCTCTCTTGACCTAAGATACGAAGCAAACTAGGGCCAAGGAGTAACCATGGATAAGACAGGGGATGTGCTCAGCCACATCTGCGCGGTCATGAACAGCCTATCCCCCTCGGAGAAGGCAATCGCAACGTATGTGCTCGACCACCCGTCGGACGTCGCAACGATGACCGTCCGCGAACTCGCCGCAGGAACCGGTACGTCACCGGCGTCTGTTTCGAGGTTCGCAAGGACGCTTGACTACCGAACCTATTCGGACATGCGTCTGGCGCTCGGCATATCCATCAGCAGGGCCTCCGGCGAGGAAAAGGCCACGGGCGGCAAGGTTACTCTGGACGACGTCGAGGGCTCCATTAAGTACGTCCTGTCTCACAAGGTCAAGGAGCTCTCCCAAACCGCCTCGCTCATTGACTCCGATGACTTTTCGGCAGTCGTCAATCTGCTCCACAACGCCAACCTCGTCCTGATTGCGGGCGTCGGCAACTCGATTAGCATGGGCGTAAACGCGGCGTTCAAGCTCTCACAGGTTGGAGTCAGGGCGTTTTGCCCCAGTACCACCGATGCCATGGTCTCCGCCGCAACCAGCCTCAAGGAGAATGACATCCTGCTCGTCATTTCGACGTCCGGATACTCGAAGCGCCTCGTCAACATATTCGACTCTGCCGAGGATTCGAACACTCCCATCATCATGATCACAGACAACCCAGATACGCCGCTCGCGAAGCGTGCCACGTATATCATCCGAGCCATCTCGCGAGATCAGGCCATCACCGGAACCGAGGTCGCCTTCTCGCACAGCTCGATCAACTTCGTCATCGAGCTGCTGTTCCTCTTCCTGACCTCTTGCTGGGATGACCCGGTAGAGTTTAACAGGATCATCTCGAAGAATCTCTTGGGAGACAGGCAATACAGCTAGGACGACGCACACCGGCGCACCGACGCCCAGACCGAAACGGGAGGACCCCTTGATAAAGCTCATCCTCGCAGACATGGACGGGACCCTGCTGCCGTTTGGCTCAAGGGTCGTATCGGAGCGCACGCACAGCGCGATTCTTTCGGCGCTTGATGCGGGCATCGCGTTCGGCCCCGCAAGCGGCCGCGACTACGCCGACCTGGCCGATGCCTTTGACGGCGACGCGCGCTGTTTCTCGACCGGCATCATGGCCAACGGAAAGAAGGTCTTCTCCAGCGGCGAACTCGTGTTCAAAAAGACGCTCTCGACGGAGGCCCTCGTCAAGCTCGATAGCGCCGTACGCCCCTTCGCGGGGACGTCACTCTGGCTAGTCGCCGATGTCGATGAGACAGGCAAACGCTGCGAGCAGTTCCTCTGCGCCGTCGAGCCTGGCGACGAATTCGCCCTGGAAATCGTTAAGGACTCCGGAAGAGACATGGCGCTCGGAGACGTGCCCACGAACCGTGACGTCATCACCGCCGGCATCTTCGTCAACGTCAGCTCCGCCCCGACGGAAGTCGTTCGGAGTCGATGCAAGGAAGCCTGCCCAGAGCTTGATTTCCCCTCGCCCGTCCCATTCTTCCTCGATGTTGTTCCGGCTGGCTGGAGCAAGGTAAACGGACTCGACGCGCTTCTCGGCAGCCTTGGGGTCACGCTGGACGAGGTCGCTTTTATCGGAGACTCGGAAAACGACGTGACGCTCCTCGAAAAGGTGCCGAACTCCTACGCAGTCGCGGGCGCGATGCCAGAGGCGAAGGCCGCGGCCCATCACCTGATCGGGGACGCAGCCGAGAACTCCGTCGCGAAGCTCATCGAACAGATTGTCCAGCAGCGAGGCTAGGGTTCCGCCAGCGTGGCATGCGCCGCGTGCCTCGTCATCCGTTCGTGGCGCGCTACCTCGTGACGATCCAGAGCGTGGCCATCGTCGCGACGCCGATGCCTACGATGAGCGCGACCCACAGGACGCGGACCACGAGGTTCATGTCGCCCGCCACCACCATGTCGTTCGCGTGCCAGAACCAGCTCTCGTTTCCCTCGCACATGATGCCCTCCCTTGGCCTCGATTACGCCATCTATGGCCGAGCAATCGCAGGTCACGTGCCATGGATTTGCCCTACGCCCAGCTTTCAGTTCTGTAAGGCGGCGGGAGCCTGTGCGAGGCCCCGAGTCCTGAGGCTGTTGCAATGAAAATGGGAATCAAGGAGCACGCATCAATCATATAGGTTCCTTTCGGGGGCGAGAGTAAACGAAGCATCCATCATATAATGGAGCGACGCAACCGGAGAGGTCACCCATGGAATTTTACGCAAGCTGCCCCGAGGGCTTTGAGTCCGCACTCGCCGATGAGCTTAAACGCCTCGGGCTTTCGCATGTTCGCCGCCTGAAGGGCCGCGCCACGTTTGAGGGCGAGCTCGAAGAAGGCTTCCGCGCCTGTCTATGGTCGCGCCTGGCGAGCCGCGTGTTCGTGGTACTCGGACGCTTTGAGGCACAGGATGCCGACGAGCTGTACGATAGCGTTTACGACATCGCCTGGGAGACCATCATCCGCCCCGGAGCCACCATCGCCATCACCGCCCGCGGCGTGACCGAGCAGCTGCGCAACACGCGCTTCTCTGCCCTGCGCGCCAAAGACGCGCTGTGCGACCGCCTGGCCGAGACCACGGGCCGTCGCGCCGACGTCGATGCCGCCGACCCCGACGTTCACCTGCTGCTTTCGCTGCGCCAGCGTCGCGCGAGCATCAGCCTGGACCTTTCGGGCGATCCGTTATTCAAGCGCCTGCCGCCCGCAGCGACCCGCGCCGGCGAGGGCTCGCACGTGCTGCGCCCCGACTACGCCGCCCTGGTGCTTTCGCAGGTCGGCTGGACCACGCTGTGCGAGCGCGAGCTAACGGCCGACGATTACGAGAACGAAGCCCTGCCCACGCTGGTCGACGCCTCGTGCGCCGGCGGCGGCCTGCTGCTGGAAGCCGTGAACATTCTGACTGACCGCGCCCCGGGTTTTGCACGCGAGCGCTGGGGTTTTGAGGGCTGGCAGCTGCATGATGCCGCCCTGTGGGAGCAGCTGCTTGCCGAGGCGCGCGAGCGCGAGACCGCAGCGCGCGAGCGCCAGGCGCGTATCGTTGCCGAAGACATCAACCCCGCTGCCCGAAAGACCGCCGAGCGCATGGTCAAGTGCGCCGGCTACAAGCGCTTTGTCGATTTTTGCGCCGCCAAGTCCGCCACCGTGCTGGACCATGCGGGCGCCGTCGCCGGCGCCGCCGTGGTCGCAGACACCACCGAGACCCCGCTTTCGCTCATGCACGACGCCATGACGTTGATCGGCGAGCTGCGCCGCGCGCCCGAGCTCGCTTCGGCACCGGTCGCCGCGCTCACCCGCGATGGCCTTATGGCCCGCGCGCTCCATGCCGAGCCCGCGCGCTCCATCGCCGTCATGCCCAATAACGAAGAGGCAACTATTGAGGTTTGGTCCTCGCTCGACCACGCCGCCGCGGCATTTGAAGCTGCGACCAGTGCAGATGCCGAGGAGCAGACCGCAGACACTCATGACGAAGCCGCCGATACTCCCATGCCCGAACCTGCTGCCACGCTCGACCTGGGCGACGGCAAGCCGCTGCCCGTGCTCATCCCGGAGTCCGAGCAGTTCGCCAACCGCCTGCGTAAGAACGCCCGTCTGCGTCGCAAGTGGGCAAAGCGCGAGGGCGTGAGCTGCTACCGCGTCTATGATGCCGACCTACCCGACTACTCCGCCGCCATCGACCTGTACGAGGGCTGCCCGCAGACGCCGGGCCGCTGGCTCGTCATCGCCGAATACGCCGCACCCAAGACCATCGATCCCGCGCTGGCCCAGGCCCGCATGCTCGACATCTTGGCCATCGCACCGCGCATCCTGGATGTTCCGGCCGAGCACGTGCACGCCAAGGCCCGCATGCGTTCGCGCGGCGGCTCGCAGTACGGCAAGCAGGGCGCCGGCAAGGGCGGCTCGGGCGAGCGCGCCAACATCGCGCGCCGTCGCCTGCCGCTCATCGAAGAGGGCGGCCTTACCTTTGCCGTCAACTTTGACGACTATTTGGATGTAGGCATCTTCCTGGACCACCGCGTCACCCGCAACCTGGTGCGCGAGCACGCAAAACAGGCGCGCCGCTTCCTCAATCTGTTCGCCTACACCGGTACCGCCACCTGCTATGCGGCGGACGGCGGCGTCGAGGAAACTGTGACGGTTGACCTTTCCAACACCTACCTGGACTGGGCCGAGCGCAACATGCGCCAGAACGGCTTTGTTGGTCCGCAGCATCACTTTGTGCGCGACGACGTGCTCGCCTGGATTCGCGACCAGCGCCAGACGCGCAACCGCTGGGACCTGATCTTTGTCGACCCGCCCACGTTTTCGAACTCGTCCAAGATGGGCCGCCGCACCTGGGATGTCCAGCGCGACCATGTTGAGCTTTTGGCCGGCGTATCGCGCCTGCTCGCACAGGGCGGACATGCCATCTTTAGCTGCAACCTGCGCGGCTTCCGCCCCGAGGCGCGCAAGCTCGCACGCGCGGGCGTGGTGCTACAGGACATAACGGCGCAGACCATCCCCGAGGATTTCGCGCGCAACCAGAAGGTGCACCATTGCTATATCGTGCGCCGCCTGCCCATCGAGGATGCCATGGCCGAAGTCGGCTTTAGCGCCGAGGAGATTGCCGAGCGAACCGAGGAGCTGCGCAACCCTGAGGCGCGCAAGCCTCGCGCGGCTGAACCCGCGCACGCGCAGACCGGCAACGGCAAGTCCAACTTTGCCGGCAAGCCCTCCCCCGCCGGCAAACCCAAAAAGAAGAAGTTCTACGCCAGCAAGCCCAAGGGCAAATAACAAAGTTGCGGTGGAATAGTTCCTAAAAAGCCTGGTAAAGGCCCAAACAGGAACTATTTCACCGCAACTCATAGTGGGATGGCGGATGCCGGCCTATCCCTGGGTGACCAATCGGTAACCGATACCCACGTGCGTCTGGATATAGCGCGGATGCGCGGGGTCGGACTCGATCTTCTTACGCAGCGTGCCCATAAAGACACGCAGGCTCGCCAGATCGCTCTTAGTTGCCGTGCCCCAAATCTCGTGCAAGATAAACTGGTGCGTGAGCACCTTGTCGGCGTTATGGGCCAACAGGCACAGCAACTTGTACTCGATCGGCGTCAGGTGCAACTCCTCGCCATCCATCGTGGCGATGCCGGCATCAAAATCGATATGCAGTTCACCGGTATCGAACGAGCCCTCGGACGCACCCATGCCAATCTGCGCATACGAGAGGCGCCTGAGCGTCGTGCGAATACGCGCGAGCAGCTCCTCGACCGAAAACGGCTTGGTCAGATAGTCGTCGGCGCCGGCATCGAGCGCGCGAATCTTGTCCGCGTCCTCGCTGCGCGCCGAGACCACGATGATCGGCATGCCCGACCATGCGCGCACCGACTCCACCACCTTGACGCCGTCCATATCGGGCAGGCCCAGATCGAGCAGCACAATGCTCGGCGCCTGCGATGAGGCGGCGGCGATGGCGGCGTGGGCGGTCTCCACAGCCATATGGCGTAAGCCGTGCGCCTCGAGCGCGGCAACGATAAGATTGCGGACGGCGGGGTCGTCCTCAACGATCAAGATGAGCGGTTTTACGGCAGAGTTCGGCACAGCGCTACTCCTTATCAAACGAAACGTCGGCGGCGGGAAGCTCAATCGTAAAGACCGAACCGTGCGGGTCCGCCGCGGCAACCTCTATGCTACCGCCATGTGCCAGCGCAATGGAGCGGCAGAGCGAAAGACCCAGGCCCACGCTGCGGTGGCTGTCGGCAAGACCGTGGTTGGCGGTGTAGAACGACTCAAAGATGCGCTCGCGATCCTCGGGCGCAATGCCCGGGCCATCATCGGCCACCGAGCACGCCACGCATCCATCGTCGACGCCAATCGAAATCACGATATGCGAGCCTGCGGGCGTATAGGTGATGGCGTTATTCACCAGGTTCACCACCAGCTGCACCATCAGACGCGCATCGACATTGACCAGTGCCGGCTCGTCGCACGCCACCACTTTAAGGTCGTGCTCGCGCACGGCCGGATTCACATGGCGCAGCGCCTCCTCGACGATATCGTCCATGAGCTCGAGCGTAGTCGAAAGATGCATGCCGCCGCCTTCGAGTTTGGTGATAGCGAGCAGGTTCTCGACGGTGGCGTTGAGCCATTGCGCATCAGAGCGAATGGACAGCAGCATGCCGCGGCGCGTCTGGGCATCGAGCACCGCGGTGCCGGTCGAGCCCTGGTCGAGCAGAACGTCGGCGTTACCCGAGATACTGGTGAGCGGCGTGCGCAGATCATGCGAGATGGAGCGCAGCAGGTTGGCGCGCAGCTGCTCGTTCTTGGCGAGCACCGCCGCCTCCTCGCGGGCCTCCATGGCGCGGGCGCGATCGAGTGCCAGCTCGCCTTCGCTCACGATAGCATCGGCAAGTGTCCGCTCCTCGGAGGACAGAGCATCGGACTCGGCGACAATAGCGAGCACCCCCACCACCGAGGCGGGATCGCCCGCGCGTACCATGGTGTCGCCCGAGCGCACCGTCAGGTAGATGCCG
>URRT01000025.1 GCA_900550355.1 uncultured Collinsella sp.
TGATTACCGATCGCCTTGCCGCTTACTACGAGACGGTCACCAAGCACAACCTCAACTACCGTCGTTACTATCACCAGTTCGACTACTAAGAGCAAATAACGTTTATGTAATTGGGCCCCGCTCCTATATGGAACGGGGCCTCGTTTAGGTTGGAGAGTAATTATGAGCTACCCCCTGCTTGCCGTCATGAATATCAGCCATCGTTATTTTGACCTTGAGGAATTCTTTTCTTCGGCAGCGGCCTCGGGCTACACGTGTTGCGAGCTTTGGACCGGGGCGATGCATCTGTATGTTGATTGCCATGGATACGATTCGCTCGAGCAGGTGCGGGAGCTGTCACAGCGGTATGGCGTTCGGATTGTGGGGCTTTGTCCCGAACAGAACAACCCCAAGCCGTGGAATATTGCGGCGCGCGGGAATGAGGCGCGTGCTCGCACGCTCGCGTACTTTAAGAACGTTGTGGATATCGCGGCGGAACTTGGAGCCGAGCAGGTCATGGTCTCGAGCGGCTGGGCATTTTTGAACGAGCCGATCGAGGACGCGTGGGGTCGCAGCGCCTCGATGCTGCGTGCGATTGCCGAGCATGCGGGAGAACGCGGCGTGCGACTGGTGCTCGAGGCCCTACAGCCGGTTGAGTCGATGATCGTGAACTCGGCGGCCGATACGAAGCGCATGATCGAGGCAGTTGATCATCCGGCGCTTAAGGCATGTCTGGATTTGGGCGCTATGGCGGTGGCGGGGGATACCATCGACGATTATTTCGATCTGCTTGGCGATGATGTCGCCCACGTGCATTTTGTCGATGTTGCGGCAGACGGCACGACGCATCTTGCCTGGGGTGACGGCGACCGCGATATGCGCGCCGACCTGGATAGGCTGGTGGCGCGCGGCTATCGCGGAGTTGTTTCGGCCGAGACCTATGACTGGCGCTATTTCGCCAATCCTGCGGCGGCCGACGCTCAGGTTATGGCGGAGTACCGACGCGCGATTGGCGCCTAGGTGGGGTTGGGTTGCGGCAACCTATCCTATGTTTCCAAATGAATACGGTGTGAGCGGCTGCGACGGATTTCCCCCGCAAACACTCTAGTATGCTAAAGTACCCAGAAGACCGGCGGAGCTATGCCGGTCTTCTGTTCTATATGAAACGCGGCATGAGGAGGCTCATCAGATGACGGCCACACCGTGGGGATTCCGGGACATATTGCCCGAGGAGGCTCAGGCGCGCGAGGAGATCGCATGTACGGTGAAGGGCTGCTTCAGGGAGCATCATTACCTTCCGGTCGAGACGCCGCTGCTCGAGGACAAGGGCTCGCTCGAGGAGGGCGGCCGCATTGCGGACACGCCGTTTAAGCTCTTTGATGACGACGGTCGCCTGCTGGTGGTTCGTCCCGACAACACACTGCCGATCGTTCGCCTGGTTTCGACTCGCATGCGCGCGGCCGATCTGCCGCTGCGCCTGCGCTACGAGGCGCCGGTGGTCCGCGAGTGTCAGCGCAATGCCGGCGGCTCGCGTCAGTTTACGCAACTGGGTTTTGAGCTTATCGGCGCGGGCGACACCGCGGGCGATGTCGAGATTGTCTCGCTGGTCGCCGAGGCCGTGCGCAAGCTGGCACTTCCCGGTGCGCGCATTATCGCGGGCAGTGTGCGTCCGTTTAAGGAACTGCTTGCGGCGTGTGAAGATCGCGAGCTGGCTGCCGAGGTATTGCGTTGTGTGCACGCCAACGACTTCGTGGGCCTCGATGCCCGCGTGGCGAAAAGCACCGAGCCCGAGGCCGTCAAGGACGCCATTAGCGAGCTGCCGCGCCTGCACGGTGGTGCCGAGGTGCTCGACCGCGTCGACGCGCTGCTGGCGGCGGCGGGCATTGTTGCGCCGCTCACGCGCGAGCTGCGTGCCCTGGTCGAGGGCCTGGCTCCCGAGGACGCCCAGGTGCTGTCCTTCGACTTCTCCATCATGAACTCTTTCGATTACTACACGGGTCTGGTCTTTAAGGCCTATGCCGGCGGCCTGCCCGATCCGGTGGGCTCGGGCGTTCGCTACGACTCCATCTTTACCGGCGCGTTCGGCGACGGCGTCGAGGTGCCGGCGGCGGGCTTCGCCTTTTCGCTCGAGCGCCTGGAGGCCGCGCGCACCTCGGCCGAGGATGCCGCTTCCGATGGTGACCATGCCGTGGGCCGTGGCGCCGAGGGTCCGCTGTGCATTGCCGTGCCCAAGGGCTCGCTTAAGGCCGACACGCTCGACGTGCTCGAGGCCGCGGGCCTGGACGTCTCCGAGCTGCGCGACCCCGGTCGTCACCTGATTGTGCGCGGCCGCGACACGCGTGCCGGCGAGGGCGCGGTCGGAGATATCGAGTTTGTCATTGTGCGCCCCAGCGACGCGCCTGCCTTTGTGGGCTGCGGCGGCGCCGACTGCGGCATCTGCGGCTGGGACTCGCTTATCGAGGCAGACCTCAACCTACTGCAGCTGGTCGATCTGGGCTACGGCCTGTGCACTTTCATTGAGGCGGAGCCCGCATGGCGCGCCGGTCAGGCCGAGCGCAACTACGTCCGTCGCGGGTCGCTTCGCGTGGCCACCAAATACCCGCGCATCGCGAGCGCCTGGTATGCCGAGCGCGGCGTGAATGCCGACATCGTTTCGCTGCACGGCAATATTGAGCTGGGCCCCATCGTCGGCATGACCGACCGCATCGTGGACATTACCGCCACGGGTGCCACGTTGCGCGACAACGACCTGGTCATCACCGGCCGCATTATGGACTGCACGGCCCGCTTCTTCGTCAACCCAGGTGCCGCGCGCTTGGATCCGCGCGTTCGCAACCTGGCCGATCGCCTGGCGGCTGCCGTGAAGGACAAGCATTTTGAGCCCGTCGCGGGCTCGGCACAATAGCGCGGGCGCGCACGGGCGCCCCCATATCCGGGCTGCGGACCGATTGGTGCCGCTGCCCGGCATCTCGTTTTTCAAACGCAACCTCAACCGATAGGGGATACCGATATGAAGACCATCAAGCTTGCTCCCGGTGAGCGCCTCGTTACCAACCAGCTCAACCGCAAGGGCGTGCTGCCGCAAAACATCGTCGACGCTGCCCGCGATATCGTGGCCAACGTGCGCGCCAACGGCGATGCCGCGGTGCGCGATTATTGTCAGCGTTTTGACGGTGTTGAGCTGCAGAGTTTTCGCCTACCGCAGGAGCAGATCGATGCCGCGCTCGAAGGCCTCGATCCGGCCTTTGTCGCCGCGCTCGAGAAGGCCGCACGCCAGATTCGCGAGTTCCACCAGCGCGAGGTCGAGCAGAGTTGGTTTACCACGCGCCCGGACGGCACGATGCTCGGCGTTAAGGTGACCCCGCTTGCCGCTGCCGGCATCTACGTGCCGGGCGGTCGCGCGCAGTACCCCTCCACGGTGCTTATGAACGCTATTCCCGCCAAGGTGGCCGGCGTCAAACGCGTGGTCATGGTGACCCCGCCGCAAAAAGATGGTCTGATCAGCCCGTATACGCTTGCGGCAGCCAAGCTCGGCGGCGTGGACGAGATCTACATGGTGGGCGGCGCCCAGGCCGTGGCCGCGCTGGCGTACGGTACCGAGACCATTCCGCGCGTCGACAAGATCACCGGCCCGGGCAACGCCTTTGTTGCCGCCGCCAAGCAGATTGTCTCGGGCGACGTGGGAATCGACATGGTTGCCGGCCCCTCCGAGGTCTGTGTGCTGGCCGATGCCACGGCCAAGCCTATGGTGGTCGCGGCCGACCTGATGGCCCAGGCCGAGCACGATCCGCTGGCAGCCTGCTATCTGGTGACCTGCGACGAGCAGTTTGCGCGTGAGGTCGAGGCGGGTATCGATATTCTGGTAGCGCAGTCGCCACGCGCCGAGATCGCGCGCGCTTCGCTCGACAATGAGGGCACCATCGTGGTGGCCGCCGACATGGCTGCCGCCGTCGAAGCGGTGAACACCGTGGCGCCCGAGCACCTGGAGCTGCACTGCAAGGACGCGATGGGCCTGCTCGGCGGCATTCGCAACGCCGGCGCCATCTTTGTGGGCGCTTGGAGCTCCGAGCCGCTCGGCGATTACGTTGCCGGCCCCAATCACACGCTGCCGACCGGCGGCACGGCCAAGTTCTCCAACCCGCTTTCGGTGGAGGAGTTCGTCAAGCGCTCAAGTGTCATTTGCTATACGCCCGAGGGCCTGCTCTCCGATGCTCCCGCTACGCAGCGTTTGGCCGAGGCCGAGGGCCTGTGGGCACACGCGCTTTCCGCCGCACTGCGTCGCCGTGTGCTGGAGCAGGGCGAGGATGCCGTGAGCGCCGAGTCTCTGGCCGCGGCCGACCTGACCAAGGTCGCCTGGCCGGGCGACGCCGTGGCGACGGTTGCTGAGGGCGTGGACCTGGCGGCTGCAAGCGCGAATGGTGCTGACGCGGTCGTCGAGGAGGCCTAATATGGCCGAGCTGACGCCCCGCATGAAGGAGCTTGTCCAGCCTTACCTGGCCGGTATTGAGCCCTACGATCCCAACTTTACACCCACGCGCATCAATCTTTCGGCCAACGAGAACACCTATCCCGTGCCGGCTGGCGTGCGCGAGGCGGTCGACGCCGCCCTGGCTGCCACACCGCTCAACCGCTACCCCGATCCCATGTCCAACGACCTGCGCGACGAGCTTGCCGCTTGGCATGGTGTGGCGCGCGAGAACATCTGCGTGGGCAACGGCGGCGATGAGCTGCTCTATAACTATCTGCTGGCGTTTGGCGGTGCGGGGCGGACCCTGCTCAACTGCCCGCCGTGCTTTAGCGAGTACGCGTTCTTTGCGTCGCTCTGCCAGACCGAGGTGTGCGACGTGTGGCGCGATCCGGCGACCTTTGAGCTCGACCAGGCAGCCGTGCTCGCGGCCGCGCCCGAGTGCAACCTGGCAATCGTGACCTCGCCCAACAATCCCACGGGTGATGTGGCTCCGCTCGACTTTGTCGCGGCCCTGTGCGATGCGTGCCCCGGCAAGGTCATGGTCGACGAGGCCTACGTTGAGTTTGCCGACGATTTGTTTGGCGCGGCCACCACGGCGCAGGGACTTATCGTCGAGCATCCCAACCTGGTGATTCTGCACACGCTGTCCAAGGCGTTTGGCGCCGCTGGCACGCGCCTGGGCTACGTGATCGCGGCGCCCGAGGTCATCGAGGTGTTCGCGGCGATTCGCCAGATCTATTCGGTCAACGTGCTGAGCCAGGCCGCCGCGCTTGCCTGCGTGCGTGCCCGTGATGCCTATGCGCCTGTGGTGGCGCAGGTCGCATCTGAGCGCGAGCGCGAGCTGGCCGCTCTGCGCGCGATGGCTGCCGAGGGCTTGCCCGTGGAGGCATGGCCGAGTGCGGCGAACTTTGTGCTCGTACGCACGCCGCATGCCACGCGCGTGCGCGAGCGTCTGCGCGATGAGTATTCGATTTTGGTGCGCGATTTTAGCTATGCGCCGGGGCTCGCGGACTGCCTGCGCATCACCGTGGGTACCCCGCAGGAAAATGATGAGGTGCTGGCTGCGTTTGCCGCGCTGGTGAAGGAGGAGATGTAGATGGGCCGCTATGCCGAGGTAACCCGTAAGACGGGGGAGACCGATATTGTCGTCAAGCTCGACCTGGATGGAACCGGTACGTGTGATATCTCGACCGGCGTGCCGTTTTTCGACCACATGCTCAACGCCTTTGGCCGCCATGGTTTGTTCGATCTGACGGTGCACGCGGTGGGCGACGTGGAAGTCGACGCGCACCATACCGTCGAGGATACGGGCATCGTGCTGGGCGAGGCGTTTTGTCAGGCGCTGGGCGACAAGGCGGGCATTACGCGCTTTGCCGACGCGGCGATCGCCATGGACGAGACACTCGTGATGGCCGCCGTTGACATCTCGGGTCGCGGGCAGGCCTACTGCGAGCTGCCCGTGCCGACTGAGCGCGTGGGCAGCTTCGATACCGAGCTGGCCGTCGAGTTCTTCTACGCTTTTGCGCGCGATGCCAAGCTCACGCTGCACGTGCGCGAGCTGGCGGGCGGCAACTCGCATCACATTATCGAGGCCGCCTTTAAGGCCGTGGGCCGCACGATGCGCCGCGCCTGCGAGCTCGATCCCCGCGTGCAAGGCATCCCCAGCACCAAGGGCTCGCTGTAACCGCCACAAAGGCAAAAACCACCACGAAGGTGCCTGTCCCCTTTGTGGTGGTTTTGGATGATGAGATAAGGGAGGGTCGCGTGGGCGAACCGAAGATCGTGGTGGTCGACTACCACAAGGGCAACTTGTCGAGCGTTGTGCGCGGGCTTGTGCGCGCCGGTGCCGCCGCCTGCACGTCGGACGACCCGGAGCAGATCCGTAACGCCGACGGCCTGGTCATCCCGGGCGTGGGCGCGTTCTACGACGCGATCGCCTTTATGCGCGAGAGCGGCGAGGCGGACGCGGTGCTCGACGCCGTTGCCACCGGAACTCCGCTGCTCGGCATCTGCCTAGGCCTTCAGCTGTTTTTTGAGCGCGGCGACGAGGGCGTGCCGGCGGACGAGCGTGCGGACGCGGACGACGATGCCTCCGAGCAGGCCGGTGGCCCCTGGGTCGATGGCCTGGGCATTATGCGCGGCTCGTGCACGCGCCTGGAGTCGAGCCGACTGAAGGTGCCGCACGTGGGTTGGGACCAGGTGCACATGACGCCCGCCGGTGCGGCCGATCCGCTGCTCGCCGGGTTTGCCGAGGGTGCCAACATGTACTTCACCCACAGCTACGCGGTGGCAGACGACGCTGATGCCGCCGATGTGCTGGCGCGCACGCACTATACGCGGAGCTTCCCGTGCATCGTGCGCCACGGCAACGTGTGGGGCTGCCAATTCCATCCCGAGAAATCCTCTGCGCTGGGTCAGCGCATTCTTAAGAACTTCGTGAGCATCGTCGAGGGGGCCGGCCGATGATTCTGTTTCCCGCAATCGATTTGATCGGCGGCAAGGTCGTGCGCTTGGAGCGCGGCGACCCCAGCCACTGCAAGGTATACTCCGACGACCCCGTGGCTGTTGCCCGCTCCTTTGCCGAGCAGGGCGCGAGCTGGGTGCACGTCGTCGACCTGTCCGCTGTCTTTGGCGAGGACGAGGACGCGTGCGCTGCCAACTCGGCGGCGATCGAGGCCATCTGCGATGTCGACGGTCTGTCCGTGGACGTGGGCGGCGGCGTTCGCTCGCTTGCACGCATCGATGAGCTGGCCGGCTATGGTGCTCGTCGCATCGCACTAGGCACGGTGCTCGTGACCGAGCCGGGATTTGCCGAGGTGGCGGCTTTGGCGAGCTGCTGGTGGCAGATATCGCCGCGCGTGATGGTCAGGTCAAGGTGAACGGCTGGCGTGACAGCGCGGGCGTGGCACTCGACGACGCCGTGGCGCAGCTCACCGAGCTGGGTTTTAAGCATCTGGTGTATACCGACATCGCGCGCGACGGCATGCAGACGGGCATCGACGTGGCAGCATATCGCCATGTGGCGCAGGTCGCGGTCTTTCCTGTCGTGGCTTCGGGCGGTATCTCGACGCTCGACGACATCCGCGCGCTGGCCGCGGTGGGTGAGGGCACGATTGAAGGTGCCATTACCGGTCGCGCGCTCTACGAGGGCAACTTTACGCTGGCCCAGGCGCTGGCCGCCGCCCGAGGGGAGGAGTAGCCCATGCTTACCAAACGCGTGATTCCCTGTCTGGATGTTAAGGACGGCCGTGTGGTCAAGGGCGTCAACTTTGTGAGCCTGCGCGATGCGGGCGATCCGGTGGAGCTGGCGCGTGCCTACGACTGCGAGGGTGCGGACGAGGTCGTCTTTTTGGACATTACCGCCACGAGCGACAACCGCGCGACGACTATCGAGATGGCGGCGCATGCGGCCGAGGAGCTCGCTATTCCCTATACCGTGGGCGGCGGCTTTCGCGACTTGGCGGGCATGCGCACCATGGTTGCCGCCGGTGCCGACAAAGTGTCGCTTAACTCTGCCGCCGTGCGCGACCCATCGTTGATCAGCCAAGCCGCCGCGGCCTTTGGCAGCCAGGCCGTGGTCGTGGCGATTGATGCCAAACGCGTCGGTTTGCCCGGCGCATCCGGTGCCGACAAGTGGGAGGTCTTCACGGCGGGCGGTCGCAACGCCACAGGTATCGATGCGGTGGCGTGGGCCGAGGAGGCGGCTCGTCGCGGCGCCGGCGAGATCCTGCTCACCAGTATGGACCGTGACGGCACCAAGGCTGGCTTCGACCTGGCACTCACCCGTGCCGTGGCGCGCGCGGTGCCGATTCCCGTCATCGCGAGCGGCGGCGTGGGTACGCTCGAGCATTTTGCCGAGGGCGTGATCGAGGGCGAGGCCGACGCCGTGCTGGCAGCCAGCGTCTTTCACTTTGGGACGTTCAGCATTCGCCAGGTGAAGGAGTATATGGCCTCTCAAGGCATCCCTGTGAGGTTGGACTTCTAGTGCTGCGGGCTGCGCTGCGGCTTGCCCAGGCACCGCATCTTGCCGCTCAAACCGTCGCTCGCGTACCAAAGTACGCGTCGCTCCTCTTTCACGGCAACCTGCGGCACCTGGACAACCCTCGCCGACCTGCGAAGTTTAAATTGGGGAATTGAAATGAAAGAAATTACTACTCCAGCGGATCTTAAATACGACGCCAGCGGGCTGATTCCTTGTGTGGTTCAGCAGTATGACACCGGCGAGGTGCTTATGGTTGCTTGGATGAACGAGGAATCAGTGGGGCTGACGCTTAAGACCGGGACTACGTGGTTTTGGAGCCGCAGCCGTCAGGAGCTCTGGAACAAGGGTGCGACGAGCGGCAACATGCAAGAGGTCAAGGAACTCTGGGCTGACTGCGATAGCGATACGCTGCTGGTCAAGGTTGACTCTCCGGGCCCGGCTTGCCACACCGGCAACCGTACCTGCTTCTTTAAGAAACTCGCCTAAGGCGGGCGTCCTGTTGGGCGCTCGGTAAAACGGAAAGGATTGAACTATGGGTGTGCGCACCGCAAATGTTCAGGATGGAAATATCGGCGAGACGCTGACGGGTCTGGCCGAGGTGATTCACGGTCGTCGCGATGCGTCGCCACAGGAGAGCTACACCGCTCGTCTGTTGACCGACGTGGAGGATGAGCTGCTCAAGAAGCTTGCCGAGGAGGCGAGCGAGGTCATCATGGCCTGCAAGGATAACGATCACGACCACATCCGCTACGAGGCCGGCGACCTGGTCTACCACCTGCTCGTGACGCTTGAACGCTATGGCATCACCCTCGACGAGCTGGCCGGCGAACTCAACGCCCGCCGCCACTAGTCATTGGGGACGTTCTTAAACGACTAGTCGTTTGGGACAGTCTTTGTTGGTGTAACGGGGTCATGGAAGTTGCGGTGAAATAGGGACTGTTTAAGTGCTTCATCAGGCAAAACAATCCCTATTTCACCGCAACTTATGAAGGGATGGCTAGGCGAGGGGTGTGGGTTCCCATTCGCCGGTGGGGTGGGGGATGTCGAAGGTTCGATAACCGCAGTCGTAGGCGTGGGCCTGGGCCTCGCGAATGTTCCAGCAGATGTCGCAGGCGCGGTGTGCGTCCGAGCCAAAAGTAATCGGCACCTCGGCGTGGGCGAAGCGACGCAAAAGGCCGGTCGCGGGGTAATAATCGTCGAGCCCCTTGCGCGGTGCGGCTGTCGAGACCTCAACGCGGCGACCCGTATCGTGGGCGCATTCGGCCATCTGCTCCCAAAACGGCGTCGGGTCAAAATCGGGCGCAAAGCCCTCCTTCGAAAAGCGCATGACCAGGTCGGGGTGGGCCATCACGTCAAAGTTAAGCGGGCTTTCGCAAGCACGGCACCAGTCGTCGACGTAGCGCTCCCACACGCCGCGTACACCCAGGTTTTCCCAAACGTGCAGGTTGGTGTCGTCGTCGATCCAACCGCAGCGCGAATCGGGCGTATCGGGGCGAGTGACGTTTTCCGTTCCCGCCGTACCCGCGGCCCCGGCCGCAATATCGCCGGGGTTGCCAATCCAATGCACGCTGCCCAGACGTACGACGGCGCCCTGGGACCAGCGCTCAACCAAAGGCTCGCAGCCCTCGTACCAATCGCATTCAAAGCCATAGATAAAGCTGAGCTCCGGCGCAATCTGCGCGGCAAGCTTGCGAGCATCCTCAAAAGCCAGACGATGTGCCGGCAGGTCGCCCTCGGTAACCTGCACTTCGCAGTTGGCGTCCATGCTGGCGGGCAGGGTGAGATGGTCAGTCGAGACCATGACGCGGCAGCCGGCCGCAGCGGCGGCGCGAACGTTGTCCTCAAACGAGGCATGGCCGTCCGAAAACGAAGTATGGGTGTGGCAATCGACCAGCGGGCATGCGGGCATGGCGGCTCCTTTGCGTCAAGCGAATCCGCTCCATTGTAACGGCGCGACCCCCGATGCGGCGAGCGTACCGGGGGCCGAAATCGACTGGAAAGGTGGGTCGCGTGCGGGGGTCGCCACGCAGCATCGGCCCCGCTCCAAAACATGTACGTCAGCCTCCAAAACCGACAATAAATGACATGTTTGGAGGCTGACGTACATGTTTGGATAGGAGCGAGGGCGACGACGGACGAAAGTCACACCTGTGCCACGTTCGATGTGCTAGCGTTTGGGTGAATAAAACGAGCCCGTGCGGAAAGGATCCGGACCGTATGCAACGTGGAAGTACATCTCCGCTGTCCCGCGAGACCGATGCGCCCGAGACCATCGTCAAGCTGGAGTGCGACATCGACGATGCGTCGCCCGAGGTGCTCGCCTACGCCGCTGACCGCCTGCGCGAGGCCGGCGCCCGCGAGGTGCATTGGCTGCCCCTCTATTGCAAGAAAGGCCGTCCCAGTTGGCAGCTGCAGGTAATCTGTGCTCACGAGGATATCGAGCGCCTGCAGACGATTATCTTTTTGGAAACCACGACCAACGGCATTCGTCGCCAGGTCATGGAGCGCGTTTGCCTGCCACGCCGCTTTGAGCGCGTAACGACGCCATGGGGCGAGGTGTCCGTCAAGGTGGCCACCCTGCCCGACGGCAGCGAGCGTGCAGCGCCCGAGTACGAGGACTGCGCCCGTCTCGCCCGCGAGCACAATGTGCCGCTCCAGCGCGTTATGCAGGCAGCACAAGCCGCGGCACTGCGATTTGAGTAACACGGTCGGCGACGCGCCACACCCGCCCCATCAACCTCACCGAAAGGATCCCCCATGAAATACCTCATCGCTTCTGACATCCACGGCTCGGCATACTGGGCCGAGCGCCTGGTCGCCGCCATCGAATCCCAGCAGCCCGACCGCATCGTCCTGCTGGGCGACCTGCTCTACCACGGTCCGCGCAACGACCTGCCGCGCGATTACGCCCCCAAGCGCGTAATCCCGCTGCTCAACGCCCTGGCCGACCGCATCATCGCGGTACGCGGCAACTGCGATGCCGAGGTCGACCAGATGGTGCTCGACTTCCCCGTCATGGCCGACTACGCCACGCTGTTCGACGAGACCGGCCGTGAGCTGTTCCTGACGCACGGCCATGTCTTTGGCGCCGGCATGCACAACAGCGTCGACCACGCGCCCGCGCTGCCCGAGGGCTCCGCGCTCGTCTACGGTCACACGCACGTCAAAGTCAACGAGGAGAGCGCCGCGCACCCGGGCCTGTGGCTCTTCAACCCCGGCAGCGTGAGCATCCCCAAGGACGGCACGCACAGCTACGGCATCTACGAGGGTGGAACGTTCCGTCATGTGATCCTGGAGGAGGACTAACCATGGCAGAGCACATGGCTCAGCAAAATGCCGAGGGCTCGCGCGATCTGTCCACGCTGGTCGATGCGTCGGCCGAGCTGCAGCATCTGGTGCAGACCATCTGGCGTCTGCGTCAGCCCGATGGCTGCCCGTGGGATCGCGAACAGACACACCGCAGCATTGGCAAGAACATGATCGAGGAGGCCTACGAGGCGCTCGACTGCATCGAGGCGGACGACGCGGTTCACCTGCGCGAGGAGCTGGGTGACGTGCTCATGCAGGTCGTGCTGCATGCGCAGATTGCTGCTGACGCCGGCGAGTTTACACTGGCCGACGTGGCGCGTGATATCGATGCCAAGCTCATCCGCCGTCATCCGCACGTGTTCGGCGATGTGGATGCCGACAGCTCCAACGAGGTACTCAAGATTTGGGACGAGGTCAAGCTTGCCGAGAAGGCCGCCAAGGACAAAGCCGTGGCGGCGGGTGAGGCCGCGCCCGAGGGTCTGCTCGATGGTGTGCCCACGCATCTGCCGGCGCTGATGCAGGCGCAGAAGGTGTCGCGCAAGGCAGCTGCCGTGGGCTTTGAGTGGGAGACGGTCCAGGACGTGTGGGACGAGGTCGCCGAGGAGCGTGCCGAGTTTGAGGCCGAGGCCCCCGGAACGCCCGAGCGCGAAATGGAGTTTGGCGACCTGCTCTTTGCCCTGGTCAACGTTGCGCGCAAAGAGGGCATTGACGCCGAGAGTGCCCTTCGTGCCAGCACGGCAAAGTTCCGCCGTCGCTGGGCCGCGATGGAGCAGATGGCGGCCGATGCTCACGTGGATCTTGCCGAGCTTTCGACCCACGGCCTCAACGACCTGTGGGATGCCGCAAAGGCGGAGGAGTAAGACTGCGGGAACGACGGGCTGACACGCCTTATCGTTCCCGCTAAATTTTTCGAAAATCAAGTGTATCCCTCGGCTAACTTAGGGCATAATGCAAAAAGTGCGACATGGCTAACTTACGGAGGCGCACCGACGGTGCACGGTCAGCCGGTCGCTTGCATCCACTACGTTTCCAAGTGAGAGGGAGACAACATGAGCGATATTTTGGACGTCTACGGTCGCGAGGTGCTCGACAGCCGCGGCAATCCCACCGTCGAGGTCGAGGTCGTGCTCGAGGACGGCAGCTTTGGCCGTGCAATGGTGCCTTCGGGTGCTTCGACCGGCGCCTTTGAGGCCTGCGAGCTGCGCGATGGCGACAAGGGCCGCTACCTGGGCAAGGGCGTTTCGCAGGCCGTCGAGCACGTCAACAACGAGTGCGCCGATGCCGTCGTGGGCCTCGATGCCTTCGATCAGCGCGCCGTCGATGTCGCGCTGATCGCTGCGGATGGTACCCCCAACAAGACCAAGCTCGGCGCCAACGCCATCCTGGGCGTGCACCCGAAGGTGTGGCGGGCCGTTGCCCGCGCCGCTGCCGAGTCGGCTGGCCTGTCGCTGTGCCAGTACCTGGGCGGCGTCAACGCTCATCTGCTGCCCACACCTATGATGAACATCCTCAACGGCGGCGTGCATGCCGACAATAACGTCGACTTCCAGGAGTTCATGATCATGCCGGTGGGCGCCCCGAGCTTTGCCGAGGGCCTGCGTTGGTGCGCCGAGGTCTACCATACCCTCAAGGGCGTGCTGCACGAGGCCGGCCTGGGCGGCGGTGTGGGCGACGAGGGCGGCTTTGCCCCCAACCTTAAGACCAATGCCGAGCCGTTCGAGTACATCACCAAGGCCGTTGAGAAGGCTGGCTTTAAGCCCGGCGTCGACTTCATGTACGCCATGGACCCGGCCTCGACCGAGTTCTACAACGCCGAGACCGGCATGTATGAGCTCAAGGGCGAGGGCGTGGAGTACACGAGTGCCCAGATGGTTGATTACTGGGAGAAGCTCGTCGACACCTATCCCATCATTTCTATCGAGGACGGCATGGCCGAGGAAGACTGGGACGGCTGGGTCGAGCTTACCCGCCGCATTGGCAACAAGGTGCAGCTGGTGGGCGACGACCTGTTCGTCACCAACACCGAGCGCCTCAAGAAGGGCATCGAGCTGGGTGCCGCCAACGCGATCCTGGTCAAGGTCAACCAGATCGGCACGCTCACCGAGTCACTCGAGGCCATCGAGACCGCCAAGGAGGCCGGCTACGCTTGCATCGTGAGCCACCGTTCCGGCGAGACCGAGGACTCCACGATCGCCGACCTGGTCGTGGGCGTCAACGCCGGCCAGATCAAGTCGGGCGCACCGTGCCGCAGCGACCGTATCGCCAAGTACAACCAGCTCATCCGCATCGAGGACGAGCTTGAGGGCAGTGCGCGCTACGCCGGCAAGGCCGCGTTCTACAACATTCGCTAGGCACGCGGAGGTCGCGGGGGCGGGGAAGACTCGGATTTGCCTTGCTTCAGCCGGGCGCTGTTGAGCACCATTGGGCGCTGGGCCATATGACTCAGCGCCTTTTTTATGTCGAGCAAAGGCTGTCGAAGGTGGCGCGCGCGCTCGTGCTATAACTAGAATACTAAGCGCAAACAAACCTCAACCGCACAAGGCGCACATGGATCAGATTTACGACAACAGGTACTATTCCGCCGGTTCGCGTGAGCCGTCGCTTCGCCGTGCGCGCACGGTGCAGCTCGGTGGGTCCGCCTACGCCGGTGCCGACCGCTCCGCGCAGCGCCCGACAAGCACCTCGCGCCCCAATGCTCAAGTGAATACTTCGACAGATGGACCAGTACGCCCGACACGTTCGTCGCATCCGTCGCGTCCCTCGGCCCAGACGCACGACAAAGCGAGCAGGCCTTCGAGCCGTCTTTCGGGCTCGGACTTTATGCGCTACGCCAACGACAACGCGGTGGTTAAGGCAATCTATGACTTTACACATGGCTCTCTGCGCCCGCTGTTTATCGGTATCGTGGTGGCGCTGGCGCTCGTGAGCCTGTATTTTCCCGTACGCGACCTGTATGTGGCTAAGCGCTCGAGCGATATCTTGGCCAAGCAGGTCGAGATTCGCGAGCAATATAACGACGAGCTGCAAAAAAGCGTCGACAAGCTGCTCTCGGAGGAGGGCATCAAGGACGCGGCGTCCGAGGACCTGGGCTTGGTGATGCCCGGCGAGAAGAGGATTGAAGTGCAGGGCCTGGACGGCGATTCGGATGCCTCGTCGAGCCAGAAGTCGTCGAACGCCAAGAAGGCCAGCGAAGTTGCCAAGGAAATCGAAGAAGTCGGTAAGGACGCGCCGTGGTACATCCAAGCGCTCGACATGCTGTTTGGGTTTAACGGCGTCGAGGGCCAGACGGTCGTGTCCAACGGCAAATAGCGCCCGGAGGGGAGCCCGCAATGACAAATTGCAAACGCTATAAGGTAGCCGCGATCGACCTGGGAACGGTGTCGTCGCGACTGGTGTTGGCCCAGGTCGAGGGCGGAGCGATTGTGGAATCGTCCAAGCATACCGAGATTACCGACCTGGGCGAGGGCGTGGACGCGACGGGTCGCTTTTGCGAGGCGGCTGTCGAGCGTGTACTCGCTGCGTGCCGTATGTTTGTGGACGAGGCGCGTACCTTTGGCGCCGCGTGCATCTGCACCACGTGCACGAGCGCCGCGCGCGATGCGTCCAACGCCGCCCTGCTGCTGGACGGCCTGCACGAGCTGGGGCTTGAGCCGCAGGTGATTCCGGGTGAGGTCGAGGCACGCCTGACGTTTTTTGGCGTGGCGCACGACTTTGCCGGCGAGCGCATCATTGTTGCCGATTCGGGCGGCGGATCCACGGAGCTCGCGACGGGCGTCTATGCGCCGGAGCGTGGCGTCTTTGCGCTAGAAGGGACGCGCTCGCTGGACATTGGCTGCCGCCGCGTGACGGAGCGGTTTTTCTCGACGATGCCACCCGCACGCGGCGAGCTTGCTGCCGCTGCCGCGTGGGCAGGCGAGCAGTTCGCCGCCTATTTTGAGGGCCTGCCTGTCGACTTTGAGCGCGCCGAGCGCCTCGTCGCGGTGGGCGGTACCGTTACCACGCTCGTGGCGCTGGTCCACGAACTGGAGCCGTACGACTCGAACTTTGTGCACCTGCGCGAGCTTTCGATGGAGCAGATTTCGGCCGCTATCGAGCGCATGTCTGCGTTGGATGTTGCAGGCATTGCCGCGTTGCCGGGCGTGCAGCCCAAGCGCGCGAACGTGATCTTGGCAGGTGCCGTGGTGATTCGCGAGCTCATGCGAGCCGGCGGCTACAAGACGCTCACCGTAAGCGAGAACAGCCTACTCGCTGGCATGGCCGCCACCATCAACGAGGTTCTCGACGGCGCGACTCCCACCATCGCCTGGACCCCCACTCTCAGCACCCTCTAAATAATTTGCGGTGAAATAGTTCCTAAATAAGCTGGTAAACGGGGGTGCGGACGATTTCTTGGACCGCGCCTAGGCGTATCCAAGCTTCCTGCGGTACTCCATCGGGCTCAGCCACCCGAGGGACTTCTT
>URRT01000026.1 GCA_900550355.1 uncultured Collinsella sp.
CCATCCAGTCGATGACGCGCTGATCCCAGTCGTCGCCGCCCAGGTGGTTGTCGCCCGAGGTGGACAGAACCTCAAACACGCCGTCGGCGAGGTCGAGGATGGAGACGTCGAAGGTGCCGCCGCCCAGGTCGAAGACCAGAATGCGCTGGTCGGTGCCCTGCTTGTCCAAGCCATAGGCCAGAGCAGCAGCGGTCGGCTCGTTGACGATACGCTTGACGTTGAGGCCGGCGATCTTACCGGCGTCCTTGGTGGCCTGACGCTGGGCGTCGTTGAAGTAGGCCGGGACGGTGATGACGGCGTCGGTGACGGTCTCGCCCAGATACTTCTCGGCGTCGGCCTTCATCTTTGCGAGCGTCATGGCGCTCACCTGCTCAGCGGTGTAATCCTTGCCCTCGATGTCGACGACGGCACGGCCACCCTGACCCTCCTTGACCTCGTACGGCACGGTCTTAATCTCGGAGGTGCACTCGGAGTACTTGCGGCCCATGAAGCGCTTGATGGAGAACACGGTGTTCTTGGGGTTGGTGACAGCCTGGTTCTTAGCGGCCTTACCCACGACGCGGTCGCCGTCGGCACGGAAGCCCACAACGGACGGGGTGGTGCGGTCGCCCTCGGCGTTCACGATAATGGTCGGAGAACCGCCCTCGAGAACGGCCATTGCGGAGTTAGTAGTACCGAGGTCGATACCAAGAATCTTGCCCATTAGAAATTCCCTCTCTCTTGTGCGTTTGCACCGACTCGGCGGTCTGCCGAGTCGGTGTTTCGGCTTGTCTTTCAGGATGTAGTGTATCCCCTTATGGGCCGGAATATACAAAATCTAAGTCAATTCATATAAGATTTCTTATTGCTGAGAGTTTAGGTTCTTAAATGCGCAGGTAGATGCGTTGTTGGAGTTCTCGGCACATCTATTGAGATCTATGTAGAGATGGCTGAGGTTTGGGTCCGAGGGTGCCTAGGGCTGCCTTGCGGAAAGCTCGTCCCGGTTTGAGCGTGGATTCCGGGTCGCAGTTTCCGTCTGAAGGCCCAACCGGAAACCGTATCCCGTTTTGAGAGCGGATACCGGGTCGCAGTTTCCGCTAGCGGGCCCAACCGGAAACTGCGACCCGTTTTTCGGCCAAATAACGGGATGCCCTTTCCGCAGGCGCGCTCAATAGCTCAATATTTCAAGTCACCTTTAGCTAACATTTGCGCAGCTCAACGGCCCCACCTGCGCGTTTTTTAGTAAACCTTGGCATACTCGGCGAACGGTATGAAGATGCCGGTCAGAGGGTATTGCAAACGGTCGCTCCCGTGGTATGTTTTTGCCCGAATCAAACCGGCGCGCATCGCCTGTAGCGTCGGTCAACAGAGAGGAAACTACCATGGCTCATCCCGTAATTGATGCCGACGAGTGCATCGCTTGTGGCGTTTGCGTCGACTCCTGCCCCGCTGGCGTTCTGGAGCTCCAGGACGTCGCTACCGTCGCTGACGAGGACTCCTGCGTCGCCTGTGGCGCTTGCCAGGACGCTTGCCCCGCTGGCGCGATCACCGAGATCGTTGAGGAGTAACAACTCCCCACTTGCACACTCAAAAGTACACCGTGCACAAAAAGGAGGCCTCCGCATCGCCGCGGAGGCCTCCTTTTGCATTCGTTACTAGGACCACCAAATTGGGGACAGGTTTCAAATTGGTGGTTTTGTCCCGCCACGAGTTCGCCCAAAATGGGAATGTGGACAAAATCACCCGTATTAACAACTAAATCTGCAGTAGCCGAGACAAACCAACGACAGCCGAAGAAGTCAGACTGAACAGACGCTGGCAAAAATGTTCTGCATCTTTTTACTCTAATAGGAAGCGGCTATTTAAAGCTAGACGTAGCGATAGAAAAGCATTTCGCTTACAGCACCGAGCGCCCTATTCAAAATCAAACAGCTTTGCAACGGGGACTCTGTAGAGAAGTGCCAACGCGTAGAGGGTCTGAAGCCGAGGAGTTCGCTTTCCTTGCTCGATATATCCAATCGAAACCCGGTCCATGCCGAGCGCTTCTCCGACAGCCTCTTGGGACAACCCTTGGCTCTTTCGAAGAAGTTGCAGATGGTGGCCCAGCTGCTTGTTGAAGTTTTGAAAACCCTCTGTCTGCATAAATCGACGCTATGACAACAGAATTTGTCGAACAACAAACAGAGAGTTTGCAAACAGACTTTTCCCAGCTTAATATGCAAACAAGGCGTTAGCAAAGGAGTGGTTCTATGGATAAGCAAAACCATCGATTTGCCGAAACTAAGATCCAAAAGGCCGCCATGGTGATATGGCAAGCGTCTCATGAGGGACAGGACCCGATTAGTTACTCGGAGTTCGCCCAGAGGATGGATATGGGAAATCCGCATAGCAGAGAGGTCGCTTTTCTTTTAGATGCCGTCCAGGAATGGTGCGAAAGCGCAGGCCTGCCAAGCTTGCCCGCTCTGGTAGGAAGAAAGAATGATTCGAACCATATCCCCGGAGAAGGATTCTTCGAATCCTATGCAAACCGCTATTTCGAGAACGAAGATTGGCGGCACGAAGTAGTCGATTTCGAGAGAAATAGAATCTCAAAGGCTTCCGCGAAGTATCGAGAAGCGTTTTCCAATGACAAAAATGAACTCTACGGCATGTAGAAGTTTTAGATAAGAAACGGGGGCAGAAATGTACTGCTGGAAATGTGGTCACAAGAATTCTGAAATAGCAGTGTATTGCGAAAAATGCGGAGCGTCTCTTTGCGACCCTGAAGGTTCATATAAAGAAACAGAAGCGGATGTACAGGCCAATGAAAGCAAAAGGGCAGCCATAAATCGAACAAAACCGAGTGAAGACAGCGACGGTCCTTCTTATCAGGCGAACAGCGATGAAACAGCGAGCAGCGTTCAAATGGCGCACGAGGCAGTCGATAGTGCTAAAACCGCCTTTTCAAACCTCGGCAATCAAATGCAACGATCCGCATTTAACACGAAGCAGCAGAAAATAGGCCTTTCTTTTTCCTTTGGGTTTAACCAGAAAATGATGGTGCTAGCTACCTTAATTGCCATCGTCGCATCATTTCTCGGTTTTTCTTCCAAAGAACTGACCTCCACATCCTATTTGGGCGGCAGCTATGTTGCCATGGGCTATTGGTGGTTTCAGCCTATTTGGATTATTGCAACCGTCTTGGGCTGCTATGGCCTTCCTTTGATTGGCGTCGCAACAGGCGGCATTTCTTTAGTTGTTATATTGAACAGCCTTATCAGAGATGCAGGATTTGGTTTCAGCGTTGGTGTCGGTGCGGTATTGCTTGTAGTGGGAACGACCATGATGGTTGTATTTCATCTTCGCGCGGTATTGGGACGCAACGGGAAAGACCTCTTTTCTAATTCTGAATTGAAAAATATAAAGCAAGCTGCCAAGCAGGTGGTCGGAAGTATGTCCAATACCTACCAAGATACTGCGCAGAAGCAAGGCGACGGCAGTCCGATAACGAGTAACGAAACGGCAGGCAACGAAGCTGGAAAGAAATGGTGTTCCAATTGTGGCGCCATGCAGGATGAGTCTGCAAAATTCTGTGGCAAATGTGGCCATCGTTTTGAATAGAAGGTCTCTGTAAATCAAACCGAGGAGACTCATATGTACTGCACAGAATGCGGCACGAAAAACGAAGACGGAATGCAATTCTGCGTTCAATGCGGGGCACCACTGGATTCAGCCCAGGTTGATTTATCTAGTCAACCTCTTGAGCCAACTCAGTCTGCGCTTGGCAATCGGCTGTGCAATGTCTCTACAACCAGGCGGAGCAGACAATCCAAAAAGCGTACGCGAATCATTGTGGCAGCGATGATTGCGGCGTTAGTCGCATGCGGAGGTGCCAGCTATTACTTTGGCGTGTACATGCCGCAATCGAAACAGACGACAAAGAAGCAGAAGACCTCTGCAGCTGAATACTCGAAGCATTCTGTTCTTATCAGTGTTTCCGGAGATGGATGGAATACATCGGAAGGAGCTTCCAAGCTACCGATCCGCGTGAAAGGAACCGATGTCAACGGAAGCAAAATCGACAAAACGGCATTTGTCGATTCCGATGGAAAAGGTCTTGAACTCATTCCGGGAACATATGGGCTCGTAATAGAGGGTACTCCGATTGGAGCGGACGGCTCGCTCTGGAACATTTCCGATTCGAGCGTAAAATTTAAAGTGAAGCGTGCTCTCAAAGATGGCGAAAAGGCTGATTTCCGCGAGATGGCAAAGCTAACATTGGGTGACAAGATCGATCCAGCCGATGTTACCGACGAGCAAATCAATGCGGCAGAAAAGTTAGCCGAGCGGGGAGGTTGCGATTCGAAGAGCTCAGCGAAAGCTCTGGCTGCAGCCGCAAGGGGAGCTCGTGATGCAGCAGTTTCCGCCAAACAAGCCGAGGATGCTTCTGCCGCTCAAAAGCGCGCCGAGCAAGAGGCTGAAAATGCAAAGAAAGCCGTCGAGCAGAATGAGTCATCGACGTCTTCTCTATCAGAAATAAGCCCATTTTGGGGCGCATTCGTCATGGCCAGTAAGGACTATACAACATCGGAGAAAAAGGCAGATGATCTTAGAAACAGCGGGTTCCCAGGCGCAATTGTCGTGTGCACAACAGACTGGACAAACCTTAACAAGGAGACGTGGTATTCGGTTTCCGCTGGCAGGTTTTCAAGTCGAACTGAGGCGGAACAAGCGGTTTCTGCCTTAAAAAATCAAGGCATGTCGGATGCCTACGTCCGATATTCTGGAGACCACCAGTAGCCCCACATCTTAAACACGTTTTTACTTGCGGATTTAGCATTTCATATTTCATATCTCATAAATCGAGGGCCATCGCATCGGCGCGATAGCCCTCTTTTTTGCAATCCTCAATTTGAAACCTGTCCCCAAATTGGTGGTCTAGCCGAGGTTGTCCTCGTAGGGCATGAGGTCTGCTAGGTAGCCTTTCTCCTTGAGCATCGCCTCGATCTCGTCGAGGGTCTGTTCGTCCTCCGCCGCGATGCGATGGAAGTGATAGCCGCTCGTCACCGTTAGCAGCGGGAAACTCTTGCCGCTCTCGATATCGTGCAGGTAGCGCTCAACATCGCGACGATTGCGGATGTCCAGGTCGGCCGTGATCTTACCGTACACGCGGTGATTGACGATCACGTTGAGCACGGCGCCTCCGGCGTCGACGATACTCGTAAGCTCATCGCCTGCCTGCTCCACGCCGTGGCGAACCTTGACCAAGCGCGTGGGCACAGCGGGGCTGCTGGGGGCCTCCTGCAGCACGTAGCCGCGGTTGGTCGCCACGATATCGTGCCCATCGGCGCGCAGCAGGGCAATGTCTTGCACGACAATCTGGCGGCTCACACCCACCTCACGAGCAAGTGCGCTGCCGGAGACGGGGCCCTTGGCTCGCTCGAGCACGCCCATGATGGCACGGCGACGCTCGCGGGCGTCCATTATTTACCGTCCAGCAGACGCAGGTGCTTAAGCGAGAGGTCGAGAATCGGCGCAGAGTGCGTCAATGCCCCCGAGCTAATAAAGTCAACGCCCAGGTCGGCGAGTGCGCGGATATTGCTGGCATCCACATTGCCCGAGCACTCGGTCTTGGCGCGACCGGCGATAAGCTCTATGGCGGCGGCCATGTCGTCATGGGTCATGTTGTCGAACATGATAATGTCGGCACCGGCCTCCACGGCCTCGCGCACCATGTCTAGGTTCTCGCACTCAATCTCGACCGTCGCGGTAAACGACGCATGGGCGCGCGCCATCTCGATCGCGCGCGTCACGCCACCGGCGGCATCGATGTGGTTGTCCTTGAGCATGACGGCCGTCGACAGGTTGTAGCGGTGGTTGCTGCCGCCGCCGATCTCGACCGCCGCCTTCTCAAACACGCGCATACCCGGCGTGGTCTTGCGCGTGTCGACGAGCACGGTCTTGGTGCCCTCGAGCGCCGCGGCCATGCCGTGCGTGTAGGTAGCGATGCCGCTCATGCGCTGCAGGTAGTTGAGCGCCACGCGCTCGCCCGAAAGCAGCACGCGCGCGTCGCCGCGTACCTGGCCCACGTGGTCGCCGGCGTGCACCTCATCGCCATCGACGACATCAAACAGCACCGAGCTCTGCGGATCCAGCAGCTCAAAGGTGCGGGCAAACACATCCAAGCCGGCGATGATGCCATCGGCCTTGGCGATAAGCTCCACCGTGGCGGGACGCGCCGTGGGGCACACGCTCGCCGTACTCACGTCCTCAAAGGTAATGTCCTCGCGCAGGGCCTGTAGAATCAGATCATCGACGACGAGTTTCATAGTAATGGGATTCATGGTCTACTCCTCCACGGCCTGCGTGCCGGCGGCACGGGCCAAATCATCGATTGCCAGGGTGTCGGCGCTCAGGGCGCGATGACGGCCATCGAGCGCGGGATCGCCTGCCTGCTCCACGGCCAGCGACTCGCCGGTGCGCATGTACCACGCGGCGCGACGACCCCAGACCAGCGCCTCGAGCAGGCTGTTTGATGCAAGGCGATTCTTGCCGTGAACGCCGTTGCAGGCCGTCTCGCCGGCGGCGTAGAGCTCGGGCATCGAGGTGCGGCCGTCCTTGTCGACCCACACGCCGCCCATAAAGTAGTGCTGCGTGGGCGTAACGGGGATGGGCTCGTCCAAGATGTCGCGGCCGTCCTCCAGGCAGCGCGCGCGAATGTTGGCAAAGTGCCCGGTCACCACATCGCGCTCGACGGGGGCAAAACTCAGCCACTCGTGCTCGGTACCGTCCTGCTTCATCTGCTCGCGAATAGCGGCGGCGACCACATCGCGCGGCTGAAGCTCGTCGGTAAAGCGCTCACCAGCGGCGTTGAGCAAAATCGCGCCCTCGCCGCGGCAGCTCTCGCTGATCAGGAAGGTGCGGCCCGGCTGCGGCGAGAACAGTCCCGTGGGGTGAATCTGCACGTAGTCCAGGTGCTCCATCTTAATGCCATGCTCCTGAGCGATGTAGCAGGCGTCGCCCGTGAGCTGCGGGTAGTTGGTCGAGTGGTCGTACACGCCGCCAATGCCACCCGTCGCCCACAGCGTGTGGCGGGCATGGATCTTAAACGGCTTACCGGCATGCACGCTCTCAGCGGCATTTGCCAGCTCGTCGGCGGGGCGAACCGAGTTGTCCTCGTCCACGGCTACGGCGACGACGCCGGTGCACACCGTGGCGCCATCGCGCTCGGCGGTCAGGATGTCGGTCATGGCCACGTGCTCCAAAATCTGCACGTTGTCCAGCTTGCGAACGGCCTGGAACAGCTTGGTCGTGATCTCCTTGCCCGTAATGTCGGCATGGAAGGCAATGCGCGGACGGCTGTGCGCGCCCTCGCGGGTAAAATTGAGGCTGCCGTCGGCCTTGCGCTCAAAATCCACGCCCATCGCTAGCAGGTCGTTGATGACCGAGCGACTCGAGCGAATCATGATGTCGACGCTCTCGCGGCGGTTCTCGTAGTGGCCGGCGTGCATGGTGTCCTCAAAGAAGGCATCGTAGTCCGAGCCCTCGGGCAGCACGCAGATGCCGCCCTGCGCGAGCATCGAATCGCACTCATCGACCGCGCCCTTGGAGAGCATGATCACGCGCGTGCTCGTCGGCAGATTGAGGGCCGCGTACAGACCCGCCACGCCGCAGCCGGCAATGACGACGTCGCACTCCATATCGGGGTATTGCTTGGTTTCCACAGGAATCCTCTCCCTTGTAATGTGACATAAGGGACCGTCCCTCATGCAACATTGTTCTAGCGCGCTGCGTACTCGAGCATACGGTCGAGCGTGAGCTTGGCCTGGTCTGCCGCCTCGTCCGAGACGCCGATCTGCACCTCGCCCTCGCCCGTCTCCAGGCAGCGCACGAGCTTTTCGAGCGTGATGAGGTCCATGTTGACGCAGGTGGGCTGCACCGCGGGGAAATAGAACTTCTTGCCGGTGCCCTGGCAGCGGCGCTCGAGCTCGTAGAGCACGCCGCGGACCGTCACGATGATGAACTCGCTCGCGTCCGACTCCTCGGCATACTTGATGATACCGGCGGTGGAGCCGATGTAGTCGGCCTCGGCCAGAACGTCGGCCTTGCACTCGGGGTGCGCCAGCACGAGCGCGTCGGGGTGGGCCTCCGTCGCGTCGACGATCTGCTCGACGGTGATGATGTGATGGCGCGGGCAGTAGCCGTTGTTGAGGATGACGTGCTTTTGCGGCACCTGCTCGGCTACGAAGCGTCCCAGGTTTTGGTCGGGAATGAACAGAATATGCTGCTGCGGCAGCTCGGACACGATCTTAACGGCGTTGGAGCTGGTGACGCACACGTCGCTCCAGCTCTTGATCTCGACCGTGGAGTTGACGTAGCACACCACGGCCAGGTCGTCGCCGTACTCGGCGCGCGCCGCGTCGACCGTCTCGCGCTTGACCATGTGCGCCATGGGACAGTCCGCGCCCGGCTCGGGCAGCAGCACGGTCTTAGTGGGATTGAGCAGCTTGGCGCTCTCGCCCATAAACTCCACGCCGCACAGCACGATGGTCTGCTGCGGCAGGCTCTTGGCGAGCTTGGCCAGGTAGAAGCTATCGCCGACGTAATCAGCCACGGCCTGCACCTCGGGCGCCACGTAATAGTGCGCTAGGATCACCGCGTCGCGTTGGGTTTTTAGTTGCTGAATGGCCTCGACGAGTTCTGCGGGCACCAGTGCCGCGCGCTCCGTTGCCGTCGTTGCCGATGCTAGGCCGGCCGCGATATCGCGTGCAAGCTCCGACGCATCCATGTTCGCGCTCTGTGCCATCAAGGCCCCTCTCTTTTGGCGAATCTTGGGGCTTTAGTATGACACCTAGGTTTACAGCTGACAAGACAGCTGTAAACCTAGGTGTAAAGTTGAAATAAAGATTCAATCATGTGGCAGGTCCATTTTCGAACTGACAAGCTGAGGATAGCCGAGCTCTCGATAGCGCAGGAGGCATCTTTCGCCACCGCGATACCGCTCGGCGCGAGCTGCGCGACGTGGGGCGCAAATGGGACACGCCTCCGCGAGCGGTCCGCACCCAATGTGGCAAAATCGAACTACTAAGGGGGCTCAGAATGCTCAAGATTATTGCCTGCGACGACGACGTCGCTTTTCTAGATAGACTGCACCGGATGATCGACCGTTGGTCGACCGAGACGGGCACGGCGGTCGATGTTGCGCTCGTCACGCGCGGCGAGGACCTGCTGGCCCGCCATGCCGCATCGCGCGCCGACATCATTCTGCTCGACATGATCATGCCGCTCGTCAACGGCATGGACACCGCGCGCGAATTGCGCCAGGCCGATACCGCCGTGCGCCTGGTGTTCCTCACCTCGTCGCCCGAGTTCGCACTGGAGTCCTACGAGGTCCGTGCCTTCGACTATCTGCTCAAGCCCGTGACTTACGAACGCCTGGCGCAGTTGCTCGACGAGCTTTCGAGCATGCGCCCGGCGGCAACCGACGAGCTCGTGATCAAAACTTCCTTTGGCTACCACGCCCTGCGCCTGTCCGACATCGAATATGCCGAGGCGCGCAACAAGCACGTGGTCTTCCACCTGCGCGACGGACGCGATATCGAGGCACTCGAGTCGTTCCGCAGCGTCGAGGACCGCTTGGAGCAAAACGCAGTCTTCTTTAAATGCCACCGCAGCTACCAGGTCAACCTGCGCAATATCGATCACTTTGACCGCACGGACATCGTCATGCGCTCGGGTGCGTGCATCCCGCTTTCGCGCAGTTGCAAGCAGGGATTCCAAGACGCCTACTTTGCGGTGCGCTTTGAGGGTGGGAGACACTGATGGTCTCCTCGGTCGAAATGGTCCTTTGGGCAATCCACCACGCCACGACGCTGCTCTTTGGCGTCTTTGCCTCGGCGGCGCTGTGCGGTATCGAGATCAACCGGCGTCATGCGCTTGAACTGGTGCTGGTCGGTGCCGTAACTGGATGCGCATTTGGCCTCGCCAATGCCGTCGGCGGCGAGCTTTTCGCCCGCCAGGTATATCCGCTCGTCGTGCATCTGCCGCTCGTCATCTATTTGTGCGCGCGCTACCGCCTGAGCCCGCTGCTTGCCGTGCTCGGCATTACGAGTGCCTATCTGAGCTGCCAGTTCAGCAATTGGATGGGCATCGCCGCATTTGCCGCAACCGATTCTCAGATCGCGTACTATCTGGCGCGCATCGCGACCACACTCGCCGTCTTTGCCGTCCTGTTGCATTGGGCCGGCGACATCGGTCCGCGCTTGGCGATTAAAAGCACCACCGAGCTGGGCATCCTTTTAATCCTGCCGCTCGTCTATTACGTCTTTGACTATGCCACCAACGTCTACACCACGCTGTTCCACTCGGGCTCGGTGGTAACGGTTGAGTTTTTGGCATTTGCGCTCTGTGCGTTCTACCTTATGTTTCTTGCCATTTACCTGCGTGAATACGAAGAAAAAGAGGCTGCCGAGCGAGAGCGCTGGATGCTCGAAACCCGCGACAGCGCCGCCATCAAAGAGCTCGAGGCTTGGCGTCAATCTGGGCGCGAGCTGTCGATTCTTCGCCACGATATGCGCCACTTCCTACGCGGCCTGGCCGCTTTAATTGAGGAGGGCCACACCGACGAGGCGCTCAAACGCATCGACGAACTCTGCGAAGCCGGCGACCGCACCGCCGTACGCCGCTTCTGTGCCAACGAGACCGTAAACATCGCGCTTTCGTCATTTAACTCGGATATCAATAGAAACGGCATTACCGCCAACCTGCGCGCCGCCGTACCCGAAACCATCCACGTAGGTGACGCCGACCTGTTTAGCGTGCTCTCAAATGCCTTGGAAAACGCTATCACCGCCGCAAGCGCCGCACCCCAAGGAAAGCGATTCGTCGACTTTGACCTGCGATTAGAGGACGGCCAGCTGCTGCTGTTAGTTTCCAACACGTTTGACCGCGCGCCGCGCATGGTCGACGGCATGCCCGTGACCCGGCATGCGGGCCACGGCTTTGGCACCAAGAGCATCAAACTTGCCGTGGAGCGTATGAACGGCAACTGTCAGTTCCGCATTAACGGCGATCGGTTTGAGCTGCGCGCTGTGATGTAAGGGCGCGGGCGCGACGGATTTGCGTTCCGCGGGTACGGCTCGCCCGCTCGGGGTCGTTTGTCGACGCGGGCTCGCTACAGCGGAGCGGCCGCCGGAGTCAGCTGCTTGATGTAGGCCCACATGCGCTGCTTAGCGGCCTTGTCGGTGAGTGCCGCCTCAAAGCCGTCGAGCGCGAGTACGCGGCGACCCTGCACATGGGCGACCAAGCCGGGCTTGAGCATGGCGGTGTCGAAGTCGTCGATTGCCACGAGCATGTCGGCGTAGGTCTCGCGCATGGCATCGGCCGCGTTGTTGTCGAGCAGTAGCACCGCCTCGGGGTCCAAGGCCTCAAGCGCCTCGCAGAACAGCTCGCACGGCAGAGTCTCGCCCACCGCGACCGCTCCGTCACCCACGCCGGCGACGCTTGCCAGTACGCAAAAATCCTCGGGCGCGTAGCCGATGGCCCCAAGCGCCTTTCGCAACGCCGCGCCATCCGGGCCGGCGGCAAGCTCGCCACCCGAACGCTCGGCCTCGTCCAAATCGCCTTTGACCAGCACGATCGGCGAGCACGCGTTGCCCACGATACGCACGCCACGGACCGCGAGCGATGCGAGCTCCTGCTCGGTCGCCTGGGCGATGGCTTCTTTTTTCTGGCTTTGTGACGTGGGCATGCGCTCTCCAATCGTTTGCGTGCCCACCATTATATAAAAGAGCCGCCCGCGAGTGGTTGCTTTGCGGGCGGCTGGGTATAAGCACGGTCGTACTGAGTTTTACGCGGCCGAGCCGCGTCGCATTATGGAGGTCACCATGGCTGACATTAATCAGATTACCCCCGAGAACTTCGATTCCATCGTTAACGACAGCCTGCCCGTGCTGGTCGATTTTTGGGCACCGTGGTGCGGGCCCTGTCGATCCCTCTCGCCCATCGTTGACGAGGTTGCCGACGAGCTGGCGGGCAAGCTTGCCGTTGCCAAATGCAACGTCGACGACAACCAGGACCTGGCCATGAAGTATGGCGTCATGAGCATCCCCACGCTGATTGTGTTTAAGAACGGCGAGGAGATTGACCGCTCGGTTGGCGCTCTGCCCAAGGCGAGGCTGCAGGCGCTGCTGGAGAAGCATCTGTAATACGCTTGTTACTTACCCGCCGTCTATGAGCGCTTTTGCACCGCTCGCCAGACTTCTGGATGCACCGAGTGCAACCACGGATAGTATGGTAGTCACAAACAGCCCCCAGTGAACGGGTGCGGGTCGCACAGACTCGTACCCGTTTTCCTATGCAGCTGCGCGCAGAGCGGGCGTAGTAAAATCTGAACCACTGAACTGCCCCATACAAAAGGAGATTTCCCATGCATGATGTTGGAATGAACATGAGCCAGCTTGCCATGAGCGTCAAGCAGGTCGACGACACCATCGAGCTCGCTCACGAATGGAGCCATCAGCTGCTGCATGCGACCGAGAATTTTGACATGGAGCGCATCGGCGCCAAGCTCGAGGCAGCCATGGCCGCGCTGCACGAGGCGCATGACGCACTCGAGGGCTACGAAGAGGCCATCGAGGCCGACCACAACTCCGTCGGATCCGTGAAGCTGGTGTAACGTGGCCGAACACGAGCATGGCAGCGGGTACGAGCACGAGCATCCGCACGGGGCGGACGGTGATGCGGGCTGCCACTGTAGTGGCTCCGGCTCCGAGCTGGTCCGCTTTTCGGTTACCGCACCGGACGACCTGCTGCGCCGTTTTGACGAACAGATCGCGCGCCGCGGCGACGTGGCCAACCGCTCCGAGGCCGTGCGCGACCTGATTCGCGCCTCGATCGCCAAAGAGCAGATGCGCACGCCCGATGAGCATGTTATCGGGTCGCTCACCATGATCTACGACCACCATACCGGCGACCTGACGCGCCGTCTGGACGAAGTGCAGCACGACTACACCGACGAGATCGTATCGACCATGCACGTGCATCTGGATCACCACAACTGCTTGGAGATTCTGGCGCTCAAGGGTCGCGGCGAGCGCGTCTACGAACTAGCCGACCGTCTGCTGGGCCTGCGCGGCGTTAAGCACGGCGAGCTCACGTGCGCCGCCACCAAGCAGAGCCTGGGGCTGTAACGGGATTTCCCGCAGCGCACCTGCCAAATAGGGACAGGTTTGTTTTGGCAGGTTTAGAAGTTTTACCTACCAAAATAAACCTGTCCCTTTTTGGTCGGTTTTGATGAGGGGTGTCGCATGCGGCATGTGCATATTCATGTGACGGGCATTGTGCAGGGCGTTGGCATGCGACCGTTTGTGTATCGCGAGGCCATGGCGCATGGCATTTGCGGATGGGTGCTCAATGCGGGCGACGGCGTGCATATCGAGGCGCACGCTTATGCCGAGGCGGTTGACGGATTTGTCGCTGCGCTTTCTGAGCATGCGCCCGCGGCGTCTCGCGTGGAGCATGTCGAGGTTGTAGACCTAGCACCCGGCAACTGGGATGCCGCTAACGAGCAGGGCTTTCGCATTGTGGCGTCGCAGGACCAGACCGCGCACACGACGCTCGTCTCGCCCGATATCGCTACCTGCGACGATTGCCTGCGCGAGTTGTTCGATCCCGCCGACCGACGCTATCACTACCCCTTTATCAACTGCACTAACTGCGGACCGCGCTTTACCATCATCCGCTCGCTGCCTTACGATCGAGCGGCTACCTCGATGGACCGTTTTCCCATGTGTCCCAAGTGTGCCGCGGAGTATGCCAATCCGCTCGACCGGCGTTTTCACGCGCAGCCCGATGCCTGCTTTGATTGCGGGCCGCATATTACGTGGCGTGAGGCTGTGAACAGCGATGCGTGCGGGAATTCGTCCGCGACACCGGCCGTCGGCACCACACGCGAGGCCAGCGACGCCATCATCGAGCGCTACGTTGAGCTGCTGGCCAGCGGTGGCGTCGTCGCCATCAAGGGCCTGGGCGGATTCCATCTAGCCTGTGATGCTGCCAACGAGCAGGCGGTGGCCGAGTTGCGCCATCGCAAACGCCGCAGTAACAAACCACTTGCCGTCATGGTGCGCAGTCTTGCCGATGCCGGGCACCTGTGCCATATCGATGACGCTGAGCGCGAGCTTCTCGCCGGCAGTATCCGTCCCATTGTGCTGCTGCGCCGACGCACTGTTGGCGAGGGCAACGGCGATTCTCCCGACGCCCTCGTACTCGCACCGTCCGTCGCGCACGACCTGCCCGAGCTTGGCGTTATGCTCCCCTACACCCCACTTCAGCATCTTCTGCTTGCAGCTGCCGCGTCGCACGGCATGCACGCGCTCGTCATGACCAGCGGAAACCTGAGCGAAGAACCCATCGAGACCGACGACGACCTTGCCTGGGAACACCTCGTTGCTGCTGGCATCGCCGACGCGTTGCTCGGTAACGACCGCGCGATCCTCTCGCGCTACGACGACTCTGTAGTGCGCGTGGTCGACGGCGCCGTTATGCCCGTGCGCCGCGCTCGCGGATATGCACCCCAGCCGCTGCCGTTGCCGGCGCTCGACCGCGCTCCGTCCTGCGTGCTCGCCTGCGGGCCACAACAAAAGGCCACGATTGCGCTCACGCGTGAAGGGACGAACGGCGAGGCAACCTGTTTTGTGTCGCAGCATATCGGCGATGTTGAAAACGGCGGGACCTTCGATGCCTGGAACGCTGCGCGCACGCGCTTGGAAGATCTCTTTGATTTGGCGCCCGCCGCCTTGGCCTGCGATTTACACCCCAGCTATCTATCGGGCCAGTGGGCGCGCGAGCAGGCGCGAAAATGCAATCTGCCGCTCGTCGAGGTGCAGCACCATCATGCGCACGTCGTGTCGGTGATGGCCGAAGCCATCGCCGCGGGCCAGCTTACAACCGACGCGCGTGTCCTTGGCATCGCCTTTGACGGCACCGGCGCCGGCACCGATGGGACCATTTGGGGCGGCGAGTTTCTTGTTGCCAGCCTTGGCGGCTTTGAGCGCGCCGCGCATTTGCGCACCTGGGCGCTCCCCGGCGGGGCGGCCTCCGTGCGCGACGCCTGCCGCAACGCCTTTGCCCTGCTCAGTGAGCTCGGCCTGCTCGAGCACCCAGGTGCCGCTCGGCTTTTGGACAGCCTCGGCGAGCAAACGCGCAGCGTGACAGCCACCATGATCGAGCGCGGCATCAACAGCCCGCGTACCAGCAGCATGGGGCGTCTCTTTGATGCCGCGGCAGCAATTCTGGGCATCTGCGACAAGGCAACCTACGAGGGCGAACCCGCCATCGAGCTTGAGGCTGCCGCCTGGCGCGCGCTCGACAACGAAATCGCCCATTTTCCCGACGACAACGCCGGCCATTTCGCATCTGGCCCATCGTGGCTGAACGGCCCCCATGTTCTGGATCAGAAAGCACTCTTTGAGGCACTTTTGGGAGGAACTGAAGCCGGAGCGCCCGCCGACAGGCTCGCACTCGACTTCCATGTCGCCGTCGCGCGCTCCTCGGCGCGCATCGCCAGCGATATCTGCGTGCACGAGGGCATCGACACCGTCGCGCTCTCGGGCGGCGTGTTCATGAACCGACTTCTGCTTCAACTCCTCACCCGCGAGCTCAAAAGCGCAGGCCTTACTGTCCTCGTCCCCCAAACCGTGCCCGTTAACGACGGCTGCATCGCCTACGGTCAGGCGGCAGTCGCACGCGCTCGCCTCGCGCAGATTGCATCACAGTAGCTCGCCCTCGCACGCCGCCGCGCCCAGCCGTCTCACAGGCGTAACGCGTTTGCCCGCGAACCCCGCGAGCGCTACCATCAACTGATGGATTATTAAGCGCCCATCCAGCGCAAAGCGTATAAAAGGGGAACAATATGTGCCTTGCCGTTCCCGGCAAAGTAGTCAAACGCGACGACGACCTCAAGGCCACCGTCGACATGATGGGCATCGAGCGCCCCGTGTCGCTGAGACTCGTGCCGACGGCGCAGGTAGGCGACTATATTCTCGTACACGCCGGCTTTGGCATCCAGATCGTCGACGAGCAGGAAGCGCAAGAAACGCTCGAGCTCGTTAATGCCATGACCGAACTGGCCGAAGAAGACCAACTGGCCAGCAACCCGGCCGAGGCATACTAGTGGCGGGCCGGGAGCCGGGCCCGGCCCCCGGTCGCCTTTTTAAAGGTGGTG